>JAGRMT010000011.1:0-5768 GCA_020441125.1 Roseivivax sp.
CATGGGGGCGATGGCGACCTCGCCCATCGTGGCGACCTTCACCGGCGACGCCAGCCTGAACAAGCGGCCGATGGCGCGGGTCACTGACCCGCTGGCGCTGTTCGGCGCGCGGGCGGTGGGCCGGTCGGGCGGGCGGTTGCCGTTGACGCTGGTCGGCGCGGCGGATCCCGTACCGGTGCGCTATGCCACGCCGGTGCCGTCTGCGCAGGTGAAGTCCGCCGTGCTGCTGGCGGGGCTGAACGCGCCGGGCGAGACGGTGGTGATCGAGCGCGAGGCGACGCGCGACCACTCCGAGCGGATGCTGGCGGGGTTCGGCGCCGAGGTGCGGGTCAGAGATACCGCCGAAGGGCGCGAGATCACGCTGGTGGGCCGGCCCGAGCTGAAGCCGCAGACCATCGCCGTGCCGCGCGATCCGTCCTCGGCGGCCTTTCCGGTCTGCGCGGCGCTGATCGTGCCGGGATCGGACGTGCTGGTGCCGAACATCGGGTTGAACCCGACGCGGGCGGGGCTGTTCACCACCTTGCAGGAGATGGGCGCCGACCTGGTGTTCGAGAACCTGCGCGAGGAGGGGGGCGAGCCGGTGGCGGACCTGCGCGCGCGCTTCTCGCCCGACCTGAAGGGCATCGAGGTGCCGGCGGAGCGCGCGGCGAGCATGATCGACGAATACCCGGTGCTTTCGGTGGTGGCGGCCTTTGCCGCGGGCAAGACGCACATGCCGGGGGTGAAGGAACTGCGGGTCAAGGAATCCGACCGGATCGACGCCATGGCCAAGGGGCTGCGCGCCGCCGGGGTCACGGTGGACGAAGGGCCGGACTGGTGGACCGTGCACGGGCTGGGCCATGGCGCCGTGCCGGGCGGGGCGACGGTGGAAACTCACCTCGACCACCGTATCGCGATGTCTTTCCTGGTGATGGGATTGGCGACCGAGGCGCCGATGACGGTGGACGATGGCACCGCGATCGCGACATCTTTCCCGGTGTTCGGGCCGCTTCTGACGGCGCTGGGCGCGCGGATCACAAACATGGGGTAGGCCGGGCCGCCAGGATCGGGGTCACGGTGGTGACTGGCGTCACGCTGGTGCTGCTGCTGTGGCTGGACGGGGGACGGTTGCGGGCCGAAGCGGGCGGGCTGTCGCCGCTGGACATGCGCGCGACCGGCTATACACCCGAGCAGGCGGCCGAGTTCGTGGCCGCGCTCAGCCCGGCGGGGCGGGCGCTGTACCTGACCGATATCCGCTGGGCGGACACCGCGTTGCCGCTGCTGCTGGGGCTGTGGTTCACGCTGATGTTGCTGCGGCTGTCGCGCGGGCTGTTCAGCTGGTCGCGCATGGTGCTGTTGCTGCCGGCCTGGGGCTATGCGGTGATGGATCTGTGCGAGAACGCGCTGCTGCGCGACCTGGTGCGGGCGGGGGCCGGGGGCTTTGATCCCGCGATTGCGACGCTGGCGTCACAGTTCACGGTGACCAAGTTCGTTCTGCTGGCGGGCGCGCTGGCGGCGCTGCTTTTTGCGGTGAAGACGGGACAGGGAAAGGACAGGCGGGCATGACGCATCGCAGTGTGGGCCATTGGACGCTGATACCGGAGCTGTGCCACTATGCGCCGGGTTCGCCGCCCGAAGACGGGCGCTACGAGATCGGGCTGATTGACGGGCGTTTTGTCTTTGTCATCCGCTGGACCAAGGACGGCGCGCCGCAAACGGCCAGCTTCTCGGCGCCGGCCGACGGGAGCGAAGAGCCCTCGGACTTGCCGGGGCTGACGCATTTCACGGTGTCGGCGCCGGACCCTTCGACGCTGGACAGCGCGGCCTTTGCCGGCCAGACGCGGCGTGCCTGGGCGCGACGGCGGGTTTCGCAGGACGGCACGCTGCTGAGCGTCTATATGGAAAACCCCGGGCCCGAGGGGCCGCAACGGATCTATCAGGTGTATCGCCGGTCATGAGCTTTACCATCGCCATCGACGGACCCGCCGCGGCGGGCAAGGGCACGATTTCGCGCGCCGTGGCCGAGCATTACGGCTTTGCCCACCTCGACACCGGTCTGCTTTACCGGGCGGTGGGCCGACGGGTGCTGGACGGCACCGATCCCGAGGCGGCGGCGCGGGCGCTGGTGGCAGATGACCTGGACGGTGCTGCGCTGCGCACGCCCGAGGTGGCGCAGGCGGCCAGCAAGGTTGCCGTGATCCCCGAGGTGCGCGCGGCGCTGGTCGATTTCCAGCGTGCGTTTGCCCGGCGCGCGGGTGGCGCGGTGCTGGACGGGCGCGATATCGGCACGGTCATTTGTCCCGATGCCGAGGCCAAGCTGTTTGTCACCGCCAGTCCAGAGGTGCGCGCGCGGCGCCGCCTGGCGGAACTTGTCGCCCGCGGTATCGACACCGGCTATGAGGCGGTTCTGGCCGATGTGCGCGAACGCGACGCGCGTGACATGGGGCGGGCGGACGCCCCCTTGCGGCCGGCGCAGGATGCCGCGATGCTCGACACCTCGGCGCTGGATATCGCTGCCGCCGTGGCAGAGGCGATCCGGCTGATCGACAGGCAGATCGCGCAGAAGCAGGAGGAAACCCGATGAAAACCCGCCGCATGGGCCGCGATGGTCCGGTGCTGTCCTGTATTGGCATTGGGGCGATGTCCTTTGCCGGCTTCTATGGCGCCACCACCCAAGAGGACAGCTTTGCCGTGCTGGACGCGGCGCGCGATGCCGGGATCACGCATATTGACACCGCCAATATCTATGGCATGGGTAAATCCGAGCAGGTGATCGGCGCCTATCTGGCGGCCCGTCCCGGCGCGCGCGAGGCGTTTCATATCGCCACCAAGGCCTCGATCACCGCCGATGCTGCGGGCAATCGGCGGATCGACAATTCCGCCGCGCATCTTGAGGCGGAGCTGGACAAGTCGTTGCAAAGGCTTGGCACCGATCACGTCGACCTGTTCTACATCCACCGGCGTGAGGTCGCCCGCCCGATCGAGGAGGTGGCCGAGACGCTGGCGCGGCTGGTGGCCAGCGGCAAATGCAGCGCTGTGGGCCTGTCCGAGGTCGCCCCTTGGACCCTGCGGCGCGCCCATGCGGTGACGCCGATCGCAGCGGTGCAGTCGGAATATTCGCTGTCGACCCGCGCGCCCGACCTGGGGCTGGTGCAGGCTTGCGCCGAACTGGGCACGACGCTGGTCGCCTTTTCGCCGGTTGGGCGCTCGCTTCTGACCGACCGTCCGGTGGGGCGTGACGGGGTCGCGTCGAACCCGTTCTTCAAGGTCAACCCGCGCTTCCTGGGCCCCGAGTTCGCGGCCAATCTGGCGGCCACGGACCGGTTCCGCACGCTGGCAGCCGAAATGGGTACCAGCGCCGCGGCGCTGGCGATGGCCTGGGTGCTGTCGCGGGGAGAGCATGTGCTGCCGATCCCGGGCACGCGCACGGTCGCGCACCTGCAAGAGCTGATCGCCGGCGCCGCGCTGGAGCTGGACGAGGCAGCGCTGACCCGGATCGAGGCCGTGCTGCCGGTGGGCTGGGCGCATGGCGACCGCTATGGCGACAGCCAGTGGATCGGGGTCGAGCGGTATTCCTGACGCATCATGAGCTTTGCCACGCTGACCCTGCCGGACAACCTGCGGCGCGACTCGATTGTCGATGTGCGCTATCATACCGAGGGCTATCTTCAGGCGCTGGACCGCGAAACGCTTTGGTATGACGCGTTGTGGACGGGCGGGCGCGTCTGCCTTGTCGGACCGCGGCTGAACAACCTGCTGGCGCCGTTCCGCGCGGCCCGCTTTGCGCTGGATGGCCAGCCGGTCCGCCTGGCGCGGCTGCGGCGCTACAAGCGTCACTACGTGGCCGAGCTGCGCGCCGCCCGTGCGCCTCAGCGCGTGTCTGTGCAGATCGGCGGCTGGCGCGGCGAGAGCGCCGTCAACGCGACCGAGCCGGCAGGCTTTGCCAGGCTGAACACCCTGTTCATGCTGCAAAAGGACAACGACCTGCACTGGATCGTCGATCATGCGCGCTTTCACCAGAAGGTCCACGGCCTGCAGGCGGTGTTCTTTCTGGACAACGGGTCCTCGCGCTATGGGCTGGACGAGATCGAAGCGGCGCTGGCGCCCCTAGGGCTGGCGCAGGTGACGGTGCTGGACGCGCCATGGAAATACGGCCCGCGCGGAGAGAAACCGCATCGCAACTCGGAAAAATACATGCAGACCGCGCTGGAGAACGTCGCGCGGTTGCGGTTCCTGCCTGCGGCGCGGGCGGTGCTGAATGTCGATATCGACGAGCTGGTCGCCAGCCTCGACGGTACCAACGTTTTTGACGCCGCGGTGCGCAGCCGGCTGGGCTTTGTCCAGATCGGCGCGCATTGGCGGCTGCCCGCGCCGGGAACGGACGGGCCTTATACCCACGCTGACCACACCCACATGCACAACCCGCCCAAACGCACCGCGCCCAAGTGGTGCCTGGCGCCCGGCGGGGCGCTGGGCGGGTTCAGCTGGGACGTGCACGGATTGGAGCGGCTGCCGTTCCTGCACGGGCGCACCCACAAGGGGCTGGAGCTGCTGCATTGCCGCGCCGTCTCGACCGGCTGGAAGGGCGCCTACCGGCTGAATGCCCCGGACGGCACCCGCCCCGACCCTGTCGCCATCGCCGCGCTACGGGCCTTCGACCCCTTGCCACAGCGGCCGTGACACCGTATAGAGCGCCCGTCGAACCGGCGATTGGCCGTATAACAAAGATGATCGAGCAGGGTCGGAACTTCCGGCCCTCTTTGTTTTACGAATCGTCCGACCAACCCAAGACCGGCGGAGACAACCGCCTGGCCAGAATACGTTTGAAAAAGGAATGAACCGCCACATGGCAAACGCAGCAATGGAGGAGTTCGAAGCCCTCCTTAACGAAAGCTTCGAAATGGACACGCCCGAAGAGGGCTCTGTCGTCAAAGGTAAGGTCATCGCCGTCGAAGCCGGCCAGGCCATCATCGACGTCGGCTACAAGATGGAAGGCCGCGTCGATCTGAAAGAATTCGCAAACCCCGGTGAAGCGCCCGAAATCGGCGTCGGCGACGAAGTCGAAGTGTTCCTGCGCGCTGCAGAGAACGCCCGCGGCGAAGCCGTGATCAGCCGCGAGATGGCCCGCCGCGAAGAGGCATGGGACCGTCTTGAGAAGGCCTATGCCGACGACGCCCGCGTCGAAGGCGCGATCTTCGGCCGCGTCAAGGGTGGCTTTACCGTCGATCTGGGCGGCGCCGTGGCATTCCTGCCCGGTAGCCAGGTTGACGTGCGCCCGGTGCGTGATGCTGGCCCGCTGATGGGTCTGAAGCAGCCGTTCCAGATCCTGAAGATGGACCGCCGCCGTGGCAACATCGTGGTGTCGCGCCGTGCGATCCTCGAAGAGTCGCGCGCCGAACAGCGTGCCGAGGTTATCGGCAACCTGTCCGAAGGCCAGACCGTGGACGGCGTGGTCAAGAACATCACCGAATACGGTGCGTTCGTTGACCTGGGCGGCGTTGACGGCCTGCTGCACGTCACCGACATGGCATGGCGCCGTGTGAACCACCCGTCGGAAATCCTGTCGATCGGCGAGACCGTCAAGGTTCAGGTCATCAAGATCAACAAGGAAACCCACCGTATCAGCCTGGGCATGAAACAGCTCCAGGAAGATCCGTGGGATCTGGTGGCCGTGCGCTATCCGCTGGGCTCTGTCCATGCCGGCCGCGTGACCAACATCACCGATTACGGCGCCTTCGTGGAGCTGGAAGCCGGTGTCGAAGGTCTGGTTCACGTCTCGGAAATGTCCT
>JAGRMT010000011.1:5776-5909 GCA_020441125.1 Roseivivax sp.
TGGACCAAGAAGAACGTGCACCCGGGCAAGATCGTCTCCACCTCGCAGGAAGTGGACGTCATGGTGCTGGAGATCGACGCTGCCAAGCGCCGCGTCTCGCTGGGTCTGAAGCAGACCATGCGCAACCCGTGGG
>JAGRMT010000092.1:0-11357 GCA_020441125.1 Roseivivax sp.
AATCCACCGCCTCGCGCAGTTCGGCCACCGCGTCGGGCAGTGTCTTGCCCGCTTCGCGTGCCAGCAGCGCGAACAGCGTGCCGAAGTCCGCCTCGTAGAGGTCTGCGGCACGGTTCAGCACCCGCGCGCGCTCCTGCGCGGGAACGGACCACGGCCGGGCGGCCGACAGCGCGGTTTCGACATCCGACAGGCTGGCCTGGGTGACCCGACCGACCGAGGTGCCGGTGGCAGGGTTCTCGATATCCTCGGCCGCCGTGCCTTGCACCGGGCCGGCCAGGATCGGCGCGACAGTCAGCGCCGGCGGCTCTTGCCGCGCGGCGTCGATCCGCGCCAGCACTGTCACGTCGCTTAGGTCGAAGCCGCGCGAATTGGCCCGCTCGGGGCGGAACAGGTCTGGTCCGGCGGTCACTGCCGGCTCGTGCGGACCCAGCGCCGCGGTCAGCTTGTCGAACGGGCAGGCGGCCACCACGCGGGCGGGCACCTCTTCATCGACGATCTGGTTGACGAAGGACGAGTTCGCACCGTTCTCCAGCAGCCGCCGGACCAGGTAGGCCAGCAGGTCGCGATGCGCGCCAACGGGGGCATAGATCCGGCAGCGGGTCTTCTCGTCGCGGTGCACGATGTCGTGCAGCGCCTTTCCCATGCCGTGCAAACGCTGGAACTCGTAGGCGTCGCGGCTCAGCCCCTCTGCCATGTCCAGCACGGCTGCCACGGTATGGGCGTTGTGGGTGGCGAATTGCGGATAGATCCGATCGGTCATGCCCAGCAGGGTACGGGCATGGGCCAGGTAGCTGACATCGGTCGCGGCCTTGCGGGTGAAAACCGGGAAATCCTCCAGCCCTTCGACCTGGGCGCGCTTGATCTCGCTGTCCCAGTAGGCGCCCTTGACCAGCCGGACCATGATCCGCCGGTCGTGCCGTTCGGCCATCTGGTAAAGCGCGGCGATCACGTCGCCGGCGCGGCGGCCATAGGCCTGGACCACCACGCCGAAGCCGTCCCAGCCGGCCAGTTCGGGATCGGCCAGCACCTGCTCGATCACCTTCATCGACAGGCCCAGGCGGTTGGCTTCCTCGGCGTCGATGTTCAGGCCCATGTTCGCCTTGGCGGCCTGCCGCGCCAATGCCGACAGCACCGGCACCAGCTCTGCCATCACGCGCCCGGTTTGCGCCACGTCATACCGCGGATGCAGTGCCGACAGCTTGACCGAGATACCGGGGTTTGCCGCGATCGAGCCGGGCCGGCATGCCTTGGCGATCGCGCGGATGGCGGCGGCATAGGCATCGGCATAGCGCTGCGCGTCGGCCGAGGTCAGCGCCGCCTCGCCCAGCATGTCATAGGAATAGGTATAGCCCTGCGCTTCCTTGGCGGCGGCACGCGACATCGCCGCCTGGATCGTCTGACCCAGCACGAACTGGCGGCCCATCTCGCGCATGGCGCCAGAAACGGCGGTTCGGATCACCGGCTCTCCGAGCCGGCGAACCATGCCACGCAGCGTGCCCGCGATGCCGGGCGTCGCGTCCTCCAGCACCTTGCCCGTCAGCATCAACCCCCAGGTCGAGGCGTTGACCAGCGGCGAGGCCGAGCGTCCGACATGGCTGGACCAATCCGACGGCGCGATCTTGTCTTCGATCAGCGCGTCGATGGTGGCGGCATCGGGCACGCGCAACAGCGCCTCGGCCAGACACATCAGCGCAACGCCTTCGTCGGTGGACAGCCCGTATTCGGCCAGGAACACTTCCATCATCCCCGGGCGCGAGGCGGTTCGGATGCGTTCGACCAGCGCGGCGGCCCGTCCGACGATCCGCTCACGCGCGGCGCTGTCCAGCGCGGCGGTGTCGCTCAGCACGCGCAGCAGCTCTGCCTCGTCGCGGCGTTTGTTGATGTCCCACTTGGCGTCGATGTCGATCATGCCGTCGCTCCTTGTCGCTGGCGCGATCCTAGCACCTTGGCCGCATTCGTTTTGACCAAAGACTGAAATCTGGTAGGCATTATTCCTGAACAAGGGCCGCAAAACAGGCGAATGGCAATGCCCGGGCGCATCGAGCTGGACAAAATCGACCGCGCGATCCTGCGCATCCTGTCGCATGACGGGCGGATATCCATGACCGATCTTGGTGCCAGGGTCGGTCTGTCCAAGACGCCGGTCACTGCGCGGGTGCGGCGGCTGGAGGCCGAGGGCGTGATCACCGGCTACCGCGCCGACCTGTCGGCGCGCCGGTTGGGGATGGATCACGTCGCATTTCTCGAGGTGCGCCTGTCCGACACCCGCGAGACCGCGCTTCAGGCCTTCAACGCCGCGGTCCGCGAGATCCCCGAGGTAGAGGAATGCCACATGATCGCTGGCGGCTTCGACTATCTGGTCAAGGTGCGCACGCAGGACATCGGCGAGTACCGCAGGGTGCTGAGCGAGAGCGTCTCGCGCCTGCCGCACGTCGCCTCCACCTCGACCTACGTGTCGATGGAAAGCGTCCGCGATCCCGGCGTTCAGCGTCTCTAGGCGATCACGCGGCGGCGCGCATCCGGTCGTACAGCGTGCGCGCCTGCGTCACCAGCGCCGGATCGAAGTCCGGCAGATCGGCGGGCGGCATCACCCGCATTTCCCCACCGGCATCGGGCAGGCCCAGTTCATCGAACAGCGCGCGGCGATAGTCTGGCTCGGCGCACAGCCGGTCATGCAGCACATAGCGGATGGCCGGGTTGTCTTGCATCGACAACAGGTATTCGGTGGTGGCCAGCACCAGGCGCAGCCAATAGTCGGGCTGGTCCGGCGTGCCTTCGGGCACAGCGCCAAAGGCAAAGGGCCGGTGGGTCGAGCCAAACTCGTGATGGCCCAGCCAGGCGATATAGCGCGCTTCGAACGGTGCGCTGTCGCCAAAGCGGCGGTGCTGGCGCAACAGGCTGGCGGCATGGTCCAGCGGTTCGCGCAGCGGCACGACGAACCGCGCGTTGGGCAGCGCCGCCGACAGCGCGGGCAGGCGCAGGATCGTATTGTTGTTCTTCGACAGATATCGCGTCTTGCCGGTTTTCAGCAGAACCAGGCGGATCAGGTCGATATAGCGGGCGGTATCCTCGGCCTCAGGGCGGTGGGGCACCAGCCTATCGGACCGGATGTAGCGGTCACCGTCGATGACACGCCAGAACACCTCGTCCAGCGCCTCGGGGCTGTCCAAGTCCACTTCCAGCCCGTCGCCATGCGCGCGCTCTTGCCGGGCGACGCTGGAGGAGCGGGAAAGCCCACGCCACAGGTTGGGCGCCAGCACTAGCGGCATGTCGCGGTAAGTGAGTGAACCGAAGGCGCCGGTGCCGAACAGATCGCGTGTCAGGACGGTGGTGCCGGCCCGCGCCAGCCCGCAGACAAACACATGCGCCCCGTCCCGCGCCTGGGGCGCTTTCGACAGGAAGGCACCGCGCTCCATGTCATGCAGCACTTCGGGCAGCACCCGCCCGTCCAACGCCGCGCGGTGCAACACACGGTCGGCGGTGCCATAGCCCGGCGCCGCCGGACCGGCATAGCGCGCCACGGCCATCCACAGCCCGATCAGTACGACTGTGCTGACAGTGATCACGTCCCAGCGCGCCAGGAAGGCCAGCACCGTGCCGCCGTCGGCCAGCCCGGTAACATGCGCCAGTGCAATCGGCGCGGCGCTGACAGCCAGTGCTGCAACGGTGCGCCACAGCAGCCCGAAAAAGGCGCCGAACAGCTGCACCGAGCTTTGCCGCGCGGCGGCTTCCTTGGCCTCTTCGCTGGCATCTGGATCGCGCAGCACGGCCATCGCCGCGGACGAGGCCGCCAGCGCCGACCGCGCCATCGGAACCAGGCCCGATACCACCAGCGCCACCGCGAACAGCGCGATGGAGAGGATCGCAAGGAAAACGATCACGGCTCAGTCGTCGGCGTTGTCGCGGCTTGCTTCGGCCGGCTTGCGGCCTTTGCGCAGCATCCGCTTGATCGGGTACCAAAGGAACCCGGCAATCGCCAGGAACACAGCGCCGATCAGGGCGATCACCGTGCCGATCGCGCCCAGCCCGACGCCAGGCCCGATATAAGCCAGGGCAGGAGACGCCGTGGCGGCCAGCACAATCGCAGCGCAGACGGTTGAACGAAGGGTCACTAGTCTGGTCATGAAATACTCCGGCAACTTGGCCATGTTAGCAAACTCGGCGAGTCGGCGCTGCAACCAATTGATATTTTGAACACAAAGGTAAAGTGTTCATGGCCGAATTCCACCAAGGATTGCGACCGGCCCGGTGCGGGCGCTCAGGAACCGCGCGGACAGCGCGCCGATTTGGCGTTTGTCAGGAACTCATCGCCAATCGCCGGGTCGGGCGGAAGCGATGTCACGGCGAAGGCGCCTTCACCCGGCATGTCGAACCCGGTGCGACCGTCGCTGCCGACAGTCAGCGGCAGGTTGGTGCCGCAGGCGGTGTTTGTCGCCCAGAACAGCCGGTAATCGCCTGCTGGCAGACCTTGCACCGTCACGGGCCCCGCGCCGGTGCTGCGCGCGGCCACGGTGACGCTACCGCCCGGGTTGGCAAAGGCCAGCGGCAAGGCGCCCTCGGTGTCGGTCTGCGTGCCGATCCGCGTGGCGCCCGCCCGCACGAAGGCGGTGTAGAGGCTGGTAAAGCGGGTATCCTCGGGCATCTCCAGCCGACCGTCTTGCAATTGTATCAATCCCGGCAACGCTCTGCCCGCCCACACGCCATTGTTTCCCTCTGTCATGTCCTGGAACAGAATCGACGTGTCGGCATTGCCAAACCACCATTCCAGCATCGCCGGCGGCTTGCCGATCTGCGAGGCGGCGTAAGAGATGCCGCGCAGCACCCGGCGAGAGCCGTGACGGTAGCGGTGATAGGACACCTCGCCCAGCACGTCTTGCGCGCCGGGCACCGACAGGATCGCTTGCAGGTAGGGCACCGTGTTGGCCATGTCGGTGACAGAGGGCGCGACGAAGTTCGGCGTATAGCCCGCCTCGCGCAGCCGCTTGCCCGCGGCGGCCATCGCCCGGCCGATCAGCGCCGGGTCGCGCCGCCACTCCTCTACCATGTCCGGCTCTAGGATCACTTCCCAGGCGTCGGGGAGAAACCCGTATTTGGCGTCCATGTGCTGATAGGTAGCCAGCACGAACTCGGCGTATTCCTCGGGATTGTCGTGGATGTATTCGCCGCGTACGCCGCGTTTGACGCTCTGATCGGTGAAGGCGACATAGTTGATGTTGACGAACAGCTTTTCGCCCCGTGCGGCCAGCAACTTCTGCAACGGCCAGACCATGTTCTCGATCCGCCAGTCTAGGTTGGCAAAGTCGAACCCTGCCGGGTTGATCACGAAGGGGTCGTCGTTGTCGTTCTTGGTCACATACCGAAAACCGCGATACTGCTTGTAGGTCATCTCGCCGGACTTCCAGCGATCCCAGGACCGGTCGGTGTTTTCGGTGCCGGCATAGATGCCGACGCGCACGCGGTTGATGCCGATCTCGTCCACCACGCGGCGGAACATCTCGTCCTTGTAGGGCTCGAACGCCTTGTCCCATTCGACATCGACGGTGGCTTCCCAGCCGTTGATTGTCTGGAAGCGTTGAGTCGGGTCGATGGTCACCGTCTCTGACGATGCCGCCGTTGCGCCGCTCAATGCCGAGAAGGCCAGGGCCGCAAAAAGGCCGAAACGATACGCCATGAAATGATCCTTTGTCCTGTTATTCGATACAATCGTTGTCTGCCCGGCGTCCGGTTTGCCCCGATTGCATGCTGGGATCAGCAAATCCCGGTGTCAAAGCCCGGCAGGGACGGTTCCGCGTGGCTGCGCCGAAAACCTGCGGTATGAATACACCAATCGGAACCCTTGGTTTTGTTCTCTCGCCGATAAACAGGAAGATTTGATGTCAGAAAGTCGTTTTGAACGCATCATGTTCAGCCGGGTGCCGGTTTGGTTGGTGGGGCTTCTTGGGGTTCTTGCGCTGCTGGCGATGGTCGCCTTCGGCAACATCGCGATCCATGCCTACAAGGGCGGCAAGAAAGCCGGCGTGCTGGGCGATGCCGCGATGGCGCTGTCGACCATCCCCGAGTTTCTGCAACGGTTCCAGAATGCGACCGATTACCTGCGCATCTCTGTACCCGCGCACCAGGGCAAGGCGGGATTTGCCTTCAACTATGCCGCAGGAAGCCGGCCCGATGCCGGCTATTTGCTGCTGACGCGTTATGATGGCGACGACCTGCGCAGCTATGTCGAACTGTGGGATCTGAACGCACAGTCCAAACTGCACACCTGGGCGCCGCCGGTCGACGAGATCAACGCGCAGTCGGTCGATTTCGAAAGCCCCGAGATCGACCTGATCGCCGACCAAAGCCTGGGTCGCATGATCCTGCGTCATCCGGTGGTCATGCCGGATGGCTCTATCGTGATCAAGAGCCGCTCGCCGCTATCCCGGGTCGATGCCTGCAACCGGATCATGTGGATCAACGACGATGTGCTGTTCCACCACGCCACAGAGCAGGACAGTGCCGGCAATTTCTGGCTGGCGTCAAAGTTCGAGCCGCCGGTCGTGCCGATGGTCGATCCGGAAAACTTCAAGGACGACGCGATCACCCAGGTCAGCCCCGATGGCGAATTGCTGCTGCAACGCTCGGTCGCCGAACTGCTGCTGAAGGCAGGTCAGCCCGAAATGGTCTATGGCACCGCCGCGTATCTGGATGATCCAGTGCACCTGAACGACGTTCAACCAGTGCTGGCCGACGGGCCTTTCTGGAAGAAGGGCGACGTGTTCCTGAGCTTGCGCAACACCTCGACCGTGATGCTCTATCGCCCGTCGACAGACCAGATCATTTGGCAGAAGCGCGGGCCGTGGTCGATGCAGCACGATGTCGATGTGCTGGACGATCACCGCATTTCCGTCTTTGACAACCATTCCTACGAATACTTCCGCTTCCCCCGCGTCGATGGGCATTCCGACGTGGTGATCTACGACTTTGCCACCGACACCGTGTCTCGCCCGTGGGCCGATGCGCTTGCCGGGTTGGAGTTCCAGACAGTGACCGAAGGGCTTCAGACGGTTCGCCCAAACGGCTCGCTGTTCGTCGAGGAACAGAACCTGGGCCGCATCCTTGAACTGGACGCCAAGGGCGGAGTGAACTGGGAATTCGTCAACCGGTCCAAGGGCGACGGCTATCTCTACCGCGTCGGCTGGAGCCGGATGCTGGAACCCGAACAGGGCGCGGCGATCGCCAAGACGCTGGCCGGGATCACCTGCCCGTAGCGCCGGCGCCGCTAGCCAGGACAGCCGCAACCCGTTTCAGGGCTGCGGCTGGTGCCAGTATCGAAAGACCGGATCCAGGTACGACCGGCGCATGGGCGACGTGCACATGCTGCCCGGCCGCACCTGGCTCTGGCCCTCTCTGCGACCACGCCGCCCGGCGGTGGCACCCGGAACACCGGCTGCCGAGGCAGGAACCGCGCCACGATGTGGTTCGCAGACTGCTTGAAAAACGACTCGTTACAAAACCGTCACTTGCTACAGCGCCTGTTTCCCCCGACTTCGTGGCGCAATTTCGAGAAACTCCGGCGCGAAAACGAACAAGATTTGGCATTTTGCACTGCATTTGCCGCAATACAATTTCGGCGGGCGTTGGGTGCGGCGCGTGCTCCACCTGGGCGAAACACCGGCCGAACCGGTCAGCCGCGCGTCTTGCGAACGTAGAGTTCCATACGATGGTTGACGATCTCATAGCCCAGTTCGGCCGCTATCTGGGCCTGCAAGGCCTCGATCCGGTCCGAGCTGAATTCGATCACCTCACCGGTATCCATGTCGATCATGTGATCATGGTGCCGCGCCTCGGCATGTTCGAAGCGGGCAGGGGTCCCCTCGAACTGGTGGCGGTGAATCACGCCCTTTGACTCAAGCTCTGTCAGCGTGCGGTAGACCGTCGAGAGCGAAATGCCCGGCGCGACCGTCTCGGCACGGCGCTGCAACTCCACCGCGTCGGGGTGGTCGTCGGCCCCGGCCAGCACGGTCAGCAAGGCCGCACGCTGGCGCGTGATGCGCACGCCGGCACTGCGCAGCGCCTGGGTCAATCGTTCGGTGCGTCGCTCTTGCTTGGTCATGCCGGATCCATGCGCGATCGGTCCGGTGCGATCAAGATCCAAATGCAAATCGTTCGCAAGTGGCTTGACAGTTGCAAATCGTTCCTAGATGCATTTAACAATCCCTTTCTTTCGGTGCCCCGATGCTGTCCCGCCGCACGATCCTGTCCCTGGCCCTGGCTGCCGCCGGTGCCTTGCCGCTTGGCGCGCAAGCCGACCAACTGAAGGTGGTGACCACCTTCACCGTGATTGCCGACATGGCACAGCGCGTTGCCGGGGATGCCGCCGAAGTTGTCTCCATCACCAAGCCAGGGGCCGAGATCCACGGCTACGAGCCGACGCCGCGCGACCTGGTGCGCGCGCAAGGGGCGGACCTGATCCTGTGGAACGGATTGAACCTGGAACGCTGGTTTGAACAGTTCCTGTCCAATCTCAGAGACGTGCCCGCCGCTGTCGTGTCGGACGGTATCGTGCCGATTTCGATTGCCGGGGGCGAATATGACGGCAAGCCGAACCCCCATGCCTGGATGGCGCTGACCTCGGCGCAGGTCTATGTCGACAATATCCGGGACGCGCTGTCGGCGCAGGATCCGGACAACGCGGCCGCCTACGCCGCCAATGCCGAGGCCTACAAGGCCGAGATCGCCGCGGTGATCGGTCCGCTGCGCGACGCGGCGCTGGCGCTGCCCGAAGAACGGCGCTGGCTGGTCACCTCCGAAGGGGCGTTTTCCTACCTTGCGCGCGATTTCGGCCTGACCGAGGCTTATCTCTGGCCGATCAACGCTGACGCCCAGGGCACGCCGCAGCAGGTCAGGTCGGTGATTGATCTTGTCCGCGATAACGGCATCCCTGCCGTTTTCTCGGAATCCACTGTGTCGGACAAACCCGCCCGGCAGGTCGCCCGCGAAACCGGCGCGGCCTATGGCGGGGTGCTGTATGTCGACAGCCTGTCAGAGCCGGGCGGCCCGGTGCCAACTTATCTGGACCTGCTGCGCGTCACGGCCGAAACCATCATCGCGGGGCTTTCGCAATGACCGACGGCATCGTGGCAGAGGGCGTGACAGTCACCTATCGCAACGGGCATACCGCGCTGCGCGATGCGTCCTTTGCCATTCCCACCGGAACGATCACCGCTCTGGTCGGGGTTAACGGGGCGGGCAAGTCGACGCTGTTCAAGGCGCTGATGGGCTTTGTTGCCGTGGCCCGCGGAACCATCACGATCCTGGGTCAACCGGTGAAGGCGGTGATGAAGGCGCAGGCGCTGGCCTATGTTCCGCAGGCTGAAGAGGTGGACTGGTCCTTCCCCGTTCTGGTCGAAGACGTGGTGATGATGGGCCGGTATGGCCACATGGGGTTTCTGCGCCGCCCTGCCGAGGCCGATCGGCGTGCCGTGGATGCCGCGCTTGCGCGGGTCAACATGACCGAATACCGCCACCGCCAGATCGGCGAGCTTTCAGGCGGTCAGAAAAAACGGGTGTTCCTGGCCCGCGCTCTGGCGCAGGATGCCAAGGTCATCCTGCTGGACGAGCCGTTCACCGGTGTCGACGTCAAGACCGAGGAGCAGATCATCGCGTTGTTGCGCGACTTGCGCGCCGAGGGACGGGTGATGCTGGTGGCGACGCACAATCTCGGCTCTGTCCCCGAGTTCTGCGATCGGGTCGTGCTGGTGCGCGGCACCGTTCTGGCCCATGGCCCCACCGCCGAGGTGTTCACCGCCGAGAACCTGCGAGAGACCTTCGGCGGGGTATTGCGCCACTTCCTGCTGGAAGGTCAGCGCCTGCACGACGACGAGGACCCGCGCCGGCTGGAAGTGTTCACCGACGACGAGCGCCCGCTGGTGTTCTACGACGACCGCGCACGCACGGTGAAGGGCCGAAAATGACCCTGCTAGCGCCATTCAGCTATGGCTACATGACCAATGCGATCTGGGTTTCGGCGCTGGTCGGGGCGGTCTGCGCCTTTCTGTCGGCCTATCTGATGCTGAAGGGCTGGTCGCTGATCGGCGACGCGTTGAGCCATGCCATCGTGCCGGGTGTCGCCGGAGCCTACATCCTGGGCCTGCCCTTTGCCTTCGGCGCTTTCCTTTCGGGCGGGCTGGCGGCGCTGGCAATGCTGTTCCTGCGACAGCGTTCCGGTCTGAAGGAGGACGCGGTAATCGGGCTGATCTTCACCTCGTTCTTCGGTTTGGGGCTGTTCATGGTCTCTCTCAACCCGATGGCGGTGTCGATCCAGACCATTACGATGGGCAATATCCTGGCCATCACGCCCGAGGACACGCTGCAACTGGCGGTGATCGGTGGCGTCTCGCTGATCGTGCTGACGGCCAAGTGGCGCGACTTGCTGGCGGTGTTCTTCGACGAACAGCACGCCCGCACCATAGGGCTGAATGTCGGTGCCTTGCGCACGCTGTTCTTTACCCTGCTGGCCGCCTGTACGGTGGCCGCGATGCAGACCGTCGGCGCGTTCCTTGTGATCGCGCTGGTGGTCACGCCGGGCGCGACAGCCTATCTGCTGACCGACCGCTTTCCGCGGCTGATCGCGTTGTCGGTGGCCATCGGCGCCGGCACCTCTGCGCTGGGCGCGTATATTAGCTATTTCCTGGACGGTGCGACCGGTGGCGTGATCGTCTGCCTGCAGACGGCGCTGTTCCTGGCGGCATTCGTTCTGGCGCCCAAGCACGGCACGCTGGCGGCGCGCCGCCGGGCGCGTGCCGCGCTGCGCGAGGGCGCATGATGGACACGCTTCTGCTGCCTTTCCAGTTCCCGTTCATGCAGAACGCACTGGCGATCATGGTGCTGATCGCTCCGGCTGCGGCGATGCTCAGTTGTTTTCTGGTGCTGAAGGGCTGGTCGCTGATGGGCGACGCCACCAGCCATGCGGTGCTGCCCGGCGTGGTGCTGGCCTACCTGGCGGGCATCCCGCTGATCATCGGCGCGTTCCTGGCCGGGCTGCTGTGCGCTGTCTCGACCGGCTTCATCAAGGACCATTCCCGGGTCAAGCAGGACACCGTTCTGGGCGTGGTCTTTTCGGGCATGTTCGGGCTGGGCGTGGTGCTGTACACGCAGGTGCAAAGCTCGGTCCACCTCGATCACATCCTGTTCGGCAACATGCTGGGCGTCGGCGCCGCCGACCTGTGGACCACGGGCGCGATTGCCGGGGCGGTGGCGCTGATCCTGGCGCTGAAATGGCGCGACTTGCTGGCCCATGCTTTTGACCCGGTGCAGGCGCGCATGGTCGGGCTGCCGGTGGCGGCGATCCATTACGGTTTGCTGGCGGTGCTGTCGGC
>JAGRMT010000092.1:11513-21591 GCA_020441125.1 Roseivivax sp.
GCGCCGGCGCCCACCATCGTGCTGATCCTGACGGCGCTGTTCCTGATCGCGCTGCTGATGAAGGAAATCCGCCAGCGCCGGGCCGCCGCCCGCGCGCCGCTGTAGCGCAAGCCGATCACACAGCCGCGGTGCTGGCCCGGACGATCAGCGACACGTCCACCAATTCAACCTGCGTCGCCCCGATGGGGGCCGCCGCGCCTTCGGACGCTTCCAGCCGCTCGATCAACCGCACCGCCGCGCGCTCGCCCAGGCTGCGCCGGTCCTGCCGGATCGTCGTCAGCGCGGGCACATAGAACTCTGACATCTCGATATCGTCGAAGCCGACGACAGAGATATCGCCCGGCACCGAAAGCCCGCCCGCGTGCAGGCCCGAGATAAGGCCGAAGGCAACCATGTCAGAGGCGCAGAACACCGCCGTGGGCCGGTTCTGCATACCCAGGATACGCTGCGCCGCGTCGCGCCCGGACTGGAGCGAGAAGTCGCCGCGCATGATCCATTCGTCGCGCACCTCAAGGCCCAGCCGTTCGCGCTCGGCCAGCATTCCATCACGGCGCACATGGGTCAGCACATTGCCCTTGGGGCCGGTCACATGGGCGATGGCGCGGTGGCCCAGGTCATAAAGGTGCCGCACCGCCAGGCGGGCCCCGCCGGCATTGTCACTGCGCACCGAGGGGAAGGCCGCGTCCTGCACCCATTCGCAGGCAAAGACCACGCGGTTCTCTACCCCGTTCTGCGCCAGCACCGATACGTCGGCCCCGGTCATCCCGCCATCGAGCGAGATCATCCCGTCGATCCGCGAATCGCGGAAATACTCGACCACTTCACGGCCCTTGTCGTCATGGCCCAACGTGTCGGCGATCAGAACCGAATAGTCGCTGTCCTCGAACACGGCACTGATGCCGGCAAGGATCTGCGAAAAGAACGGGTTGCCCAGGTTGGGAACCAGAACCAGCACCGCCCCGGCGCGCTGCTTGCGCAGGTTCCGGGCTGCCTGGTTCACCCGGTAACCGGTGCTTCGAATCGCATCGAACACCGCGTTGCGGGTCGCTTCGGTCAGCAGGTCGGGGTTGGACAAAGCCCGGCTGACGGTGGCGGTCGATACCCCCGCGGCACGCGCAACGTCTTGAATTCGGACCTGCTTTTGCAGCACTGATGCGAAACTCCCGTACTGCCGATCCGCCTGCCAGCAACGAGGGGAGTTGACAAGAGCGGGCCGTCGGAGAAAGGTTGTGTAATCGTTTACATCTCTACGCCGCGCAAGAGCGTTCCGCAATGTAAACGATTTCATGGCGCAGGTCGCCAAAACAGATGATCGGGGCCAGACACGGCTCCGCAGGGAGGGAAAGATGAAGACATTCCGCACGGTACTTGCGGCAACCACGGCCCTGTGGGCCGGTTCGGCCGCCTACGCCACCGATCTCGAGGTGATGCACTGGTGGACCTCGGGTGGTGAAGCCGCCGCCGTGGCCGAATTCGCCAAGGCCTTCGATGCGACCGGCAACCACTGGGTTGACGCGGCCTTCGCCGGCCCGGGCGAACAGGCCCGCGCGATCATGGTCAGCCGGATCACCGGTGGTGACCCGATGGGCGCGTTCCAGTTCAACCACGGCCGCCAGGCCGAAGACCTGATCGAAGCCGGGCTGCTGCGCGACATCACCGACATCGCCGAGGCCGAAGGCTGGAAAGACAAGGTCAACCCGTCCAAGCTGCTGGATGCCTGCACCAGGGAGGTCGCATCTATTGCGCGCCCGTGAACATCCACTCGTGGCAGTGGCTGTGGCTGTCGCACAAGGCGTTCGACGATGCCGGCGTTGCCGTGCCGACCAACTGGGACGAGTTTGTCGCCGCTGCCCCCGCGCTGGAAGCCAAGGGCATCCTGCCGCTGGCGATCGGTCAGCAAAGCTGGCAGCAGACCGGCCTGTTCAACGTTCTGATGGCATCGCTGACGCCGACCGAGGTGTTCATGGGCGTCTACCAGGACAAGAACGAAGAGATCGCGGCGGGCGCCGATGTGGCCCGCGTGTTCAAGGCCGCTGCCGACGCGCGTGCCATGGCCAAGAACTCGACCGTGCAGTCGTGGAACGAAGCCACCAACCTGGTCATCACCGGCAAGGCCGGCGGCCAGATCATGGGTGACTGGGCGCAGGGTGAATTCTCTGTCGCGCAGCAGAAAGCCGGCACCGACTACGAATGCTTGCCCGGCCTGGGCGTGACCGAAATCCTGGGAACGGGCGGCGATGCCTTCTACTTCCCGGTGCTGAAGGACGAAGCCCAGCAGAAAGCACAGGCCGAGCTGGCCGCGCTGCTGCTGAAGCCCGAAGTTCAGGTGAACTTCAACCTGAAGAAGGGTTCGTTGCCGGTGCGCGGCGACATCGACATGTCGTCGGCCAACGACTGCATGCAGAAGGGCCTGGGCCTGCTGGCAGAAGGCAAGATCCTGCCCGACACCAACCTGCTGATCACGCCGGACACCACCTCGCAGATCAACGACCTGTTCGCGGAATTCTTCGCGGATGCGTCGATCACCCCCGAGGCGGCTCAGGCGCGGTTCGCCGAGATCATCGCAGCAGCGGATTGATCCCGACGGTGTGAGAATTGCCCGGCCTGCCATCGCGGCGGGCCGGGTTTCCGCACAACCTACCTTGCCCAGACGGGAGAGTGCGCATGTCCTCTGGCCGACCGATACAGCTTTTCCGCAACATGACGGCCAAGATCGCGGCGATCCCGATGATCCTGACGGCGCTGGTCGTGTTCGTGGGAGGCACCGCCTGGACGGTGGTGTACTCCTTCACCAAGTCCAAGCTGCTGCCCAAACTCGAATGGGTCGGCCTAGACCAGTACGACAGGCTCTGGTCGACCAATCGCTGGATTGTCTCGATCGAGAACCTGGCGATCTACGGCATCTCGATGCTGATCCTCAGCTTCATCATCGGTTTCCTGCTGGCGGCGCTGATGGACCAGAAGATCCGGTTCGAGAACACGTTTCGGACCATCATGCTATATCCCTTCGCGCTGTCCTTCATCGTGACGGGCCTGGTGTGGCAGTGGATCCTGAACCCCGAGTTCGGAATACAAAGCATTGTGCGCCGGCTGGGCTGGGAAAGCTTCAGCTTCGACCCGCTTTATACCGCTGACATCGCCATCTTCGGTGTGCTGCTGGCGGCGCTGTGGCAAAGCTCTGGCCTGGTGATGGTACTGATGCTGGCGGGCCTGCGCGGCATCGACGAAGATATCTGGAAAGCCTCGCGCGTTGACGGCATCCCGGCCTGGAAGACCTACCTGCTGATCATCGTGCCGATGATGCGGCCGGTCTTCATCACCGCGCTGGTGCTGATCACCGCAGGCATCATCCGGGTCTATGACCTGGTGGTCGCGCAAACCGGCGGCGGGCCGGGGCTGTCGACAGAAATGCCGGCGAAATACGTCTACGACTACATGTTCCGCGCGCAGAACCTGGGGCAGGCCTTCGCCGCCTCTACGATGATGCTGCTGGCGGTTCTGACCGTGGTCGTGCCCTGGGCCTACATGGAATTCGGGAGCAAGAAACGTGGCTGACACCCTTTCCCCAACCCTGCGCATGGCGGACGGCCCGCGCGGGCCCAAGCCGGTCCGGCGGTTCTCTCGCCGCAACATCTTCCTTTACGGTACGCTGATCATGGTGGCGATCTACTACCTGATCCCGCTGTACGTGATGGTCGTCACGTCCGTGAAAGGGATGCCGGAAATCCGGATGGGCAACATTTTCGCCCCGCCGATGGAGATCACCTTCCAGCCTTGGGTCAAGGCCTGGGCCGAGGCCTGCACCGGGCTGAACTGCGACGGGCTCAGCCGCGGCTTCTGGAACTCTGTTACCATCACGGTGCCGTCGGTGATCGTGTCGATCCTGATCGCCTCGGTCAACGGCTACGCGCTGGCGAACTGGCGGTTCAAGGGGGCGGATGTCTTCTTCACCATCCTGATCTTCGGGGCGTTCATTCCCTACCAGGTGATGCTGTACCCGATCGTGATCATCCTGCGCGAAATCGGCCTTTACGGCTCGCTCACCGGCCTGATCATCGTGCATTCGATCTTTGGCATGCCGATCCTGACGCTGCTGTTCCGCAACTACTTCACGTCCTTGCCCGAAGAGCTGTTCAAGGCGGCGCGGGTCGACGGGGCCGGGTTCTGGGGCATCTACTTCCGCGTCATGGTGCCGATGAGCCTGCCGATCTTCGTCGTCGCGATGATCCTTCAGGTCACCGGCATCTNNTCTGGAACGACTTCCTGTTCGGCACGGTCTACACCAAGCCCGAGGTCTGGCCGATGACCGTGCAGCTGAACAACATCGTCAACTCGGTGCAGGGCGTGAAGGAATACAACGTCAACATGGCCGCCACGCTGCTGACCGGACTGGTCCCGCTGGTGATCTACTTCGCATCCGGCAAACTTTTCGTGCGCGGCATCGCCGCGGGCGCCGTCAAGGGCTGAGGAACAAGACCAATGGAACCGAGCATCTCGATCAAGGATCTCCGGCTGAGCTTTGGCGCCGTCGAAGTCCTGCGCAACCTCAACGTCGATATCGCACAGGGCGAATTCCTGGTTCTGCTGGGCTCATCCGGTTGCGGCAAGTCCACCTTGCTGAACTGCATTGCCGGGCTTCTGGACGTCACTGACGGGCAGATTTTCATCGGTGGGCGCAACGTGACGTGGGAAGAACCGTCCAAGCGCGGCATCGGCATGGTGTTCCAGTCATACGCGCTTTATCCGCAGATGACGGTTGAGGGGAACCTGTCGTTCGGTTTGAAGAACGCGCGCGTGTCCAAGGCGGAAATAGCCGAGCGCGTGGCCCGGGCCGCCAAGACGCTGCAGATCGAACCCTTGCTGAAGCGCCGGCCCGCGGCGCTGTCGGGCGGGCAGCGCCAGCGCGTCGCCATCGGCCGGGCCCTGGTGCGTGACGTAGATGTGTTCCTGTTCGACGAGCCGCTGTCGAACCTCGACGCCAAGTTGCGCGCCGATCTGCGGGTAGAGATCAAGCAGCTGCACCAGACGCTGGGCAATACGATGATCTATGTCACCCATGACCAGATCGAGGCGATGACCCTGGCCGACCGCATTGCCATCATGCGCGGCGGCAACATCCTTCAGCTTGATACCCCGAACGAGATCTACAACCGCCCCGCCACCAAATACGTGGCCGAGTTCATCGGCTCGCCCTCGATGAACTTCTTCGAAGGTGTGCTGGCCAATGACGTGGTGCCGGTATTCGACGGCGGCGCAGGTGCCTTTCCGCTGGGCGGCTATGAGTTCGGCCCGGATGGCATCCGGACCGGCCCGGCCTGGCTGGGAATCCGGCCCGAGCATATCGCCACAGGCGCTGACGCGGCCGCCGCGCCGATCCGGCTCGACTCGACGGTCGAACTGGTCGAGCCGCTGGGCTCTGACACGCTGGTGCGGGTGAAATCCGCCGGACACAGCCTTTGGGTCCGGCTCGATGGCCAGGCCGCCATACGCAACGGCCAGTCCCTGCCCATCGGATTCAACCCGGCGCTGGCCAACCTCTTTGCCAAGGACACCGAGCTGCGGCTCTGACCACGGCCCGAAACAAATCGCTGAATGACAGGATCACAGACAATGGACGTTTCATTCCAACTATACTCGGCGCGCGAATTCACCCCCTGGGAGGGTGTGATCAAGACGCTGGCCGGGCTGGGCTATACCCAGGTCGAAGGCTTTGGCGGGGTCTATGCCGATGCCGCGGCGTTTCGCGCGCTGCTTGACCAGCACGGCCTGTCGATGCCTTCGGGCCATTTCTTCCCCATCGGCAAATTCGAGGGTGAGCTGGACAGCACGCTGGCCGCGGCCAAGTCGCTGGGCATGAATCGCGTGTTCTGCCCCGCGCCCGAGGATGCGCTGCGCGCCGGTGCCGATGCCGACGCCTGGATCGACCTGGCCAAGCGGCTGGAGACCGCAGCGAAGAAAGTGCAGGACGCGGGCCTGCGCTTTGGCTGGCACAACCACCATTGGGAGTTCATGCCCCTGCCGGGCGGCGAGATCGCGATGGAGCTGATCCTGGAACATGCACCGTCGATCGAGTGGGAAATCGACGTGGCCTGGGTGGTGCGCGGCGGCGGTGACCCGCTGCAATGGATTGCGCGGCACGCCGACCGGATCACCACCGCCCATGTCAAGGACATCGCCCCGGCGGGCGAATGCGCCAACGAGGACGGCTGGGCCGATGTCGGCCAGGGCACGATGGACTGGCCGGCGATCACCAAGGCGCTGCGCGGCGCAGGGGTCGATCTGTTCGTGATGGAGCATGACAAACCGTCCGACGCCACCCGCTTTGCCACCCGCTCGATCGCGGCGTTCAAGACCTATTGAGGACACATCCATGAGCAAGACCCTGGGAATTGGCGTCATCGGCTGCGGCAACATCTCGGCCGCCTACATGCGGCTTGCGCCGCTGTTCAAGGGCATCGAGATGCGCGCCTGCGCCGACATGAACGCGGCGGCGGCCGAAGCGCGGGCCAAGGAGTTCGGCCTGCGCGCCGAAACGGTGGAGGGCCTTCTGGCCGCCAAGGATGTGGACATCATAGTCAACCTGACGGTGCCGAACGCGCATTTCGCGGTGTCGAAGGCAATCCTTGAGGCGGGCAAGCATTCCTATTCGGAGAAGCCCTTTGTCCTGACGCTGGAAGAAGGCGCGGAGCTGAAGCGGATCGCCGCGGCCAAGGGTCTGCGCGTGGGTTCGGCCCCCGACACGTTCCTGGGCGGTGCGCACCAGCTGGCGCGGCAGGTCGTGGACGCCGGCGGCGTCGGCGCGATCAAGTCGGGCGTGTGCTTCGTGCAGTCGCCCGGCATGGAGATGTGGCATCCCAACCCCGACTTCTTCTTCCAGCCGGGCGGCGGGCCGATCCTGGACCTGGGCCCGTACTACGTGTCGAACCTGGTGCAGTTGCTGGGCCCGGTGACGCGGGTGACGGCGATGTCGTCAAGCGCGCAGGAATACCGCACGATCACCTCTCAGCCGCGCAGCGGCGAGAAGATCAAGGTCGAGACGCCGACAACGATCCACGCGATCCTGCAATTCGCCTCGGGCGCGCAGGTGACCTATTGCGCGTCGTGGGACGTCTGGCAGCACGGCCACACGCCGATGGAACTGTACGGCCTGAACGGCACGCTGCACGTGCCGGATCCGAACTTTTTCGGCGGCGAGGTGCGGATGACCACCAAGCAGTCCTTCGTCAACGCGCCGGGGTGGGAGCATCCCTTCGGCGTGCCGAACGGCGTCGATGGGCGCGGCAACCCGGTGGCGAACTATCGCTGCGCGGGGCTGGCGGACATGGCGCAGGCGATCCTGGCCGGGCGCGAGCATCGCTGCTCGCTCGACTTCGCGCTGCATGTCGTGGACGTGATGACCTCTATCCTCAAGGCGGGCGAGACGGGCAATGCCGTCGAGATCGCCACCACCTGCGCCCGTCCCGAGGCGCTGGACCCGGCCGCCGCAAAGGCGCTGTTGGCATAAGGAGCAAAGACATGGCCTGGACCGCATCCGACACACGCTACGACCAGATGGTCTATCGCCGCTGCGGGCGGTCCGGGCTGAAGCTGCCGGCGATTTCGCTGGGGCTATGGCACAACTTCGGGGACGACACGCCGCACCAGCGCAAGCTGGACATCGCGCGCACTGCCTTTGACCACGGGATCACGCATTTTGACCTGGCCAACAACTACGGCCCGCGCCCCGGCGCGGCCGAACTGGCGATGGGAGAGATGCTGCGAACCGACTTCGGGGTCTACCGGGACGAGCTGATCATCTCCTCCAAGGCGGGCTACCTGATGTGGCCCGGACCCTACGGCGAGTGGGGCAGCCGCAAGTACCTGGTGTCGTCCTGCGACGCTTCGCTGAAGCGGATGGGGCTGGATTACGTCGACATCTTCTATTCGCACCGCTTCGATCCCGACACGCCGCTGGAAGAGACGATGGGCGCGCTGGATTTCATAGTGCGGTCGGGGCGGGCGCTTTATGCCGGGATCTCGTCTTACAACTCGCAGCGCACGCGCGAGGCGGTGGCGATCCTGAACGATCTGGGCACGCCCTGCGTGATCCACCAGCCCAGCTACAACATGCTGAACCGCTGGGTGGAACGCGACGGGCTGAAGGACACGCTGAAAGAGCTGGGCATCGGTTCCATCGCCTTTACCCCGCTGGCGCAGGGGATGCTGACCGGCAAGTACCTGAACGGCGTGCCCGAGGGCAGCCGCGCGACGCAGGGCAAGAGCCTGAAGCCCAACATGCTGTCAGACCGCGCGATCGAGAACATCCGCAAGCTGAACGAGATCGCCGCGGCGCGGGGCCAGACGCTGGCGCAGATGGCGCTGGCTTGGGTGCTGCGCGACGGAGGCATTACCACGGCGCTGATCGGTGCCTCGCGGCCAGAGCAGGTGACCGATTGCGTAGGGGCCGTCGGCAACCTCGACTTCACTGCCGAGGAACTGGCGCAGATCGACAAATACGCCGACGAGGAAAAGATCAACCTTTGGGCGTTGTCGTCCGAAACCATGGAAGGCGCGGCACAGCGATGATCGTCAATCCCATCCTGCCCGGGTTCAATCCCGATCCCTCGATCTGTCGGGTGGGCGAGGAGTATTTCATCGCCACCTCCACCTTTGAATGGTACCCGGGTGTGCAGATCCACCGCTCGCGCGATCTGGTGAACTGGGATCTGGCCTGCCGCCCTCTCAGCCGCGCGGCACAGCTGGACATGCGCGGCGATCCCGACAGCTGCGGGATCTGGGCGCCCTGCCTGTCTTATGCCGATGGGTTGTTCTGGCTGGTCTACACCGATGTCAAACGCTACGACGGCAACTTCAAGGATGCGCATAACTACATCGTCACCGCGCCCGCCATCGAAGGGCCGTGGAGCGACCCGGTCTATGTCAACTCATCGGGCTTCGATCCGTCGCTGTTCCACGATGATGACGGGCGCAAGTGGTTCCTGAACCTGCAATGGAAGCATATTTCGAATTCGATCGGGGGGCATCCCAAGCACCCCGCCTTTGACGGCATCCTTTTGCAGGAATGGTCGCCCGAAACGGGGCTGATCGGCGAAAGCCGTGTGATTTTTCCCGGCAGCCCGCTGGGCTTGGCCGAAGGCCCGCACCTGTACAAGCGTGGCGGCTGGTACTATCTGACGGTGGCCGAGGGCGGCACCGGCTACAATCACGCCGTCACGATGGCGCGCGCGCGCGACATCGCCGGCCCGTATGAGCTGCACCCCGATACGCACCTGATTACCGCCAAGGATCATCCCGACGCGCCGCTACAGCGCACCGGCCACGGGCAGATCGTCGAAACGCCGGATGGCGAGGTTTACCACACCTTTCTGTGCTCGCGCCCTCTGCCCGGGCGGTTTTCGCCGCTGGGACGCGAAACCGGCATTGCCCGCTGTGTCTGGAAGGGCGACGGCTGGCTCTACCTCGCCGATGGCGGACCGGTGCCGCCGGTCAGCCTGCCGGGGCCGGGCGATGCCCGGCCGCGCCCCCTGCGCGCGACCGAGCACCGTTTCGACACCGCCGTGCTGCCGGCCGAGTTCCAGTGGCTGCGCACGCCCGAGCCCGAGCGCATCTTCACCCTGACCGGCAGCGCGCTGAGGCTGATCGGGCGCGAAAGCATCGGCAGCTGGTTCGAACAGGCGCTGGTCGCCCGGCGGCAAGAACATTTGACCTATCGCGCCGAGACCGAGCTGACCGCCTTCGCCCCGCGCAACTACCAGCAGTCGGCAGGGCTGACGACCTATTACAACCGGTACAAGTTCCACTTTGCCTGCGTCACTGGTGACGGGCAGGGCGGGCGGATGGCGCTGATCCTGTCATGCCCGGGCGACTGGCCCAACGGGCGTCTCAGCTTTCCGATGGCGCAACCGGTGCCCGTGGCAGAAGGCCCGGTGGCACTGGCGGTCGAAGTGGCGCGCGAAACGCAACAGTTCTACCTGCGCCAGGGCGGCGGCGACTGGGTGCCGCTGGGCCCGGCACTGGATGCCAGCGTGATCTCTGACGAGGGCGGGCGTGGCGAGCATGGCTCGTTCACCGGCGCCTT
>JAGRMT010000093.1 GCA_020441125.1 Roseivivax sp.
AAACCGGGATATCGCGAAGGAGTACAGCCGATGGGCATCCGCTACCTGCACACCATGGTCCGCGTGAAGGACCTGGAAAAATCCATGAATTTCTATGAACTTCTCGGCCTGACCGAAACCCGCCGCATCGACAGCGACGCCGGGCGCTTTACCTTGGTGTTCATGGCGCCGCCCGATCAGAAGGACTGTCCGGTCGAGCTGACATATAATTGGGACGGGGACGAAGGCTTGCCGTCGGACAGCCGGCATTTCGGCCACCTGGCCTATTCGGTGCCCAATATCTACGAGATGTGCCAGCACCTGATGGACAACGGCGTGACGATCAATCGCCCGCCGCGCGACGGGCGCATGGCGTTTGTCCGCTCGCCCGACAACGTGTCGATCGAGCTGTTGCAGCAGGGCGATGCATTGGAGCCGGCAGAACCATGGGCCAGCATGGGCAACACCGGCCATTGGTAAGCCAGGCACGCCTGGCGGTGGCGGTGGCGCTTGCGCTGGGGCTGTCGGCCCCGGCTGCGGCACAGGACTGCCGCCTGGCACTGGCGCTGGCGCTGGACGTGTCCTCTTCGGTCGATGCCGAAGAGTTCGAGCTTCAGCGGCAAGGGCTGGTTGGCGCGCTGCGCGAGCCGGACATCGCCGAGGCGATCCTGGCCCCCGGTCAGCCGCCGATGGCGATGGCCGTATACGAATGGAGCGGGCGCGAGCAGAGCGCGCTGATCGTCGACTGGGTACTGGTGACCGATGCCGCCGTCCTGGACGGGATCATTGCCGCGTTGCAGGCCAGCACGCGCAGCGAAACGCGTTTTCCCACGGCGATGGGCTATGCGCTGGGGTTCGGCGCCACCTTGCTGCAACAGGCCCCGGTCTGCGACCGCCGCGTGATCGACGTATCAGGCGACGGGATCACCAATGACGGGTTCCGCCCGCAGCAGGCCTATCAGCACTTTCCCTTCGACGGCGTCACGGTCAACGGGCTGGCTGTGCTGGGCGCCGATGAACGGGTGCTGAACTATTACCTGAACGAATTGCGCCACGGCCCTGGCGCCTTTGTGGAAACCGCCGAAGGATACGCCGGGTTCCGCGATGCCATGACGCGCAAGCTGTTCCGCGAGATCAACACGCTGGTTGTGGGCGGGCTGGAGTAGCCCCGCCCGCGCTTAATAGATGTACCGGATCTGATCGGTCCAGAACCGTTCGATGCGCCGCAATGTCATGGTCAGCTCTGTCAGGGTCGACATGCTGACCACGGCCTTGTCCTCCATCACCTCGGCATGGTGGCCGAACAGTTTTTCGACCAGGGTACGGATGTCACGGCCCTTTTTCGTCAACCTGACCCGGACAGAGCGGCGGTCGATCTCGCACCGCTGGTGGTGCATGTAGCCCAGTTCGACCAGCTTCTTCAGGTTATAGCTGACGTTCGAGCCCTGGTAATACCCGCGCGAGCGCAGCTCACCCGCGGTCACCTCGTTCTCGCCGATGTTGAACAGCAGCAGCGCCTGAACGGGGTTTATCTCGATCAGGCCGACGCGCTCGAACTCGTCCTTGATCACGTCCAGCAGCAGCCGGTGCAGACGTTCCACCAGGGCGAGTGCCTCTAGGTACTCGCTCAGGTAATTCTCGCGCAAGGGCTGGCCCAGTTGCGAATGGATGCTCATCTCTGTCTCCGCCTCGATAGGTGAGGCGGACATTCGAAGAAAAAGCGAAACAACGGGTTAAATGCCGCGCTGATCCCTAAAATTCGGGCTATTTGCCGGCGTAGGCCGATTTGGCGATATCGGCGACGATGGCCTGCAACGCGACCGGTGCCGGTGCCTGCCCCGAAACCCACTGGTACAGGTCCTGGTCGTTCTCCGACAGCAATGCCTCGTACCGATCCAGTTCGGCGGTACTCATTTGCGGCAGCCGCTCCTCGGCGTAGCGAGACAGGATCAGGTCCATTTCCTTGATACCCCGCCGCATCGACCGCATGGCCAGCCGTTTCAGGCGAATCTCGTGGGTCTCGGTCATTCAGCCGTCTCCTTCAGGGCGGTGCGCAGGCGCTTTTCCACCCGCGCCAGACGGTCCGTCTGTTCTTTCATCTGGGTGCGGATTTCGCGGATTTCGCCCAGCAGGGCGATCATGTCCGCGTTGTTGTCAGGCGCGTCCGCGGGCGCCTCAAGCCCATCGCCCTCGCCTGTCAGCAGCCAGACAATCGACACGTTCAGCATCCCGGCCAGCATCTGAAGCCGGTTCGCGCGCGGCTCTGCCACGTCGTTTTCCCAGGCTTTCAAGGTCTTGGTCTTGATCCCGATCTGGCGGGCCAGTGCGTCCTGCGTCAGCCCGGCGGCATCGCGCGCGGCGGTCAACCGGTCTCCGAAGGTGGCGGCGTCGGGGCCGAAATATGCATCCGTCATCGTGGTCTTCCTGTTCAAGGCGGCGCTTGTCCGCAACTTGCGCGCACCCTATGACAGGCAGCGCCACACTTCAAACCGGAGGCCGTCATGTTAGAGCTGTCAGCGACATTGTCCCGCGTCAAAGCCTCGCCCACGCTGGCGGTCACCCAGCTTGCGCGCGAATTGAAAGCCGCCGGCAAGGACGTGATCGGCCTTGGCGCGGGCGAGCCGGACTTCGACACGCCGGACAACATCAAGCAGGCCGCCATCGCGGCGATCAACGCCGGAAAGACCAAGTATACCGCACCCGACGGCATTCCCGAGTTGAAGGACGCGATCTGCGCCAAGTTCGCGCGGGAAAACGGACTGAGCTACAAGCCAGAGCAGGTGATCGTTTCCTCGGGCGGCAAGCAGGTGCTGTACAACGCGCTGATGGCCACGCTGAACCCGGGCGACGAGGTGATCATCCCCGCGCCCTACTGGGTCAGCTATCCCGACATGGTGCTGCTTGGCGGCGGCACGCCCGTCATCGTGGATTGCCCGATCGAAACCGGGTTCCGCATGACGCCAGAGGCGCTGGAGGCGGCGATCACGCCCAAGACCAAGTGGCTGATCTTCAACTCGCCCTCGAACCCGACCGGGGCGGGTTATACCTGGGACCAGTTGAAGGCGCTGACCGATGTTCTGATGCGCCACCCGCATGTCTGGGTGATGACGGACGACATGTACGAACACCTGGCCTATGACGGGTTTGAGTTCTGCACCCCGGCGCAGGTGGAACCTGGCCTCTACGACCGCACACTGACCTGCAACGGCGTGTCGAAATCCTATGCGATGACCGGCTGGCGCATCGGCTATGCCGCAGGCCCGGTGCCGCTGATCAAGGCGATGGGCAAGGTCCAATCGCAATCGACGACCAACGCCTGCTCGATCAGCCAGTGGGCCTCGGTCGAGGCGCTGAACGGGCCGCAGGATTTCCTGGCGGAGCGATCCGCCGCGTTCGAGCGGCGGCGCAACCTGGTGGTTGCCGCGCTGAACGCTGTCGAGGGGATCACCTGCCCTGTGCCAGAGGGGGCGTTCTACGTCTATCCGTCCATCGCCGGGCTGATCGGCAAACGCGCGCCGGACGGCACGGTGATCGACAACGATGAAACCTTCGCCCGCGCGCTGCTGGAATCAACCGGCGTGGCCGTGGTTTTCGGCTCTGCCTTCGGTCTGTCGCCGCATTTCCGCATCAGCTACGCCACCTCGGACGAGGCGCTGGCAGAGGCGTGCCGCCGCATCGCCGCGTTCTGCGCCACGCTGAGCTGAACCGGGAGGCCGCGATGGACCTGCCCGAATACTATTTTCGCACGCGCGAGAACGGCGCCGCGGTCTATCGCGTGGACAGCGGCAACCGGCTGCGGCGCATCGACCTGGACCAGATCGCCGTGGTCAACCTGCGCACGGGCGAGATCCGGCCCCATGGCGACACGGTGCTGACCGAGACCGACCTGGCCAAGATCGGTGCCTGGGCCGAAGCACGCAAGGCTACGCTGGCCGCGCGCGAGCGAGACGATATCCTGCGCACGGTCGATCACCTGAACCAGGTGGCGCAATGGGCGCAGGCCCGCGCCACGCCCGAGGATCTGGCCGAGGTCAGCGACGCTCTGCTGCTGGCGATGCACGATCTGCGCGCTGTCCTGGTACGCAAGAAAGGCGCGCGCGCGGCCGAAGACTGAGCCCGCGCCGCCTGTTTTTTGTGCACGCGCAATGCGCAAGCGTGGCGAAAATGCCCGTTTTGCGCGTATCGGCCAGCGCGACGCATTTTGACCCGCGATGCACACCGGACGGTCACACACTTGCCAAATTACCATGGTGACTGCGCTTCGAAGCCGGGTGCCATTGCGCCCGGGCCATATTTTAGTCAGCTAGAGGCGCGAGCAGGACCATGGCAAAGGACAGCTATATGCCGTCGACCGATTTCAAGACCGACATTGTCAAACATCTGACGTACACGCTGGGCAAGGACCCCGATCATGCCACTGTCTTCGACTGGCGCATGGCACTGTCCTTCGCGGTGCGCGACCGGATCGTGGATACCTGGATGGCCTCCACCCGGTCCACCTATCGCGCGGACGCCAAGCGGGTCTACTATCTGTCGATGGAATTCCTGATCGGGCGACTGCTGGAGGACGGCATCGTCAACCTGGAACTGTCCGACGAGGCGCGCACGGCGATCGAGAGCTTCGGCCTGAGCTATGCCGAAGTGCTGCATGACGAGCCCGACGCGGCGCTGGGCAACGGTGGCCTGGGCCGTCTGGCGGCCTGCTTCCTTGAATCGATGTCGTCGCTGGGCTGCCCGGCCTATGGCTATGGCATCCGTTACGAACACGGGCTGTTCCGCCAGTCGTTCGTCGACGGCAAGCAGATGGAAGCGCCGGAAACCTGGCTGCAACATCAGAACGTGTGGGAGTTTGAACGCCCCGAGGCGGCCTTCACCATCGGGTTTGGCGGCACCGTCAAGTCCAAGGCCGGCAAGAAGGTCTGGACCCCGACGGCCCAGGTCATCGCCGAAGCCTACGACACCCCCGCCATCGGCTGGAAAGGTCGCTGGGCCAACACGCTGCGCCTGTGGGCCGGCAAGGGCGTCGACCCGTTCGACCTGGCGCGCTTCAACGCCGGCGAATACACCGCCGCGACCGAGGGCGAGGCCCTGGCGCGCACCATCTCGCGCGTGCTCTACCCCGAGGACAGCACCGAGATCGGCAAGGAACTGCGCCTGAAGCAGGAGTATTTCTTCACCGCCGCCTCGATCCGCGACATCCTGCGCCGGTTCGAAGATGCGCACACGGATTTCGCGCTGCTGCCCTCCAAGGTGGCGATCCAGATGAACGACACGCACCCCGCCATCGCCGGACCCGAGCTGATGCGCCTGCTGATCGACGAAAAGGGGCTGAGCTTCGACGCCGCCTTGCCGATCGCACAGGGATGCCTGAACTACACCAACCACACCCTGCTGCCGGAAGCGCTGGAAAGCTGGGGCGACAAGCTGTTCGGTCGGCTGTTGCCGAGGCACCTGGAGCTGGTCGACCAGATCGACAACGCCCATGCCAAGGCCTTCCCCAAGCGCAAGGTTTCGGCGCGCGGCGGCGGACAGGTCAAGATGGGCGAGCTGAGCTTCATCATGGCCAACCGCGTCAACGGCGTGTCAGCGCTGCACACCGGTCTGATGAAGGAAACCGTGTTCAAGGATCTGAACGGGTTGCATCCCAACCGGATCGTGAACGAAACCAACGGCGTGACGCCGCGCCGGTGGCTGCACAGCTGCAACCCGCGCCTGTCGTCGCTGATCAGCGGGGCCATCGGCGATGACTGGGTCGGCGACCTGGAACAGCTGGAGCGCCTGGAGCCGCATACGGCCGACGCCGCCTGGCTGTCGGATTTTGCCGCGGTCAAGCGCGCCAACAAGGCCGACCTGTCCAACTACATGCTGGCCGAGCACGGTGTGAAGGTGGACCCGGACACGCTGTTCGACGTGCAGATCAAGCGCATCCACGAATACAAGCGCCAGCACCTGAACATCCTTGAAGCAATCGCGCTTTGGCAGGAGATCAAGGCCAATCCCAAGGCGAACTGGACGCCGCGGGTCAAGATCTTCGGCGGCAAGGCCGCACCGGGCTATTTCTTCGCAAAGGATATCATTCGCCTGATCAACGAGGCGGCAGCGGTGATCAACGCCGATCCCGATACGCGCGAGCTGTTGCAGGTGGTCTATCTGCCCAACTACAACGTCACGATGGCCGAGCGGCTGATCCCTGCGTCGGACCTGTCCGAGCAGATCTCTACCGCCGGCAAGGAAGCCTCGGGTACCGGCAACATGAAGTTCGCCCTGAACGGCGCGCTGACCGTGGGCACGCTTGACGGCGCCAACGTCGAGATCCGCGAGCGGGTCAAGCCCGAGAACTTCTTCCTGTTCGGCATGACCGCCGCCGAGGTGGTCGCGCGCCGCGCCATCCCCGACCATGCCGCCCGCGCCATCGCCGCGGACAATCGGCTGGCCAAGGCCATCGAACTGATCCGCAAGGGCGCCTTCTCGCCCAAGGAACCGGCACGCTACGCCAATATCGTGGCCAATCTGACGGGTCCGGACTATTTCCTGGTCTCTTCGGACTTCACCGATTACTGGCGCGCCCAGCGCGAAATCGACAAGGCCTATACCGACCAGAAGTCGTGGTCGCGCATGGCGGCGCTGAATACGGCGCGCTCCGGGTGGTTCTCGTCGGACCGGACGATCAAGGGCTACATGGCCGATATTTGGGGCGCTAACAGCCTACTGGATGCTCGCGCTTGATTGCAGCCCCGTTTGCCTTAAGGTCTGGGTGAACGGGGGTTGAAATGAACACGACGCAGCCAGATATGGTCGCCCGGCCCGAGCAGCTTTCTGCCGTGGTCGCGGGCACATACGAAGATCCGTTCGCCATTCTCGGCCCGCAGGGCGTGGGTGACAAGCGACGTATCACGGCGTTCGACCCCGCGGCCGAAACCATGGCTGCGGTGGTGGACGGCGGGGGTTATCCTCTTCCCGCCGTTGATGGCTTTCCGGGCCTGTTTTCAGGCCCGGCCCCCGGCAAGGGCGCCTACAAGCTGGCCGCCACCGGCCAAGGCGGCGCCACATGGGAAATGGAGGACGCCTATCGCTTCGGCCCGGTGCTGGGCGAGATCGACGAATACCTGATCGGCGAAGGCACGCACCAGCGGCTGTGGCACGCGCTGGGGGCGCATGTGATCACCCACGAAGGCGCGCGCGGCACCCATTTTGCCGTCTGGGCCCCCAATGCCCAGCGGGTATCGGTGATCGGCGACTTCAATGCCTGGGACGGACGGCGGCACGTGATGCGCCGGCGCGGCGCGACGGGCGTGTGGGAAATCTTCCTGCCCGCCGTCGCCGAGGGCGCGGCGTACAAGTATGAAATCCGCACCCATTCCGGCGCGCTTCTGAAAAAGGCAGACCCGGCCGGCTTTGGCGCCCAGCACCCGCCCGAGACCGCCTCGGTGGTGCGCGACATCACGGGTTATGGCTGGTCTGACGATGCCTGGCTGGCCACCCGCCACAAGGCGCACCGGACCGACAGGCCGATTTCCATCTACGAGGTTCACCTCGGCTCGTGGAAGCGCAAGGACGGCGGGCGGCCGATGTCCTACAAGGAGGCAGCCGAAGAGCTGGTCGCCTATGCCAAGGACATGGGTTTCACTCATATCGAGCTGCTGCCGATCTCGGAATATCCGTTCGATGGATCCTGGGGCTATCAGCCCATCGGGATGTTTGCGCCGACCATCCGCTTCGGGCCGCCGCACGAGTTCCGCGATCTGGTCAACGCGGTGCATCAGGCCGGGCTGGGGCTGATCCTGGATTGGGTGCCGGGCCATTTCCCGACCGATGCTCATGGCCTGGGCCAGTTCGACGGCACGCCGCTATATGAACACGCCGACCCGCGCGAAGGGTTCCACCACGACTGGAACACCCTGATCTACAACTACGGCCGGCGCGAGGTGTTGAACTACCTGACCTCCAACGCGCTGTACTGGCTTGAGGAATATCACGTCGACGGGCTGCGCGTGGATGCGGTGGCGTCGATGCTCTACCGCGACTATTCCCGCCCGTCCGATGCGTGGATTCCCAACAAGGACGGCGGGCGCGAGAATTACGAAGCCATCGCCATGTTGCGGGCGATGAACACGCTGGTTTACGGCCAGGTGCCCGGCGTGATGACCGTGGCCGAAGAAAGCACCGCGTATCCGGGCGTGTCGCGCCCGGTGCATGACGGCGGGCTTGGCTTTGGCTTCAAGTGGAACATGGGCTGGATGAACGACACGCTGTCGTACATGGAAAAGGACCCGATCCACCGCAAGCACCATCACCACCAGATGACCTTTGGCCTGCATTACGCGTTTTCAGAGAACTTCATCCTGCCGATCAGCCNNGACGAGGTGGTGCACGGCAAGGGCGCGATGCTGGCCAAGATGCCGGGCAACGAGTGGGAGAAGTTCGCCAACCTTCGTGCCTATTACGGCTTCATGTGGGGTCACCCGGGCAAGAAGCTGCTGTTCATGGGCCAGGAGATCGCCCAGTGGACAGAGTGGAACCACGATGCACAGGTGGCGTGGAGCAGCCTGTCCTATGGTCCTCATGCCGGGGTTCAGTCGCTGGTGCGCGACCTGAACGCGCTTTATCGCGCCACGCCGGCGCTGTTCGCCCGTGACGCGCGGCCGGACGGGTTCCAGTGGATCGAGTCGAACGACGCCGAGAACTCGGTCTTTGCGTGGATCCGGCGCGGCAATCCCGGCGATCCCGAAGTGGTGGTGGTGTGCAACTTCACCCCGGTGGAACGTGCCGGATATAAGCTGGGCTTCCCGCAGGCAGGCCGCTGGCGCGAGGCGCTGAACACGGATGCCACGCATTACGGCGGCGGCGGGCGCGGCAATGGCGGTGCGGTGCAAGCCGAACCGGGCGACCGGCACGGCCAGAATGCTGTCGCATCGGTCCATCTACCGCCATTATCTACTCTGATTTTTGTCAAGGACGACGTGTAAAAGATAAACAAATCAAGGGGCGGCTGACGTCTGCGCCGTCCCGCAGGGAGGGGAAACCCCATGTCATCGCAAGCCAACCGTCTCAGCAATCGCTCAATGGCCTTTGTCCTTGCGGGCGGCCGGGGCTCCAGGTTGAAGGAGCTGACCAACTCGCGCGTCAAGCCGGCCGTCTACTTTGGCGGCAAGACGCGGATCATCGACTTCGCGCTGTCGAACGCGCTGAACTCGGGCATCCGCAAGATGGCGCTGGCCACTCAATACAAGGCACATTCGCTGATCCGGCACGTGCAGCGCGGCTGGAACTTCTTCCGGGCCGAGCGCAACGAGTTTCTCGACATCTTGCCTGCCTCGCAGCGCTATGATGAAAGCATGTGGTACCGGGGCACCGCCGACGCGGTGGCGCAGAACATCGACATCATCGACAGCTACGATGTCGATTACGTGCTGATCCTGGCGGGCGACCACATCTACAAGATGGATTACGAGCACATGATCCGCCATCATGTGAAATCGGGCGCCGACGTAACCATCGGTTGCCTGACCGTGCCACGGCTGGAGGCGACCGCCTTCGGCGTGATGGCGGTGGATGCCAACGACCGCATCACCAGCTTCCTGGAAAAACCGGCCGATCCGCCGGGCACGCCGGACAACCCCGAGGTGGCGCTCGCCTCGATGGGGATTTACGTGTTCCGCTGGGATTTCCTGCGCGAGTTGCTGATCGCCGACATGGAAGACCCCAACAGCAGCCACGATTTCGGCAACGACCTGATCCCGGACATCGTCAAGAACGGCAAGGCGCAGGCGCACCGCTTCTCGGACAGCTGCGTGAAATCCGCGCCGGATGCGCCGGATTACTGGCGCGACGTGGGGACCGTGGACGCGTTCTGGAAGGCCAATCTGGACTTGACCGATTTCACCCCCGACCTGGACCTGTGGGATACCAACTGGCCGATCTGGACCTATTCGGAAAGCGTGCCGCCGGCCAAGTTCATCCATGACAAGCCCGACCGGCGCGGCAGCGCCGTCAGTTCGCTGGTGTCGGGCGGCTGCATCGTTTCGGGTTCGAACATTCGCCGGTCGCTGCTGTTCACCAAGGTGCACACCAATTCCTATGCCTCGCTCGAGGATGCGGTGGTGCTGCCCTATGCCTATATCGCCCGCCACGCGCGGCTGTCCAAGGTGGTGATCGACCGGGGCGTGCAAATCCCAGAGGGGCTGGTCGTGGGTGAGGATCCGGTCGAAGACGCCAAGTGGTTCACCGTGTCCGAAGGCGGCGTGACGCTGATCACCCAGCCGATGCTGGACCGGAGGGCCGCCAGCCTATGACACGGGTTCTGTCGGTCACGTCGGAATGCGTGCCGCTGGTCAAGACCGGCGGCCTGGCCGATGTCGCGGGGGCACTGCCCGGCGCGCTGGCGGCGCACGGGGTCGACATGCGCACCATCCTGCCCGGCTATCCCAAGGTGCTGTCGGCCCAGCCCGAGGCCAAGCCGGTTCACCGGTTCGACGACCTGTTCGGCGGACCGGCGGCGGTGCTGCGCGGCACGCTGGGCGACACGGTGCTGTATATCCTTGACGCGCCGCATCTTTATAACCGGTCCGGGTCGATCTACCTCGGTCCGGACGGGCAGGACTGGCCCGACAACCCGTTCCGCTTTGCCGCGCTGTGCATGGCCGCCGCCGTCATCGCCACGGACGGAATCGACGGCTGGGCACCGCAGGTGCTGCACCTTCACGACTGGCAGGCCGGGCTGACGCCGGTGTACCTGCAGCAGCGCGGCGCGACCCATGTCAAGACGCTGGCCACGGTGCATAACATCGCCTTCCAGGGGCTGGCCCCGGCGCATCTGCGCGGCGCGCTGGCCCTGCCCGAGGCGGGCTTTACCCGCGATGGCTATGAATACTGGGGCAAGATCTCGGCGCTGAAGGCGGGGCTGGTCTATGCCACGCGCCTTTCCACCGTCAGCCCGACCTATGCCGAAGAACTGATGACGCCGGAATTCGGCATGGGCCTGGAAGGGCTGTTGCGCCAGCGCGCGGCCGACCTGACCGGCATCCTGAACGGGATCGACGAGGCGGTCTGGCAGCCGCCCTATTCCGACCTTACCGGCAAGGCCGAGCACAAGCGCGCGTTGCAGCAGGAGTTCGGGCTGGACCCGGCCGAAGGTCCGCTGTGCGTGGTGATCGCGCGACTGACCGGACAGAAGGGCCTGGACCTGCTGCTGGAGGCGCTTCCGGCACTGTTGGCGCAGGGCGGGCAGATGATCGTCCTGGGCTCGGGAGAGCCTGAATTGGAGGCGGCGTTCCGCCAGGCGGCGAAGACGCAGCCGGGCGTGGCGGTGTACATCGGCTATGACGAGGCGCTGTCGCGGCGGATGATGGCGGGGGCCGATGCCACGCTGGTGCCGTCTCGGTTCGAACCCTGCGGGCTGACCCAGCTTTACGGGCTGCGCTTCGGTACGATCCCTGTGGTGTCGCTGACCGGGGGGCTGGCCGACACCATCATCAATGCCTCGGCCGCGGGGCTGGCGGCGGGCGTGGCCACTGGCCTGCAGTTCCACCCGGTCACCGGGCTGGCGCTGGCCAATGCGTTTACCCGGCTGGGCGCGCTTTACCGCCAGCGCGATGTCTGGGCGCAGATGGTGCGCAACGCGATGGCCCATCCGGTGGGATGGGACAGCTCAGCCCGCGCCTATGCCGACCTGTTTGCCGAAATGACCGGAGCGGAATGACCCATCCCCCAATGATCCTTCAAGGTCACCCGGATGCGCTGGGTGCCACGTTCGACGGCGAAGGGGTCAACTTCGCCGTGTTCTCGCAGCATGCCTCGCGCATCACGCTATGCCTGTTTTCCGAAAACGGCCGGCGCGAAAGCTACCGGATCGACCTGCCCGAGCGTACCGGCGACATCTGGCACGGTTACATTCCGGGGCTGCGGCCCGGCCAGATGTACGGATTGCGCGCCGATGGCCCCTACCGCCCGACCGAAGGGCACCGCTTCAACTTCAACAAGCTGCTTCTGGACCCATACGCCAAGCGGCTGACCGGCCATCCGGTGTGGCATGACGCGCTGATGGGCTACACCATCGGATCGGATGACGACGATCTGAGCTTCGACGCACGCGACAGCGCCCGCTACATGCCGCGCTGCGTGGTCGAGGATCCCAGCTTTGCCTGGGGCGAGGACACTCCGCCGCGCACCCCTATCGACCATTCGGTTGTCTACGAAGCACACGTCAAAGGGTTTACCCAGCAGATGCCGGGCGTCGAGGGACGCGGCAAGTTCCTGGGTCTCGGCTCGGATCAGGCGATCGAGCACTTGCAGAAGCTGGGCGTGACGGCGATCGAGCTGTTACCGGTGCAGGCCTTCCTCAATGACCGCTTCCTGGTGGAAAAGAAGCTGGTCAACTACTGGGGTTACCAGACGCTTGGCTTTTTCGCGCCCGAGCCGCGCTACCTGCGCAATGCCGATATCGCCGAGTTCCAGCATACCGTCGCGCGGCTGCATTCCGCCGGCATCGAGGTGTTTCTGGACGTGGTCTACAACCACACCTGCGAAGGCTCGGAACTGGGTCCGACGCTGTCGTTCCGCGGGCTGGACAACCGCAGCTATTACCGGCTGGCCGACAACCCGCGCTACTCGATCAACGACACAGGTACCGGCAACACGCTGAACATGGATCACCCGATGGTGCTGCGCATGGTGCTGGATAGCCTGCGCTACTGGGTCGAGGTGATGCATGTGGACGGATTCCGCTTCGACCTGTGCGCCACTTTGGGGCGGCGGGCCACCGGGTTTGACCGCAACTCGGCCTTCTTCAGCGCGATCTTGCAGGATCCGGTGCTGAGCCGGGTCAAGCTGATCGCCGAGCCGTGGGACATCGGCCCCGGCGGCTATCAGCTGGGCGCCTTCCCGCCGCCTTTCCTGGAGTGGAACGACAAGTACCGCGATGGGGTGCGCCGGTTCTGGCGCGGCGACGGCGGGCATGTGCCGGCGCTCGCCAGCCGGATCACCGGCTCGGCGCTGCAATTCGACCATTCCGGCCGCCACGCCACATCTTCGGTCAACTTCCTGACGGCGCATGACGGCTTCACGCTGATGGATGTGGTCAGCTACAACAACCGCCACAACCACGCCAACGGCGAGAACAACCGCGACG
>JAGRMT010000094.1:0-1759 GCA_020441125.1 Roseivivax sp.
TGTCGACATAGGCCTTGTGGTGAAGATCGTGGTGATACTCCAGCGTTTCCTTGCTCATGCCTTTGGAGGCCAGAGCATCGTGCGCATACGGAAGATCGGGAAGTGAGAAAGCCATGAGAGTCCCCCTTTTGAGGCTGCGGCAAAGTCCATGTTCATTACCTGTCGCGTCCATGCTTCAAGGTCAAGCCTTGCGCGGGCGCATTGACGATCAACGCCTTGTCCGAAGCGCGAGTTCCCGGTGCGGGACTACTTGCGCTTCACTTCGCAAATGCCCGTGGCCTGGTAACCGCTTTCGTAACCCAGCGGTTGTGCCTGGATGCTGACGGTGTTGTTGCCGCGAAGGTACGTCATCCGGTAGTCCATTGTCGCCCTCTGGCCAGACGCATCGCTGGCCTTTAGCTCCCAGTTGAAGGTGATCCGCTTGTTGTTATTGACAGCGATCCTGCCCTCAACCGGTTGGCGGTCGTTGAAGTACATGATCACCGGATCGGCCACGATGATCTTTCCTTTCGCTTCGTCATGAGTGACCACGACAAGCTCAGGCACCCAGTTCTGGGATGCGGCCACGTTCAGCGAACAGGTATAGGTTGTCAGGGCAGAAGCAATTCCGGGCAACAGCATCAATCCCGCGGCAATAGCCCCGGCGACACGTTTGGAACACATGGCTTTTACTCCGTCAGCACACGCATTTGATGCTATTTCGCATCAAGCTGTCTGGCAAGCCCGGCGTATGGCAGTTTCGCGTGTGCGTATGGACGTGTCAGCGACCGTCGAACACCCCCACAGCCGCATCGGGCGATGCGGCATCGGACAGAATATCGAACACGTAGCGCGCGACCGAGCGGAAGCAGACCACCCGCGCCCGTCCCTCGCGTTCCAGCCAGAAGGCCGCCGCCACCTGCGCCAGGCGTGTGCGCCGCACTTCGCCCGGCTCGATCCGGCCGGGCGCCATGTCGACGGGCGCCAGCTTGGCCAGCACCTCGCGCAGCGACGCGCCGTCCAGCGTGAACATCGCGCGCGCGTCGGAAACCGTGGCGACAAGCGCGTGCTCACCCGCCAGCGCAGCCTGCAACCCGCTGGCCAGACGTGGGGCATCGCCATAGGGACACAGCACCAGCAACTCGTCCGGCGACATCCATAGCGCGCTGCGCGTGCCGGCGCTGGTCATGCGCCGAGGCGCCGGCACCGCCAGGCTGCACAGATCGTGCAGCGCCTTGCCCAGCGCAGCCCCTGCCAGATCGCCGCGCAGGGTGATCATGCCCTGCAGGCCGGCATCCTGAACCAGCACCGCGCCTTCGTATTCTGCGCCATTCAGCGCGCTGACCGCCTCAGACATCCTGCTTGGCTCCTTCGGGATCGTAGAACACCGGGCTGACGATGCGCGCCTCGATCGTGCCGCCCTCGCCATCGGTGAAATTCAGAACTTCGCCCATCCGCTCTGGTCCGCGCAGGATCAGCCCCATCGCGATACCCCGCTCAAGCGTGGGCGAGTAGTAGGTCGAGGTGACACGCCCCTGCGTGTTGGACTGCCGATTGGCGTTCTGCCCTTCGGCCACCGCGTAGGAACCGTCAGGTAGCACCGCGCCATTCAGCGTTTCCAGCCCGACCAGCGTCCAGCGGTCGGGATCGGCCATATGGCTGCGCTGCTGCGCGCGCTTGCCCAGATAATCGGCCTTTTTCTTGGAAATCGCCCAGCCCAGGCCCAGGTCCTGCGGGATCACCGTGCCGTCGGTTTCGTCGCCGATCATGATGAAGCCCT
>JAGRMT010000094.1:1774-4454 GCA_020441125.1 Roseivivax sp.
TCGGCCCGCATCACGTGCAGCGCTTCGGTGCCGTATGGGGTAATGCCCCACCGCTCTCCGGCATGCATCAGCTTGTCCCAGAGCGCCATGCCCTGCCCCGCCGGCACCGCGATTTCATAGGACAACTCGCCCGAGAAGCTGATCCGGTAAATCCGCACCCCGAAGCCGCCCAGCTTGCCCTCGGCCCAGCCCATGAACGGCAGCGCCTCTTTCGACACATCCATGCCGCCCAGCGATTCCAGAAGGTTACGGGCATTCGGGCCAACCACGGCGATCTGTGCGTATTGCTCTGTCAGGTTGGCGGTATAGACCTTCCAATCCCACCATTCGCATTGCAGCCAGTCTTCCATATGGCCGTGGATGCGGTCCGCCCCGCCGGTGGTGGTGTGCACCAGGAAGCTGTCCTCGGACAGGCGCGCCACCACGCCGTCGTCCATCAGGAAGCCGTTCTCGCTGCACATCAGCCCATAGCGGCACTTGCCCACCGGCAGGCTGCTCATCACGCCGGTGTAGAGCATATCGAGGAAGCGTCCCGCATCAGGACCCTTGACCAGGATCTTGCCCAGGGTGGAGGCATCGAGAATGCCAAGGCTGGCGCGGGTCGCACGAACCTCGCGCGCCACGGCATCATCGCCGCTCTCGCCAGGCTGCGGATAGCAATAGGGCCGCCGCCAATGGCCGACCGGCTCAAAGTCCGCGCCGCGCGCCTCGTGCCAGGCGAAGATCGGCGTGCGCCGCAACGGCTGGAAAATCTCGCCCCGTGCCTCGCCGGCGATCGCACCCATGCTGATCGGCGTATAAGGCGGGCGGAACGTGGTGGTGCCAACCTGCGGGATGGGTTCGTTCAACGCCCGAGAAAGCGTCGCCAGTCCGTTGATGTTGCTCAGCTTCCCCTGATCCGTCGCCATGCCCAGCGTGGTGTAACGCTTGGTGTGCTCGACACTCTCGTAGCCCTCGCGCGCCGCCAGTTCGACGTCAGAGACCTTGACGTCGTTCTGGTAATCCAGCCAGGCCTTGGCCTTCAGCGCCGGACCTGCGTTGGCGGGCATCAGCCAGACGGGCAGGATGGGCGCTTCGTCCCACTCTGATACTTCCGGCACTACCCCCTTGAGTTTCGATTTCCCTTCGATTGCGGAAGTCTTGAAACCCAACCCCGACGCCGCTTCGACGCCCGCCTTCCAACCTGTGCGCAGGGTTTCAAAAAGGCTCAGGCCCTCGAAATCGGTATCTGTCTGCGATCCTGCGGCAACGCCCGCCGGAATGACGAACCCCTTTCCGTCAGCGCCCGTCGGCGGGCGCTTGGGGTCGGGCTGGAACATCGCGTAATCGTCGTTCCAGGTCAGCTTGCCACCGCAATGGGACCACAGGTGCACCACGGGGGACCAGCCGCCCGACATGGCCACGGCGTCGCAGGGGATCACGGCATGTTCAGCCCCGTCGCCGTCGGCCAAGCAGACCACGACGCCGGTGACGCGCTTGCCGCCCTTGACCTTGGCCACGGCGCGGCCTGGCTCGACCCTTATGCCCCTGTCGCGCGCCTGCTGCGCGAGCTCGCCACCGCCCATCGGCCGGGCGTCCAGGATCGCGGGCACCGGCACGCCCGCGTCATGCAGCGCCAGCGCGGTGCGATAGGCGTCGTCGTTGTTGGTCACGACGACGGTGCGGCCCAGGCTGACGCCGTGATTCACCAGGTAGTCGCGCACGGCAGAGGCCAGCATGACGCCCGGCTTGTCGTTGCCGGCAAAGGCCAGCGGGCGCTCGATGGCGCCGGTGGCGGTGACGATGCGCCCCGCCCGGATGCGCCACAGCCGGTGGCGCGGGCCTTTTGTCTCGGGCGCGTGGTCGGTCAGCCGTTCATAGCCCAGCGCATACCCGTGGTCGTAGATCCCGGCGCCCATGGTGCGCAGGCGCAGCGTGACGTTGGGCATCGCCTGAAGGTCGGCGACGGTGCGCGCGACCCAGTCGTCCGGGTCCATCTCGTCGATCATGCCGCCGTCGACCGGCGTGCGGCCACCCCAATGCGCGGTCTGTTCGATCAACAGCACCCTGGTGCCAGCCTCGGCTGCGGCCTTGGCCGCCATCAGCCCCGCGACGCCGCCGCCGATCACCAGCACGTCGGCGTGAATGTGGAAATGCTCGTAGGTGTCGGCGTCCACCGTCTCGGCATCCGGCGCGCGGCCGAGGCCGGCGCTTTGGCGGATGAAGGGCTCGTAGACGTGTTTCCAGAAGCCGCGCGGGTGGATGAATGTCTTGTAATAGAAGCCGGCAGGCAGGAAGCGGGCGACGGCATTGTTCAGGATGCCGACGTCGACCGACAGCGAGGGGAAGTGGTTCTGGCTGCGGGCGGTCAGCCCGGCGAAGAGTTCGGTCGTGGTGGCGCGCTGGTTCGGCTCGAACCGTGCGCCCGTTCCCAGGCCGACCAGCGCGTTGGGTTCCTCGGCGCCCGAGGCGACGATGCCGCGCGGGCGGTGGTACTTGAAGCTGCGCCCGACCAGCATCTGGTCGTTGGCAAGGAGCGCCGAGGCGAGCGTGTCGCCCTCGACCCCCATCAGGCGGCGGCCGTTGAAGGTGAATTCCAGCGGTCTGGCGCGGTTCAGAAGGCGGCCGCCTGTGGACAGTCTCTTGCTCATGTCGGTCACTTCGCGTCGGTTGAGAGCGCCGGGGGCTGTCTGCCCCCGGA
>JAGRMT010000012.1 GCA_020441125.1 Roseivivax sp.
GACTGGACCATCGGTCACGTCCATTCCGGCGCACTGGGCTGGAACGGCATGATCACCTTCGGCGCGCTGTACTTCCTGGTGCCCAAGCTGTGGAACCGCGAGCGTCTCTACTCGCTGTCCCTGGTGTCCTGGCACTTCTGGCTCGCCACCATCGGCATCGTGCTCTACGCCGCTTCGATGTGGGTGACCGGCATCATGGAAGGCCTGATGTGGCGTGAAGTTGACGCCAACGGCTTCCTCGTGAACGCCTTCGCCGACACCGTGGCCGCCAAGTTCCCGATGTATGTTGTCCGTGCCCTGGGCGGTGTGATGTTCCTCACCGGTGCCCTGATCATGGTCTACAACCTGTGGATGACCGTGAAGCGCAGCCCCGCCGTCGAGGCATCGGCCGCGACCGCTCACGCAACCCCGGCCGAATAAGGAGGACCGCAAGATGGCTCTTATCAACAAACACGCGATCCTCGAACGGAACGTCACGCTTCTGGCGATCTTCGCCTTCCTCGTCGTGACGATCGGGGGCCTGGTCCAGATCGTTCCGCTGTTCTACCTGGACAACACCATCGAAGAGGTGGAGGGCATGCGCCCCTACACCCCGCTCGAACTGGCCGGGCGCGACATTTACATCCGTGAAGGATGCTATGTCTGCCACAGCCAGATGGTGCGTCCGATGCGGGACGAGGTCGAACGTTACGGCCACTACTCGCTGGCGGCGGAGTCGATGTACGACCACCCGTTCCAGTGGGGCTCCAAGCGGACGGGTCCCGACCTGGCCCGCGTCGGCGGCCGCTATTCGGACGAATGGCACGTCGATCACCTGCGCAACCCGCAGTCGGTGGTGCCTGAATCGGTGATGCCCAAGTATGGCTTCCTCGAGAACCACCTGATCGACGGGAAGTACATTCAGGACGTGATGAGCACTCACAAGCTGGTGGGCGTGCCCTACAGCGACGAGATGATCGAGAACGGCCAGATGGACTTCATGGCGCAGGCCGACCCGGACAGCGACTATGACGGGCTGATCGAGCGCTATGGCGAAAAGGTCAACGTGCGTAACTTCGACGGCCGTCCCGGCGTGTCGGAAGCGGACGCCCTGATCGCCTATCTGCAAATGCTGGGCACCTTGGTCGACTTCTCGACCTTCACGCCTGACGCGAACCGCTAAGGAGGGGATCTTGGAAACTTATTCCCTACTGAGACAGTTCGCCGACAGCTGGATGTTGCTGGCCCTGTTCGCCTTCTTCATCGGAGTGATCCTTTGGGCACTCCGTCCGGGAAGCAACAAGGTTCACGCGGATACCGCGAACATCCCGTTCCGGCACGATGACAAACCCGCCGCAGACTGAGGAGGCGAGGAAATGGCAGACAACAAGAAGAACGACGATCTCGACTATGAGACGACGGGCCATTCCTGGGACGGTATCCAGGAATACAACAAGCCTCTCCCCAAATGGTGGCTGTGGACATTCTACATCTGCATCGTCTGGGGCATCGGCTACACCATCGCCTACCCGGCCTGGCCGGGGATCAAGGACAGCACCGCCGGCCTGCTGGGTTTCTCGACCCGGGGCGACGTGGCTGCCGAGATCGCGGCGCAGGAGGCCAAGCTGGGCCCGATCAACGAGAAGCTGGCCGCAGCCGAGCTGACCGAGATCGCAGCGGACGCCGATCTGCAGGGCTATGCCCTGAACGCCGGCGCGGCCGTGTTCCGCACCTGGTGCGCCCAGTGCCACGGCTCTGGCGCGGCTGGTGCCAAGGGCTATCCCAACCTGCTGGATGACGACTGGCTCTGGGGCGGCTCGATCGAGGATATCCACACCACGATCACCCACGGCATCCGCAACGCGGATGACGACGAAGCGCGCTTCTCGCAGATGCCTGCCTTCGGCAAGGACGAGCTGCTGGACGCGGGCCAGATCGACGCCGTGGTCAACTATGTCATGTCGCTGTCTGGCGATCCGGTCGATGCCGCCAAGGTGGCCGATGGCCAGGTGGTCTATGCCGACAATTGCGCGGCCTGCCACGCAGAGGACGGCACTGGCGACATCTTCCAGGGTGCGCCGAACCTGACCGACGCGATCTGGCTCTATGGCGGCGATTACGACACGCTGCATGAAACGGTGACGAATGCCCGCTTTGGCGTGATGCCGAACTGGAACTCACGTCTCTCGGAAGCCGAGATTCGCGCTGTGGCCAGCTACGTTCACAGCCTCGGCGGCGGCGAATAAGCCACGCTTCGTCCCTTCGAACCAACTGGCGCCGCCCCTTTCGGGCGGCGCTTTTTGTTTGGGGAAATCGTCTGCGATCGCGCCGAAATTTCGGGGCTATTGACGTAAATCAATGTCTCGCCCGCACAGATCGCCTAGCTTGAATTCAACCGGAGCGTCCTGGGGATGATCTGGTCACTGACAAAGAACTCCAGTCAGATTTATCCGGCTGGGTATGCGCCGATGTCCCGTCCTGTTCGCGCGTTTCCTGGGGCATCGGCGCTTTTGTCTTTCACCGCCACCATGACGGAGCATTCCAGGCGCATTTGTCCGCCTCGGTTTGCCGCCTGTGGGCGCGCTGCGCCATCAGGGCCAGCGTCGACAACGCCGGGTCAATCATCGCGCGACCAGCGCAGACGCCGGAACAGGCCCGGTTCGGCCTCACTCCAGCTTACATCGCCCCGGCGGCTCCGATACCGGTCTGCCTCTGACTGATCGCGCTGTCCGGTGGCGATCATCATGCTTCTTCCAAGAATGGCCAACATTTTCTGTTCCTTTCGTGTTGCCTGATGCCTCAATATGGGGTCAGAGCCCTTGAAATTGCGACTCAGGAAAAATTCTGCCGTGTTAGCTGTGCTTACATATGTCTTGGCTTGACCTGCCGCCGCTTTCGGCGCTGCGGTCGTTTGCCGCGCTGGCGCAGACCGGCTCTGTCACCGGGGCGGCAGCGGCGCTGAATGTTACCCATGCGGCAGTGAGTCAGCAGATTCGCGCGCTGGAGAAGCATATGGGTGTTGCGCTGGCCCGGCGCCAGGGGCGCACGTTGACGTTGACGCCTGACGGGGCGCTTCTGGCACGCGCCCTGAATGACGGCTTCGAGACGATGGCCAATGCCGTGGCGGCGCTGATGCAAACCGATGCCGGCCGCCCGCTGCTGATCACCACAACGCCCAGCTTCGCGTCGGGCTGGCTGATGCCGCGGCTGGCCGGATTCCGCGCCGAACACCCCGAGATTGACCTGTCGATCGACCCATCCGCCACCGTCAAGACGTTCGAGCCAGGCGACGTCGACATCGCGCTGCGCTATGGCGGCGGCAACTGGCCGGGGCTGGAATCCGAGCTGCTGCTGTCCTCGCCCATCGTCGTGGTTGCCGCCCGCAGCCTGGTCGGCGACGATCCCGATCTGTCGCTGGCGGCGCTGACCGATTTTCCCTGGCTGGAGGAGCTGGGCGCGAACGAAGCCACCGCCTGGTTTGCCCGGCGCGGGCTGGCGCGCAATCCGCGCCATGGCATCACGTCGCTGCCCGGCAACCTGATGATGGAGGCGGCGCGCGCCGGACAGGGGGTGGCAATCGCCGCCCGTGCCTTCCTTGAGGCGGATATCGCCGCCGGCCGGATGCGCCTGCTTTATGAAGACCGTGAAAAAGAGGGCTATTGGATGGTCACCCGCCCGGGGGTGCAACGGCCGCCGCTGCGCGCCTTCGTCAGGTGGCTGCGGCGCGAGAGTTCAAAAAGCTGAATGTCAGATTCAGAAATTGATGCAAGTCAAAGTCGCGTTCTGGCCTAACTGAGAGAAGGACGCAGAACCAAATCCAGGAAACGGAGCGATTCCGCCGTGTCCAACGCTGAACAGCCGACGCCGCAACTCTACGCCTCGCGCGAGCCGATCTTTCCCCGCCGCGTATCGGGCAAATTCCGCTCGCTCAAATGGGTGATCATGATCATTACCCTGGGCATTTACTACGTCACCCCTTGGATCCGCTGGGACCGCGGCCCCGAGCTGCCCGACCAGGCCGTGCTGATCGACCTGGCGAACCGGCGCTTCTTCTTCTTCTGGATCGAAATCTGGCCGCATGAATTCTACTTCGTTGCCGGCCTTCTCATCATGGCCGGGCTCGGCCTGTTCCTGTTCACTTCGGCCCTGGGCCGGGTGTGGTGCGGCTATGCCTGCCCGCAGACAGTCTGGACGGACCTGTTCATCCTGGTCGAGCGCTGGGTCGAGGGCGACCGCAACGCCCGCTTGCGCCTCCACCGGCAAAAGAAATGGGATTTCGCCAAGTTCCGCCTGCGCATGACCAAGTGGGTGCTGTGGTTGTTAATCGCGCTCGCCACCGGCGGCGCCTGGGTGTTCTACTTTGCCGATGCCCCCACCCTGCTGTGGAACCTGGTCACCGGCGCTGCCCATCCCGTCGCCTACACCACCATGCTGGTACTGACCGCGACGACCTTCTTCTTCGGCGGCTTCGCGCGTGAACAGATCTGCATCTATGCCTGCCCCTGGCCGCGCATCCAGGCCGCGATGATGGACGAGGACACGCTGACTGTCGGCTACCGCGAATGGCGCGGCGAGCCGCGCGGCAAGCACCGCAAGGCCGAGGGCGCCGAGCAGCTGGGCGACTGCATCGACTGCATGGCCTGCGTCAACGTCTGCCCCATGGGCATCGACATTCGCAACGGCCAGCAGCTGGAGTGCATCACCTGCGCGCTGTGCATCGACGCCTGCGACGACATGATGGCCAAGATCGGCAAGCCGCGCGGACTGATCGACTATCTTGCCCTGTCCGACGAAACCCGCGAACGCGGTGGCCAGCCGCCCCGCTCGGTCTGGACCCATATCTTCCGTCTGCGCACCATCATGTACACCACGCTGTGGTCGCTGGTGGGTGTTGGTCTGGTGTTCGCATTGTTCATCCGCCCGGATATCGAAATGACCGTGGCGCCGGTGCGCAACCCGACCTTCGTGACGCTTTCTGACGGTTCGATTCGCAACACCTACGACGTGCGCCTGCTGAACAAGCACGGCGAGTCGCGCCCCTTCCGGATTACCCTGAAAGGCGACCCGACGCTGCGCGTCCAGCTTGAAGGCACACCGTATGAAACGGTAGATGTTCCAGCCAACGAAATGCTGCTTCAGCGCGTCTATGTGGTTGCACCCAAAGGCTCGGCCCCGGCGAATGATGAACGTACCGAGTTCCGCTTCTGGGTCGAGGATCTGACCAACGGCGACCGCGCCTCGCATGATACCGTGTTCAACGGAAGGGCAAACTGATGGCCAAGGAACGCAAATTCACCGGCTGGCACGCCTTGGCCATCTTTGGCGGCGCGTTCGCGGTGATCATCGGGGTAAATGTGGTTCTGGCCGTCCAGGCGGTCAGAACGTTCCCCGGGCTCGAAGTGGCAAACTCATACGTGGCCAGCCAGACCTTCGACGAACGCCGCAAGGCGCAAGAGGCACTGGGCTGGACGGTAGACGCCCGCACAGAGGGCGATCAGGTGATCCTGGCGATCACCGACCGCGCCGGCAAGCCGGTGCAGGTGGGCAGGCTTGAGGCAATCTTGGGCCGCGCAACCGAGGTCAAGGACGACCGCACACCCGAATTCGTGTTCGACGGCACAGCTTATGTTGCCACCGAGGCGCTGGGCGGCGGCAACTGGAACATCCGCATGACCGCCACCTCGATTGACGGCGTGCCCTTTGAACAGCGGGTTATCCTGCACGTGAAAGGCTGATGCCATGACCGCTACGATGCGTCCTCAGGCCAGTGCCTGCCCCGCTTGCGCGGCGGCCCCGGCGGCCGAGGCGCTGGCGCAGATCGACGCGCCCAAGGAAACCACCATCATGCTGTCGCTGCCGGGCATTCATTGCGCTGCCTGTATCGCGACGATCGAACGCGCGCTGGGCAGCCAGCCCGGCGTGCACGGTGCCCGGGTCAACCTGACGCTGAAGCGAGCGCAGATCGAGGCAGAGCCCGATCTGACCGCCGCCGACATGATCGCCGTCGTCAACGGTGTGGGGTACGAGGCGCACGAACTGGACGCCGGCGCCCTTCGCGCCACCCAGACAGACCGGGCGGGGCGCGATCTGTTGATGCGCCTGGCAGTGGCCGGCTTTGCCTCGATGAACGTCATGCTGCTGTCGGTCGCGGTCTGGGCCGGGGCCGAAGGCGTGACCCGTGACATGTTCCATTGGATTTCGGCCGCCATCGTGCTGCCGACAATCGCGTTTTCGGCCCAGCCGTTCTTCAGGAACGCCTGGAAGGCACTACGCGCCGGCAAATTGAACATGGATGTGCCGATTTCGCTGGCGATCATCCTGGCCATCGTCACGTCGATGCTGGAAACCAGCCTGTCGGGCGAACACGCCTATTTCGACGCCGCCATCGCGCTGACCTTCTTCCTGCTGGCAGGCCGCTACCTGGATCACCGCACCCGCGCCATCGCCCGGTCCGCAGCCGAGGAACTGGCCGCGCTGGAAGTACCGCGCGCCTGGAAGCTGGTCGATGGCGAAGAGCGCCAGACCCCGGTGGCCGAGCTGCGCGTGGGTGACCTGATCCGAGTGCGCCCCGGTGGGCGAATGCCGGTGGACGGCGAAATCGTCGACGGCACGTCGGAACTGGACCGCTCGGTGCTGACCGGCGAAACCGTTCCCGTCTATGCCGAGCCGGGCCTGTCTGTCAGCGCCGGCGAGGTCAACCTGACCGGACCGCTGACCATTCGCGCCAGCGCGGTCGGGCGCAACACCTCGCTGCACCGCATGGCTGACCTGGTGGCAATCGCCGAGTCCGGCCGCTCGCGCTATACCTCGCTGGCCGACAAGGCGGCCAAGCTCTATGCGCCGGGGGTTCACATCCTGTCGGCGCTGTCCTTCGCCGGGTGGTACCTGTACACCGGCGATCTGCGCGTGGCGCTGAACATCGCGTCGGCCGTGCTGATCATCACCTGCCCCTGCGCCCTGGGCCTGGCGGTTCCGGCGGTTACCACCGCCGCCTCTGGCCGGCTGTTCCGCAAGGGCCTGTTGATCAAGGATGCCACTGCGCTGGAACGTCTGGCGCAGGTCGATACCGTGGTCTTTGACAAGACCGGCACCCTGACCGCAGGCACGCCCGAGGTGACCAACCTGGGCGATTTCACCCGGGCAGAACTGGAAGTCGCGCTGGCGGTGGCAGAAGGCTCGTCGCATCCGCTTTCGGTGGCGCTGACCCGCGCGATCCGCGAGGCGGGACTGCATCCTGCACCGATCGCTGACCTGCGAGAACTGCCCGGACATGGCAACCAGGCCCTGTGGAAGGGTCAGTCTGTGCGCCTGGGCCGTGCCGCCTGGGTTGGCGGCGGCCAGACAGAGCAAACCGCTGCCTGGCTGAAGATCGGTGCCGGCGACGCCCGCCCCTTCACCTTTGCCGACCGTTTGCGCGACGGCGCAGCCGACGCTGTGCGGGCGCTGCAGGACGCCGGCAAGGACGTGATCCTGATGTCGGGCGACGCGCCGCGCGCGGTAGAGGACCTGGCCCAGCGCCTGAACATCCGCCGCTGGCTGGCCGAATGCCTTCCCGCCGACAAGTCCGACCGGATCAAGGCGCTGGCCGACGACGGCAAGCATGTGCTGATGGTCGGCGACGGGCTGAACGACACCGCCGCCCTGGCTGGGGCGCATGTCTCGATCTCGCCCGCTTCGGCGCTGGATGCCGCACGCGTGGCGTCGGACATCGTTCTGCTGGGCAACGACCTGTCGCCGCTGGCAGAAGCCGTGACAACGGCGCAATCGGCCACCCGGCGGATCAAGGAAAACTTCACCATCGCGGCGTGGTACAACATCGTTGCCGTACCGCTTGCCATCGCGGGGCTGTGTTCGCCGCTGATCGCCGCATTGGCGATGTCCATCTCCTCGATTACAGTGTCGCTGAACGCATTGCGGCTGAGGTAACGCCATGAACGTCATCGCATACCTGATCCCGATTTCGCTGATCCTTGGCGGGCTGGGGCTGGCCTTCTTCGTCTTCACCGTGAAGACCAGCCAGTACGACGATCCCGAAGGCGATGCCCAGCGCATCCTGTCGGGCGAGTATGACGACAAGCCCAAGCCCTGAGGCTGCGGCAACCGGTATCAAAAAAAGCGCCCCAACGGGCGCCTTTTGTCTTAAGCGGTACAGGCTGACGTTGGGCTTTTCGGACACGTGAGATCACGTCGGCCGGCAGAGCTGCCGTTGACGCAACCTGCCGAAGCAGTGCAACTTCGGCCGCGATCAAAGGGGCTGGTAGAAATCAGAAAGTTTTCATGCCTGGTTTTTCTCGGGCTCGCATGCGCTCTTGGGTACGTGTACTACGTCCAGTATTTCAAAAGGCGCAATTGTTTCAATGAACTAGGCCGGTGCTTCGATGCCGACGAAGGTGTCGTCTATCTGGAGCAGACAGGCCAGATGTGGCTCTTGCTCGCCGTAATGGCACTGGGAGCAGGGCTCTACCAGGCGTGGCGCATAGGCAAACCGAAACGGTAACCCGGGTTCGAACCGGCCCTTGTCCTTCGGTCTTTCGTGGCTCTGGTTTGCGACACTTGGTGCAACGGGCTGGCCCATCCGTGCGCGGATTGCTAGTCCGGGCCGTGGCCCCAGCGTCAGCTGGGGCCGATCATGAAGCACTGCATCTGCCGGGCCTGCAACCGGCGGCAGGCCAGGTCCGCCATCTCGCGCGACAGGCCCATGAAGTTGGCATCGAAGCCCTTGGGGCGCTTGGCGACCTTGCGCAGCGTGCCGTCCAGCGTTTCCATCTCCAGCAGGGCGGTTTGAAGCAGTGCCTTCTCGGCAGCATACTGGCTGTTGTACCGGCCGACGTTGATGCCCCAGTGGCGTCCGCCGCTGGTCGAGATGCGCGTGACCACCTGGCGCTGTTCCGGCGCGGCGGGTTCGGCAACGATGGCGGCATCGGGCACACTGGCCAGAACCAGCTCATCCGGACGGGCCTGCGGCGCGACTGCGCCGGTCGGCAGCGCAGCGGCCACCTCTTGCGCGATCTGCTCGGCGTTGACCGGAGTTTCAGACGGCAACTGCACCGCTTGTGCCTCGGCCAGCAGTGCCTGCAGGTCACCCTTGATCGCCTCGGCCACCAGAAGCTGTTGCGGCTCTTCGCCCGGGCGCATCTGCGGCACCAGGCTGCGCTTGACCGCGGCAGAGGCGACGCGGATCGACTTGGCTGCCAGGCCCGGCTCGGGGTTGGTGGTAGCCACTTCAGCAACCACGGCGCCATCCGGGCCGACATAGGCCGGTTTGCGCGGCGGGTTGAAGGCAACGCGGGTGGGCATCTTCTTGAAACCGAGATCCAGCAACTCGGCAACCTGCGCATTGCGCGACGACGACGACCGGCCGCCGAAAACCGTGGCGATCACACGCTCAGACCCGCGCTCGGCCGAGGCAACAAGGTTGAATCCGGCGGCGCTGGTATAGCCGGTCTTGATCCCGTCGGCGCCGGCATAGCTCTCCAGCAGGCGACGGTTGGTATGAGAAACCTCGCGGATGCCCGCATCGGTCGTCTTGCGGCCGAACAGGTTGTAATACATCGGATAATCGTAAATCAGGTGCCGTCCCAGGATCGACATGTCGCGCGCCGTCGACAGGTGCCCGCTTTCGGTCAGACCGTGGGCGTTCTTGAAGGTGCTGCGGGTCATGCCCAGCGCCGCCGCGGTCCGGTTCATCCGCCGCGCGAAGGCCGCTTCGGAGCCGGCGATCGCCTCGCCGATGGCGGTGGCCGCATCGTTGGCCGACTTGACCGCCGCAGCGCGCACCAGGTAGCGCAGCTTGATCGTCTGCCCCGCCTTCAGCCCCAGCCGCGAGGGCGGCTCGCTGGCGGCCTTGGCCGAAATCCGCACCTCTGTGTCCATCGTGATCTCGCCGTTCTGGACGGCTTCGAACGCGATATACAGCGTCATCATCTTGGTCAGAGAGGCCGGGTGCAGCCGCGTATCGGCGTTGCGCGCCTCGATCACTTCGCCCGTTCGGGCATCCATCACGAAGGCCGCGTAGGGCGCCGCGGCCACCGACAGGGGCACCAGCACCAAAAGCCAGATGAATGTGATAATATACAGGCCAAATCGGCCCGGCTGCATACGCCGTCCCGTCACGAGTTCCGCCTTCTCTGCCTCTGGCCCCGGGATTATTTTTATGTCCGGCGCCTTGTTTGTTTTGCTGTACGCTAGCACAGGGTCTTGGCGAAATAAAGAAAGCCGTAACCACAGTTTTTCCGCATTCTTCATGCGAAAACGCCTAGATCTTGCGCAACGCGCGACGGCACCCCCAATCGGTGGCGGTTCGGCTGCGTAACTTGGACAACCGTTAAACCATCTGGCGAAGAAGATCCGGCAACTGTCCCATATGGGCAACAGTGCGGAAGCGCGGATGCGCTAGCGGCAGCTCGGCCTTCTCTAGATCCCACTGCAGATCGTGGGGAATGTGCACGCTCCACGCGCCCGCGGCCAAAGCGGGCAGAACATCGGATTTGACCGAATTGCCCACCATCACAGCCGCGCCTGCCCCACCGGGGCAACCGGCAAAGATTCGGGCGTAGACATCGGGCGTCTTGTCCGAAACGATCTCCACCCGATCAAAGACATCTCCCAGGCCCGATTGGGCCAGCTTTCGTTCCTGATCCAGCAGATCGCCCTTGGTGATCACCGCCAGGTGGCAGGTGCCAGCCAGCGCCGACACGGTTTCAGCCACATGCGGCAGCAGCTCTGTCGGATGGCTCAGCATTTCGCGCCCCATCTCGACCAGCTGGTGAATCACCGCGCCGGGAACGCGGTTGTCGGTCACGTCCAGCGCTGTCTCGATCATCGACAGAACGAAACCCTTGATACCGAATCCATAGTGACCCAGGTTGCGCCGCTCGGCCGCCAGCAGCCGGGCGTCCAGATGTGCCGGATCGGCATAATCGCCCAAAAGTTCGGCAAATCTGGCTTGCGATAGCGCAAACACGCGTTCATTGTGCCATAGCGTGTCATCAGCGTCGAACGCGACGGTCCGGATATCAACGGTCTGTGCGCCCTTGTTCATCGGCTTTCCCTTTTCACGGTGCGAGGGAACGTTATATACACCTTTCACGAAAACACTCATTGTGATTGCCGTTCAACTGCATCCGCTTGCCATGCTTGTCCGTCTCGATACCTCTGCCATGCCCGTTACCGCCGCCCTTCCGCCCAGCAGGGAAGACGGCGATGCGCGCATCGCGGTGCAGACCCGGCCGCGCACCAAGCGCCCGCCGCTTTACAAGGTGCTGATGCTGAATGACGATTACACACCCATGGAATTTGTCGTGCATGTGCTGGAACGGTTCTTTGGCATGACCCATGCCCAGGCGTTCGAAATCATGCTGACCGTGCACAAGAAGGGCGTCGCCGTCGTGGGCGTGTTCAGCCACGAAATCGCCGAGACGAAGGTGGGCCAGGTCATGGATTTTGCCCGCCGCCACCAGCACCCGCTGCAATGCACCATGGAAAAGGAATGATCCGCGCCACTGGCCAGCGGATTCGCCCATGTCAAACGGACGCGTGACCTTCGCGCTGGATACCGGCGCCCTGACCCTGCCAGATGAAGGGATCATTGCGATCTTCGGCGCCTCGGCCGAGATGGACCTGTCAGCGCTCGATCCGGCGCGTTTGCATGTCATACAGCCGTTCCGCCCCGACCATGACGCGCTGACGGCGCGCGGGTTGCGCTGTGGCCTTGCGCCAGAGGGGCCCTATGCCGCCGCGATTGTCTGCGTGCCGCGGGCGCGCGATCTGGCGCAAGCCTGGATCGCCGCAGCGGCCGCCGCGTGTCCGGGCGGGCTGCTCATCGTCGATGGCGCCAAGACCGACGGTGTCGACACCCTGCTCAAGGCGATGCGCCAACGCACCCCGATCGCGGGCCAGGTCAGCAAGGCGCATGGCCGCGTGTTCTGGCTGACCGCCGGGACCGACTTCGCCGACTGGGCAGCACGCCGGCGCGACGTGGGCGATGGCCTTGTCACCGCGCCAGGGGTCTTCTCCGCCGACGGTCCGGATGCCGGCTCTCGCGCCTTGGCGCAGGCCTTGCCCGCCAATTTGGGCGGCGCCGTCGCGGACCTGGGCGCGGGCTGGGGCTATCTTTCGGCGCAGATCCTGAAACGGCCCGATGTTACGGCACTGTGGCTGGTCGAGGCCGACGCAAACGCGCTGGACTGTGCCCGCAGCAACATTTCCGGCCCGCGAGCCGATTTCGTCTGGGCCGACGCCACCCGCTGGGATGCGCCGCAGCGGCTGGACGCGGTTGTGATGAACCCGCCGTTCCATACCGGCCGCGCCGGTGATCCGGACCTGGGCCGCGCCTTTATCCAGACCGCGGCACGCAACCTGAAGCCCGCCGGGCGTCTTTGGATGGTGGCCAACCGCCATCTGCCCTATGAGGCCGCGCTGGCCGCAGCCTTTCGTACCGTGACCGAGCTGCCCGGCACGCCGGGGTTCAAGCTGCTGATGGCCGAACAACCCACTCGCCCCCGCAGGCGATAATCCCTAACCTGCCCCAACGACCCAGCCGGAGACCCATCAATGTCGTATTCCATCGAAGGCAAGACCGCCGTCATCACCGGCGCCGCCAACGGAATCGGTCTGGCCATCGCCCGGCACTTCGCGCGCCAGGGCGCCAATGTGATGTTCGCCGATATCGACGACGCCCGCCTGCAAAACGAGTGCGGCGAAGCGCAGGAGAACGAAACCATCCGCTTCTTCGCCGGCGACCTGCGAGAGAAACTGACGATCACCAACCTGCTGTCGGCCACCATCGACGCCTTTGACCGGATCGACATTCTGGTAAACGCCAGCCGCCAGATCGCCCCGACCGATCCGCTGGATTCCGATGACGGGTCGGTGCAGGCGATGCTGGACCAGAACCTGATGACCGCCTTGCGGCTCAGCCAGCACGTTGCCCGTCGGATGATCAAGCAGGCCAACGGACAGGACGGCGGGCCTTGCGGCTCGATCGTGAACATCAACACGATCGCTTCGCGCTGCACGCACCCCGACCTGATGGGCTATTCCGTCGCCGCGGCGGCCGTGGACCAGATGACCCGCTCGATGGCGGTGGCGCTTGCGCCGCACCGCATCCGCGTCAACGCGGTGTCCTTCGGCTCGGTCATGTCGGCCAGCCTTCAGGGCATCCTGAAAGAACACCCCGAATACCGGCTGGAAATCGAATCGCACACTCCGATGCGCCGCATCGCCGCCCCGGGCGAGCTGGCCGAGACGGTGCAGTTCCTGGCCTGCGAAGGCTCTGGCTTCATGACCGGGCAGATCGTCACGCTGGACGGCGGGCGCACCCTGCTGGACCCGGTGCAGGCCCCGGCGCACTGAACCGCGACCCCCTTAAAATGACAAACCCCCGAAAGGCGCTAGCCCCGGGGGTCGTCTGACACAGTGTCTGAAGTTGCCGCTTAGAGCAGACCTTCGCGCTGAGCCTTCTTGCGCGCCAGCTTGCGGGCGCGGCGGATCGCTTCAGCCTTCTCACGCGCTTTCTTCTCGGACGGCTTCTCGAAATGTTGCTTGAGCTTCATTTCACGGAACACGCCTTCGCGCTGCAGCTTCTTCTTCAGGGCGCGGAGCGCCTGATCGACGTTATTGTCGCGAACACTGACCTGCATGTGGTTGTCACCACCTTTCTAGGTTTGAGTTGCAAGGAAATTGCAGGAAGTGGTCCTATAGCAAGGCGCCGCCAATTTGTCTAGAGTAACCGAAACCCCAGGGCGGAGGCCGGGATGAGCACGGAAATCACCGAAAAACTGCTGGATGCGGCCCTGTCGCATGTGCCCTTCGACGGCTGGAGCGAGACCACGATGCGTGCCGCCATCGTCGATACGGGCATCGACCCGACCGTCGCTCGGGCGCTGTTTCCGCGCGGCGCGGTCGATCTGGCGCTGGCCTATCACCGGCGCGGCGATGCGCTGATGGAACAGGCGATGGCGCAGGCCGATCTGGGCACGATGCGCTATCGCGACCGCGTCGCCTTTGCCGTGCGCAAGCGGCTTGAAGCGGTCGAGGACCGCGAGGTGGTCCGGCGCGGCACCACCCTGTTTTCGCTGCCGCTCTACGCCGCCGATGGCGCCCGCGCGATCTGGGGCACGGCAGATCGGATCTGGACGGCGCTGGGCGACACCTCGGACGATATCAACTGGTACACCAAGCGCGCGACGCTGGCCGGGGTCTATTCGGCAACCGTCCTGTTCTGGCTCGGCGACGATTCGCCCGATCACCAGAACACCTGGGCTTTTCTTGACCGGCGCATCGACGACGTGATGCAGATCGAGAAGGTGAAGGGCCAGATGCGCAAGGCGCCGGGGCTGGGTCCGCTGGTACGCGGCGTCGAACAGATGCTGGGACGCGTGCGTCCGCCCACCCGCCGCAGCGATCTGCCCGGCCAGGTTGGCGGGCACTAGCGCAAGGCACCCGCCGGCGCTATCGCGGACACGACTAGAACAGGACGACCACAGCATGACTTTGCCCGAAACGATGCGCGCCATCGAAATCTCGGCCCCCGGCGGGCCGGAGGTTCTGAAACCCGCCACGCGGCCTGTGCCCCGGCCGCGCGCCGGCGAGGTGGTGATCCGTGTCGCCTATGCCGGGGTGAACCGCCCCGACGCTCTGCAACGGGCCGGCATGTACAACCCGCCCCCCGGCGCCAGCGACCTGCCTGGGCTGGAGGCCTCTGGCACCGTGGTCGCCGTTGGCCCCGGGGCTGACGGGCTGGCGCCGGGCGACCAGGTCTGCGCGCTGCTGCCCGGCGGCGGCTATGCCGAATACGTCGCCACCCCCGCCGCGCATTGTCTGCCGGTGCCGTCGGGCATGGGCCTGAAACAGGCTGCGTGCCTGCCAGAGACCTTTTTCACCGTCTGGTCCAACGTGTTCCAGCGTGGCGGGCTGACAGCAGGAGAGCGGTTCCTTGTGCACGGGGGCTCCTCCGGCATCGGCACCACGGCGATCCAGCTGGCCGCGCATTTTGGTGCGCGGGTCTTCGTCACTGCCGGGTCTGACGAGAAATGCGCCGCCTGCGCCGCCTTGGGCGCCGAGCGGGCAATCAACTACAAGACCGAGGATTTCGTTGAGGTTCTCTTGGCCGAGGGCGGCGCGAACCTGATCCTGGACATGGTTGGCGGCCCCTATATCGCACGCAACGTGCGGGCGCTGGCCGATGACGGGCGGCTGGTACAGATCGCCTTTCTGCAGGGCCCCAAGGCAGAATTGAATTTCGCCCAGGTGATGACGCGACGGCTGACAATCACCGGCTCTACCCTGCGACCGCAGAGCGAGCTTGCCAAGGCGCGGATCGCCGACGCGCTACGGCGTGACGTCTGGCCGCTGCTGGACGCCGGCCGGATCGCGCCGGTGATGGATTCCGAGTTCCCGCTGGAGAGCGCCGCCGAGGCGCACGCCCGGATGGAAGGCAGCACCCACATCGGCAAGATCGTCCTTTCCGTCGCCGGCACAGACTAGCTTTGGCCCTTGGCCCGGGCGCCGGGCCTATGTTATCGCAAACATGACAGTGGGGAGGGACAAATGATCCTGTGTTGTGGTGAATCGCTGATCGACATGCTGCCGCGCCAGACGGTTTCGGGCGAGGCGGCCTTTGCCCCCCATGCCGGCGGCGCGGTGTTCAACACCGCCATCGCCCTGGGCCGTCTTGGCGCGCCCGCGGGGTTTTTCGGCGGGCTGTCCGATGACCTGTTCGGCGCTCTGCTGACCGAAACGCTGGACCGCTCGCGCGTGGACAGCAGCCTGACGCCCCGCTCCTCGCGGCCGACAACGCTGGCCTTTGTCACGCTGACCGACGGGCACGCCAAATACGCCTTCTATGACGAGAACACCGCAGGGCGGATGCTGACAGAGGCCGACCTGCCCGACCTGGGCGACACCGTCTCGGCGCTGTTCTTCGGCGGTATCAGCCTGGTATCGGAGCCCGCAGCCGACACCTATGCCGCGCTCTGCGCGCGCGAGGCCGGCCGCCGCCCGATCATGATAGACCCCAACGTGCGTCCGGGCTTCATCACCGACCAACCGCGGTACCGCGCCCGGCTGGCAGCCATGCTGGACAAGGCCGACATCGTGAAACTGTCGGATGAAGACATGGAATGGCTGGGCGAAAGCCCGGAGGGCCTGTTGGCATGCGGCGTTGCGCTGGTGCTGATCACCCGCGGCGCCGAAGGTGTAACGGCCTATCGTTCCGGCGGCAGCTTTGAAACCCCGGCGCAGAAGGCCGCCGTGGTCGATACCGTGGGCGCGGGCGACACGTTCAATGCCGGCGTCCTGGCCGGATTGCAGCGCGACGGGCTGTTGACGCGCGAAGCGCTGGTAACCGCCCCCGACGCGGCGTTGCAGCCGGCGATCACCCTGGGCACGCGCGTGGCCGCGATCACCGTCTCGCGCGCAGGCGCCAATCCGCCCTGGGATCACGAGCTGTGAGGGCGCTGATCCAGCGCGTCTCCTCTGCGTCGGTCACGGTTGGCGGTGCCACCGTGGGTGACATCGGGCCCGGGCTGCTGATCCTGATCTGCGCCATGCAGGGCGACACCGAGGCCCAAGCGGACAGGCTGGCAGCCAAGATCGCCAAGCTGCGGATCTTCAAGGACGAAGCCGGCAAGATGAACCGGTCGGTGCAGGACATCGGCGGCGCGGCGCTGGTGGTCAGCCAGTTCACGCTGTCGGCCGATACCGCGCGTGGCAACCGGCCCGGCTTTTCCACGGCGGCGGCGCCGGAAACCGGCGAACGGCTGTATGAATACTTCGCCGCGCAAGTCCAGGCGCAAGGCATTCCCGTCGCCACGGGGCGCTTTGGCGCGGACATGAAGGTCGCGCTGACCAATGACGGGCCGGTAACGATCTGGATGGATACCGAGGCGGCATGAAAAAACCGCGCCGGGAAACCCGGCGCGGTCGGTGACTGGGCTGGAGGATGGGCCCGTCAGACGAGGAAGAACGCGGCACCGCCCGAAACGTTGTTGCCGTTGTTCGACTCGTCGATTGCGCCCGCGTTGTCGATCACGCCAAAGATGAAGCCGTTGCCCAGGTGGGCCAGGTCTTCGTAGCGGATGCGGGTGGACTCGTTCACCTCGGTCTCGCCGGCGCGCAGCAGGCCGTGGTGGTCGTTTTCCAGCGCCACGGCAGTGCCGGTATCGAAGCTGTCGGTCGGGCTCCAGAACAGCTGGGTCGAGACCGAGCGGGCATCGGTGCGGCCGCCGTTGGTGACATCGAGGAACACGAAGGCATCCTCGCCCTCTTGCAGGTTGCCCTGCGACAGGTTCAGGCGGGTGATCTGCAGATCGGCCTCTTCGATCGGTTCCAGAGTGAAGCGGACACCGGCCGAAACGTTGTTCGTCTCGTCGTTCTCGGCGATCGCGTTGGCGTCGTCGACCACGGCGAAGATGTAACCGTCACCCAGGTTGGCCAGCTTGGAGTACTTGATCTCCTCGACGCTGTCCTTGGTGCTGTCGGCGCGGATACGGCCCTGGTGGGCGCTGTCGACCCGCACAGCGGTGCTGGCGTCAAACGTGTCGGTTGCGCTCCAGTAGAACGTGGTCGACACGCTGCGGGTATCCAGAACGCCCTGGTTGCCCACGGTGATCTTGACCACCAGGTTTTCGTCCTCGCTCAGGCTGGCCGAGCGCAGCTTGATGCTGTCCACGGTCAGATCCGGCGGCAGGACCTCTTCCAGCGTAACCGCCAGCGCTTCCGAGACGTTGTTTGTCTCATCGCCCTCGGCGATCGTGTTGGCGGCGTCGATCACACCGAAGATATAGCCGTCGCCCAGCGCGGCGATGTCTTCATAACGGATCCGCTCCACCTCGTTGGTGTCGGTTTCGCCGATCTTCAGCGTGCCGTGGTTGTCGGCGTCGATCTCGACCGCCGTGCTGGCGTCGAAGGTGTCGGTCGCGCTCCAGTAATAGGTGGTGCGGGTGTTGGCCGCGGCGACATAGCCCGAGTTGGTGACCGACACGTTCACGAACATGTCCTGGCCATAGGCCAGTTCGGTATCCGGCGCCCAGATGTCGTCGATATGCAGATCGGCCAGGCCGGTCCAGTCACCGAAGTTGATGGCCACGCCTTCGGAAACGTTGTTGGTGCCGTCGGATTCTGCGATCTCGTCGGCATCGTCGATCACGCCGAAGATATAGCCGTTGCCCAGGGCTGACAGGTCCTCGTAGCGAATGCGCTCGGTCTCGCCATAGTCGATGTCACCGGCGCGCAGCGTGCCGTGATTGTCGGAGTCGACCATGACCGCGGTGCTGCGGTCGAAGGTGGCAGTCGGCGACCAGTAGAAGTTGGACGAGGTGCTGTAGGCATCCGCGTCGCCGATATTGGCCACGTCGATACGCACATACACGTCTTCACCCAGCGCCGGCGTGTCATTGTCCAGGCTGATGTCCAGGATCGTCAGGTCGGCCAGCGGCTCTGCGACAAACGTCGCGTCGATCAGCGGTGCCACCTGGGTGGTGTTGTCGGCGCCAATGTCTACGCGGAACACCGTGTCGTCATAGTCCTGATCGCCCAGGCCGAAGAGGTCTTCGAACCCCATGTCGAGCACGGTGCGGCCGTCGTTCTGAGCCAGCGAGAACCGGGTGTGATCAGAGCCATCGGCGTTCAGCGCGAAGCTGCCGTCAGCCGAAGCGGTCGACAACCACGCAGCCCCGCCGGCAGCAGAGTTCAGCTGGGTTTCGGTGCCATCGCCGGCGATGTGCCACAGGTAGGTACCGCCAACATGGCTGCTGTCCACCGCGTTGCCGTCGGCATCGCGGAACTCGTAGGTTTCGCCGGCATTCTGACCTTCGATCAGGTGGCTGGCGTTGTCATAGCCATAGCCGTTCGGCAGCAGGAAGAAACCCACGTTGGTGCCGCCACTGAAATGGACATCGACAGAGCTTTCGCCCGGCGTCAGGTCGCCGCCACTGCCGTGGCTGGACGAGTTGGCGAAAAGGATCGAGATGTTCCGGAACGATCCGTCCTCGGCAATCTCGAACATGCCAAGCGTATTCCGATAGCCCGCGGTTTCACCCATGAAGGTGACCGTGCCGCTATAGTCGTTCGCAATGGCCAAGCCCAGAGTTGGTTGTGCTTGATCAGTCACTGGTGTTTCTCCTTCGGGTTCGTTCTCTTCGGGTGGCTCTGCCGTCTGTTGCGGCTGCGTGCCCGGCTCTTCCGGTTGCGTGTTCGGGGTGGTGTCCGGCTGGGGCGCCGGTGTTTCGGGTTCCGGTTCGGGTTCCGGCTGCGCCGGAATGCCGTCCGCGGCGGACGCCGCGCTGTGCCAGCTGGCAAGCGTCGCATCCGATATGTCGATCTTGATCGGTTGCTGGTAAGCGCGATCGTTGTTCGTCTCGGCCCCGGTTCCGATCTCGGCCACGGTGTTGGCCTGGTCGATCACCGCCAGCACGCGCAGGTTGCCGCGCGCAATCTCGTCATAGAATGCCAGGCCACGGCTGGCATAATCGCCCAGCGCTTCGATGATCCGCTCATAGCTGATGCGGAACTCGGCAACAGAAGCATCGTTCGAGCTGTTGTCGGCCGGCGTGGTGATCAGCGGCTGCGCGTCGATGAAGGCGCGGTATTCGGCGTCGGACGCGAACAGGCTGCTGGTCAGCTTGAACACGCCGCCATGCATGCCGAGGTTGGAGTAGCCCGAGGAGTCCTGCGAAATCAGGCGCAGTTCGGGCACGAAAACACTGCCAGACGATCCCTCGATCGGGACCACGACGTTGAGCCAGCCGCCGGCAGCAATATGCCCGCCGTTGTCCGAAGTCCGGACTCTTAGCGCTCCGATTGTACCGTCGAGGCTTGGCAGTGCGCCCGACGAAGTTGGTTTGGCCATCTGGCCCTCTCATTACCCAGGTCGCCGCGCTGTTGGACATCCCAAACAGCTATGGCGGAACGGACTACCCCCAGTCCGATTTAGGTTAATGAAAGCGAAATGTGGCTGGATCTGGACGCGAATGGGCGTGAATTGCGCCATTCTCGCCCCGGATGGGCGAAACGTGCCCCGAAAACGAACTGTTTCCAAAGCAGGTAGAATGCCGGGCGGAAACCCGCCCGGCGCCGGGTTCAGACGGTCAGGATAGTCTGCCCGGTGGTCAGCCGTGCCTCTAGCGCACGATGCGCATCGGCGACGTCGTCCAGCGCGAAGGTCTGGTCGATACTGATCTTGACGTCGCCGCTCAGGACCTTGGCGAACAGCATCTTGGCCATCTGCTGACAGGTCTCGTGCTCGGCTATATGCACGAACAGCGTCGGGCGGGTGATCTTCAGACACCCTTTCTGCGCCAGCACCTGAAGGTTGAACGGCGGAACCGGACCCGAGGCGTTGCCGAAGGAAATCATCATTCCCAACGGCTTGAGACAATTCAGCGAGCCTTCGAACGTCGCTTTGCCCACCGCGTCCATCACCACGTCCACACCCTTGCCCCCGGTCAGTTCCTTGACGCGGGCGACCCAATCCTCGGTGTCGTAGTTGATTGCGTGGGTCGCGCCGTGATCCAGCGCCAGCTGGCACTTCTCCTCGGAGCCGGCAGTGGCGATCAGCGTGATCCCCTCGGACCGGGCCCATTGGCAGGCCAACAGCCCGACACCGCCAGCAGCGGCGTGAAACAGCACGGTGTCACCGGCCTTCAACGGCGTCGTGCGCTCGAACAGGTACACCACGGTCATGCCCTTCAGCATCATCGCCGCGCCTTCCTCGAACGAGATGCCGTCCGGCAGCGGGCAGACCTGCGCCGCGGGCATGACCCGCGCCTCGCAATAGGCCCCCGGCGGGTTGCTGGCATAGGCGGCGCGATCGCCCACCTTCAGGTGCGTCACGCCCTCGCCCACAGCCTCGATCACGCCCGAGGCCTCCATGCCCATCGCATGGGGCAGCGTCATCGGGTACAGCCCCGAGCGCTGGTAGACGTCGATAAAATTCAGCCCGCAGGCCTTGTGGCGGATGCGGATCTGCCCCGGCCCGGGCTCTCCTACCGGCCAGTCGGCGATGCGGAACTTTTCCGGCCCGCCGGCTTCTTCGATGATGACCGTTTTGACCATTGTCTTCCTCCCGAATTGATGGCGCGAGTGGACCAGCTATCGCCGGGCTAGGCAAGTCGCTCAGTAGCTGCCGCCGGCCTGCTGGTTCATCGCAACGAAATAGCCCACGACCCCGGCCACGATCAGGCCCAGAACGACCGCAAAGGCAATTTTCCACGCCGAATACGGCCGTTCGCCCTGTACCCGGCCAGTGCGGCCATTGACGACAAAGCGATAGGTCTTGCCGCGGTACTTGTAGGCCGCCAGCCAGACAGGCAGCAGCACATGCTTGAAGGTGATGGCGCTGATCTGCGTGTCGATGCGGTGGATACGCTGACGGTCACCGCCGATGTCGAACTTTACATCGCGCTCGATCACCCGGTCCATTTGCGCCCGCGCGTCCTGATAGCCCTCGTCCAGGTCGACGGTATAGCCTTCGGACAGGAAGCCGGCCAGGAACTCGGGGCGGTAGGGCTCCATAGCGGCCAGGTCCCAGGGCTCCAGCGCTTCGGTGTATTGCTTGGGCAACGAGCGCGACGCCAGCACCAGCACATCATCGAAGAACCGCGCCACGCGGCCTGACTTGGGGTTCCAGCGGATATGCTGCTCGCGGACGGTTTCGGTCTTGCCGTTCCGGCGCACCTGCCGCGTGGTGTAATAAACCGTGCCCCGCTCGCCGGAATAATCCGACCGGGTGTCGGCGTCGAAGGTCCAGTAGGGCACATAGATGCCCTGCATCCGGCGCCCCTTGCGGGCGTATTCCTGAAGCCCGTTTGGCGCGAACCACAACCGGCCCAGCCAGGTTGTCATCGCAGAGCGCGCCGCCGGTTCATCCAGACCGAACGGCAGAAGGCCCTTGGGCTTGATGTGACGATGCGTGCCGGTATCCAACACCACCGGCGTGGCGCAGAAAGGGCATTCCTTGGCGTGGACCTCGGCATTGAATTCGATCTGCGCGCCGCAATTGGGACATTGCGAGACGCGCGTCTCTTCCATCTCTTGCAGCGGCAGCAGGTTGTCCATTGCCGCGCGGAAATCCAGCTCCTTGATACCGCCGGTCCAGGGCCCGGTATCGGCGACATCCTCTGTCGCGCCGCAATGGTCGCAGACCAGCTTCTTGGCATCGGGGTCGAAACGGAAATCCGCCCCGCAATTCGGGCATGGAAAGCGGTGGTCTTCGGTCATCGGCGCCTCCGGTCGCTACGGCGTCACGCTAATGCGCCGCCGGAGAAAGGAAAACCGCGTTTTCACCGGCCCGCCGAGGTCGCCGGGCCGGACCGTGCCCCGGTAGCGGGACACGGCACAAGCGCCGGATCAGCCGGCAGGCGGCGGCGGGGGCGGCGGCATGATGGTGAACAACTGCGCCAGCTCGATCACCTCGCCCGCGCGCTTCCAGCCATCCTGGCCGGCAGTCCAGACGAAACTGTCGCGCGTCAGCGCACCCGTGGCGGCCATGCGCCCCATCGACGCCTTCGAAAACGGACCTTTGGTCTCGCCGTTCTCGGCAATGTGCCAGACGTGCTCGACCGGCGGGGGCGGCGGAACCACTGCGGCCGCAGGACCCTGCGGCGCTGCGGCGGCAGGAGCGGCGCCCCACGGCCCGACCTGCTGCGCGGCCTGCTGACCCATCTGCATGCCCAGTCCGGCACCCAGCCCGGCCTGCAGCGCACCGGCGCCCGCACCGTCACGGCCCAGCGCCTCGGCGGCCTGGTATTGCATGTAATTGTTCAGGTTGCCGATCATTCCCATCGAGGTGCGCTTGTCCAGAACCTCTTCCACCGCCGGCGGCAACGAGACGTTTTCCACGTACAGCTCAGGCAGCGACAGGCCGTATTCGGCGATAACCGGCGCAATTTCGCGCCCGACGAGCGTGCCGAGCTCACGTGCGTTGGCGGCCATGTCCAGCACGCCGATGGCAGAGCGCGCCAGCACGCGGCTGAACTCCTGCACGATGATGTTTCGGATCTGGAAGCTGATCTCGTCCATCGTGAATTCGCCGTCGGTGCCGACGATTTCCTTCAGGAACTTGGCCGGGTCCGCCACCTTGACGGCATAGGTCCCGAAGGCGCGCAGGCGCACCGGGCCGAACTCGGGATCACGCACGATGATCGGGTTCTTGGTTCCCCACTTCAGATCGTTGAAGCGGGTGGTGTTCACGAAATAGATTTCCGACTTGAACGGCGAGCGGAAGCCATGATCCCAGTGGTTCAACGTCGTCAGGATCGGCATGTTGTTGGTTTCGAGCATGTATAGCCCGGGCGTGAACACATCCGCCAACTGGCCTTCGTGCACGAACACCGCGGCCTGCCCCTCGCGCACGGTCAGCTTGGCCCCGTACTTGATTTCATGGCCTTCGCGCTCGAACCGCCAGACCATCGTATCTCGGGTGTCGTCCGTCCAGGCGATCACGTCGATGAACTGGCCGCTCAAAAAATCCAGAATGCCCATGTCAGGCCCCCCTTTTCAAAATCAACTTGGTCCCCCCGCCAGACGCGAGGCCAGGTCTTCCACTATCGGCAGCGCCGCTTCGGCGCTCATCCCCGGTGTCAGGCGCGGATCATACAGGATGCGCAGCAGCATTTCGTCATGGGTTGTCAGCAGCGCAAATTCGTCATCGTCATTGAAGATCGACGGGCGCGCGTAAGGGCTGTCGTTGGCCAGCCCCAAGCCCTGCGCCACCTCTTCGTGAATGCAGGACTTGCGCATCAACCCTGACTGTTCGGCCCGGATCACCGCAACCGCCTGATCATAGGCCGAACCATTGCGCGAGTCAGCGAAGGCGATCACAAAGCAATAGATTGACCGCGGCATCGACTGTATCAGGTTCAGCGAGGCGGCGTCGATATCGGGCACCACCTGGCGGATGCGCGGCACCAGCGTGGCGCGGTCGTCCTCGCCGGCGAAGAACACATGGAAATTGGGCGCGATGTCGGTCATCGAGATCGGATGCCCGGTCACCCGGCCCAGCCGCCCGACATAGGTGGCCAGTTCGGCCCGGTCCAGCGCCCGCTGCGCCGGCGGAACAGAGCCGCCGAATTCTGCCCGCACCCGCACCGGCTTGACCCATTTCTTGACCGGGCCGGTTGTCACCGGCGCCGCGACCAGCCCGGCGCCCTGGCTGTATTCGTCCGACAAGGCGATGCGTTCGAAATTGCGCAGCAGCGCCGCGCCATCAAACGGCGTGTCTGGCCCGCCGCCATCGGTACGCAACAGGCCCTGCGCCAGCAGATCGGCCTGCACGCGCGCGTAATAGGATGTCAGCTCGCGGCTGGTTGCCGACGGCCCGTCGGGCTGGGCGGGCGCGGGCAGCGCCGCTTGCGGTCGCGGTTGCGGCGGGGCCTCGGCAGGCGAATAGGGGGCAGCCATCTGGCAGCCCCCCGCCAGCGCCAGCGCCAGCACAGTCAGCGCACGGCCCGCCGTCTTCCGCATGTCGCGCTCAGCCGGCCGGAACCGAGGTGCCGGCGTTTTCGCCAACCCCGTCGCGGCGCGCCTTGGCCGAGGCAAGCGTGTCGCGCAGCTCGGCTTCCATCTTCTTCAGCTCCGCCTCGGCGGCGGCGCGGCGACGCTTGCCCTCGTCCGCGATCTCCAGGCTTTCCTGGATCGTCGCGACAAGGTCTGCATTCGCCTGCTTGACCGCCTCGATGTCGAACACGCCCCGCTCCATCTCGGTGCGGATCATCTTGTTGCTGTCGCGCAGGTTCTTGGCATTGGCCGTCAACAGCTCGTTGGTCAGGTCGTTCGCCTCGCGCACCGCCGTGGCCGCCTCGGCCGAGCGCTGGATGGTGACCGCCTGGGCCAGCTGGGTTTCCCACAGCGGCACGGTGTTCACGAG
>JAGRMT010000303.1 GCA_020441125.1 Roseivivax sp.
GTGACCTCGCTCATCTTGCCGGTGTACATGCCCTCAGGCAGCAGCGCCTTGACCTGCTCGGCCATGTAAAACCCCAGGATTGCCAGCAAAGCTGCGGCGACAAGACGGGCTGCGGTGGGCATGGGTTGGTCCTGCCTCTGTTGGAACTACTCAACGTAAAGCGTAACGCGGCGTTCACTGATCGCGCAAGCCGGGACATTCCGCTGCGTCATGCCAGGCCACGTTTCCTGTTCATGTGTTGCGCCTTTCCCATCCTTTGGTCAATCGGCCTTCAGCCGCGGGCCGCCTGGTAGGCGTCAAGCGCGCGCTGTCGTCCTTCGGCCAGCCCGACCACCGGCGCTGGATAGGGTGCGTCGGGCGACAGTGCCCAACGGCGCGGCACGGCGTCGAAATAACTCAGCGCGGTTGCGCTCGGGCACGCGGTGCCCTCGGCCAGCCAGCGCCGGCGGTAGCGGCCCTCGGGGTCGAATTTCTCGGCCTGGGTATCGGGGTTGAAAACGCGGAAATAGGGCGCGGCATCCGGGCCCGATCCGGCTGTCCACTGCCAGCCCAGCGCATTGGCTGCCGGGTCCCAGTCCACCAGGCAATCGGCGAACCAGTCCAGGCCGATCTGCCAGTGGCACAGCAGGTGCTTGGTCAGGTAACTGGCCACAATCATCCGCGCGCGGTTGTGCATCCGGCCGGTAACGTACAACTCGCGCATGGCGGCATCGACAAGACGAATGCCGGTGCGCCCACGCTGCCAGGCAATGACCTCTGGCCGGGCGGTGTCGCGGTTCCAGGGAAAGCCGTTCCATTCCTCGCGCCAGTTGTCCGTCAGCAGACGCGGCGTGTGCCACATCAGATGGTAGGCGAACTCGCGCCAGACCAGCTCCTTCAGCCAGGTCTCGGCCCCCGGCTTGCCCTCCTGCATGGCGCGCCATCCGGCGTGCCAGCATTGCGCCGGGCTGATCTCACCCAGCGCCAGGTTTTCCGACAGGCCCGAGGTACCGTCTTCCGCCGGCAGGTCGCGCCGCTCGCGGTAACGGGCGATGGCGCCCTCGGCAAAGGCCGCCAGCCGGTCGCGGGCCGCGACCTCGCCCAGACGCAGATAGGGCCGCACAACGTCCGCGCCGCGGTTCATCGCCGCCTCCAGCCCCCAGTCATCCAGCGCCTCGCTCGCAGGCCATGCACCCGGCGCGGGCAGGCGCGGTGCCGGCAGCGGCTCGGGCACGTCGCGCCCCCGGACCGCGTTCCAGAACGGGGTGTACACCTTGTACGGCCCGCCGCTGCCGGTCGCGGCGGTCCATGGCTCGAACAGCACGTGCCCGGCAAAGCTTTGTGCCAGGGTCCCGGCCTCGCGCAGCGCCGTCTTGACGGCGGTATCACGCGCCACCGCAGCCGGTTCATAGGCGCGCTGCCAGAAAACCGCATCGGCCCCGGTCTCGCGCAGCAGCGCGTCCAGCACCTGCTGTGCCGGGCCCGTTCGCAGGATCAGCCGGCTGCCCGCTGCCGCCAGCGCGGCGGCAAAGGTCTCGATCCCCAATCCCAACCGCCAGCGCGGCGCGGCGCCCAGCCCGGCCAGGGTTTCGTCCCGGATGAAGACCGGGATCACCGGACCGCCCCGCGCCGCGGCGGCGCTCAGCGCCGCGTGGTCGCTCAGCCGCAGGTCGCGGCGAATCCACACCAGTGTCGGCGCCTGTCCCATGCGCGTCTCCCAATCGCTCCGTTCGCGGCAAGAGCTAGCGCCGCCCCCGCCGCGTCAAGCGCGCCCGGCTGCTTCTTCTTTGCCAAAATACTCACTCCGCCCTGCCCGCCCGCGCACGGCCGGGCCAGGGCGCAGACCGTACCAGCGCGTTACAACACCCGGTCCAGCGCGCCGATCAACTGGGCGATCTCCGCCTCGGTGGTGTAATGGGTGAAGGACAGGCGCAGCACGCCATGTTCCGGGTCGATCCCCAGCGCCTGCAAGGCCCGCACGGCGTAGAAGTTGCCGCCCCCCGCCATGATCCCATACGCCGCCAGTTCTGCGGCCACCGCTTCGCCCGGTCGGTCCAGCGCCACGGCGACGGTGGGCGCGCGCCCTTCGGCGCGGCGCGGGCCCAGCAGGCGCACATCGTTGCGGGCGGCCAGATAGTCCAGCAGCGGTGCCAGCAGGCGGACTTCCTGGGCGCGCATCAAGTCATGCACCTGCGCGGGCACGACGCGGTGATGGGCGGCCAGGGCTTCGATGTAATCCACCATGCCGGCGCAGGCGGCCACCTGCGCATGGTCCGGCCCGGCGGGGGTAAAGCGCTTGTAAAGCGTTCCGGCGTTGAAATAGTGCCCCTGGTTCGGCAGGGCCTCGGCCAGCTCCCGGCGGATCACCATGATGCCCTG
>JAGRMT010000013.1:0-5825 GCA_020441125.1 Roseivivax sp.
CGGCCATGATGGCGGACGGTTTCGGCATCGCCGGCATCACCGGCCTCGCCGGTCTTGGTGATGCTCCGGTCCTTGTTGCCCCGGTCGTCCTGGTAGGGATTGCCGCTCATGCGCTTGCCTTGTTCTTCAGGCCGGTGCCCAGATAGGCCTCGATCACCTGCTCGTTGGCCTTGATCTCGTCGATCGTGCCCTCGGCCAGCACCTTGCCCTCGGCCATCACGATGACCGGGTCGCACAGGCGGGCGATGAAATCCATGTCGTGCTCGATGACGCAGAAGGTATAGCCGCGTTCCTTGTTCAGCCGGATGATCGCGTCGCCGATGGTGTTCAGCAGCGTCCGGTTCACCCCGGCGCCGACCTCGTCCAGGAACACGATCTTGGCGTCCACCATCATCGTCCGGCCCAGTTCCAGAAGCTTCTTCTGGCCGCCGGACAGGTTGCCTGCCTTCTCGTCGGCCAGGTGCGTGATGGTCAGGAACTCCAGCACCTCGTCGGCCTTGTCGCGCAGCGCGGCTTCCTCGCGCGCGATCTCGCCCCGGCGGAACCATGTGTTCCACAGCCGCTCGCCCGATTGCCCGCCCGGCACCATCATCAGGTTCTCGCGGCAGGTCATCGAGGAAAACTCGTGGGCGATCTGGAAGGTGCGCAGCAGCCCCTTGTGAAACAGTTCGTGCGGCGGCAGCCCGGTGATGTCCTCGCCGTCCATCGTGACCTTGCCCGAGGTCGGCGGCAGCGCTCCGGCGATCACGTTGAACAGCGTCGACTTGCCGGCGCCGTTGGGGCCGACCAGCCCGGTGATCGAGCCCGTGGCAATGTGCAGCGAGGCGCCGTCTACGGCGCGAAACCCGCCGAAATGGCGGTGCAGGTTGTCAACCCGGATCAAATGTCCATCCCCGTCGCACCCTTTGCGGGCGTCATTGCTTGATGTGATTGCGGCGGCCCGTGGTCCGGGCCGCCGCTCTGGGTGGTCTTACTTGTACGAGACGGTTTCGGCCTTGCCGTCCTTGAACTCGTAGTAGCGGTAGCTGCCGGCGGCTTCGCCCGGTCCGATCAGCTCGACGTTGGTGGCGCCGACGTAGTCGATGTCGCCGCCAGCGGCCAGGATTTCCAGGCCCTTGGCCAGTTGGCCCGGCAGGATCAGCTCGCCCGGGGCGTTGGCCACGTCCAGCACGTTGGCTGCCACGGCCGCCGAGGATGCCTCGCCGCCCTTCATCATCGCCAGCGCGATCAGCGCCGCCGCGTCATAGCTCTCGCGCGCATAGGCGCTTTCGCCGTTCACGCCGGCTGCCGTGGCCATGTCGGTGAACATGGTCGAGCCTTCGCTCTCAGAGCCGGGCAGAACGCCGAAGCTGCCGGTCAGGTCTGCGCCCAGTTCGGCAAACAGAACGTCGCCGTACATGCCGTCGCCCAGCATGAAGGTTTCGAACGCGCCGGTGTCGAGCGATGCCTGGATGATGCCCTTGCCGCCCTGGTCGGTGTAGCCGAACACGGCCAGCAGTTCGCCGCCGGCCGAGGCCAGCGCGCCGACTTCGGCCGAGTAGTCGGCCTTGCCGTCTTCGTGCGGTGCCGACAGGGTGATGGTGCCGCCAGAGGCGGTGAAGGCCGCTTCAAAGCTGTCGGCCAGGCCCTTGCCATAGTCGTTGTTGGTGTAGGTCACGGCCACCGACTTGACGCCACGCTCGGCCAGGATGTCGGACAGGACAACGCCCTGACGCGCATCCGAGGGCGAGGTGCGGAAGAACAGGCCGTTGTCTTCGGCGGTCGACAGCGCCGGCGAAGTGGCCGAGGGTGAAATCATCGTGATGCCGTTCGGCACGGCGACGTTCGACAGGATCGCGCCGGTCACGCCCGAGCAGTCGGCGCCCATGATCGCCACAACGCCGTCGGTGGTAACCAGGCGTTCGGCGGCAGCCGTCGCGGCGGCCGCGTCGATGCAGGTCGAATCAGCGCGGACCGGGGACAGCATCACGCCGTCCAGGAACTTGCCGCTGTCGTTGACTTCCTTCATTGCCATCTCGGCGCTGTCGGCCATGATCGGCGTCAGCGATTCAATCGGGCCGGTGAAGCCCAGGATCACGCCGACCTTCGCTTCCTTGCCGTGGCTTGCCGCGAATGCGGTGCCTGCGGTCAGAGCGATAGCGGCGGATGCCAGCAAAAACTTTTTCATTGGTGACTCCCTGTGTGGAACGAAAACGTTCGCCGGCAACCCTATTGTGCATAATGCCAAAAGGAAAGGCCCGCCGCGCCGTCTTGCCGCAGGGAGAAGCGGAACCATATCCAAGCAGGGAGGATGCCCCGATGCGATTGATCCGCCTTGTTGTCCTGACTGCCGGTCTGTGTGCGCTGGCCTGGGCCGCGCGCGCCGAGGTGATCGAGACCCGCGCCGGCCCGATGCGCGCAGAGCCGGTTGTAACCGGGCTGGACACGCCTTGGGCGTTTGGCTTCCTGCCCGATGGCACCGTGCTGATCACCCAGCGCGACGGCGCACTGCTGGCGCGCCTGCCGGATGGCACGGTGGCGCCGATTTCCGGCGTGCCGGAGGTGGCGGCGGTGGGCCAGGGCGGGCTGCTGGACGTGCTGGTGCCGCGCGATTTCGCGGTCAGCAGAGAGATTTTCGTGACCTTCGCCCGGCAGCAGGGGCGCGGCCAGGGCACCGCGGTGGCGCGTGCCGTTCTGGACTTGCCCAGCCGGGCGCTGCGCGACGTGGCGGTGATCTTCGAGATGGCGCCGGGCAGCGCCGGCGGGCGTCATTTCGGCTCGCGGCTGGTGGAGGCGGCGGACGGTGCGCTGTTCGTCACCCTGGGCGAGCGCGGCGATGCCCCGGCGGCGCAGGACCTGACGCGGCACAACGGCAAGATCGTGCGCATTGCGCGCGACGGCACCGTACCGGACGGCAACCCGCTGGCGGGCCAGGCCGGGGCGCAGCCCGAGATCTGGTCCTGGGGCCACCGCAACCCGCAGGGCGCGGCGCTGGATCCCGGCGGACAGCTGTGGGCGGTGGAGCATGGCGCGATGGGCGGCGACGAGGTGAACCGGATCGAGCCGGGGCGCAATTACGGCTGGCCGGTGATCGCCTACGGGCGCGACTATTCCGGCGCGCGCATCGGCATCGGCACGGCGCGCGACGGGTTGGAGCAGCCGGCGTTTTACTGGGATCCGTCGATCGCCCCGTCGGGCATGGCCTTCTACGACGGCGCAGTGGCGGAATGGCAGGGCGATCTGTTCATTGGCTCGCTCAAGTTCGACCTGATCGCGCGGCTGTCTGGCCAGCCGCTGCGCGAGGTGGAGCGGATTTCGGGCGACAGCACGCAGCGCGTGCGCGATGTGCGCAGCGGGCCGGACGGCGCGCTGTGGTTCCTGTCGGAAGGCAACGGCGCGCTCTACCGGCTGGTGCCGGACCGCTAGCCAGACCGCCGGCCGCGTGGCACTGTTGTGCCTGTATTTGCAGGAGGTTCACCATGCGATTTTTCGTTTTCATTTTCCTGATGCTGGCCGGGGCGGTTCAGGCACAGGTGCGCGACAGCGTGTTCGCCACCTATGACGACTATGCCGCCTTCGTCGACAAGCGCATCCAGACGCGCGATTTCATCGAACTGGTGCAGGTTCTGGGCGGACGTGACGAATACACGCCTGAACAGCTGCGCAGCGTTGACATGCAGCTGAAAGCGGCCTTCCCGGTCGATTTGCAGAACGCTTCGGTGTTTCGCAAGGAAGACCTGGGCGGCGGGGTGGTCCAGGAGGCGCGGATTTACTGGACCGGCGAGGTCTATGCGTTTTTCTACGCCATCCTGCACATGCGGGGCGACGACTTGGTGGTGATCAACTTTACCCTCAACAGCTCGATCAACGAGATCATGGCCAAGTTCTGAGGCCGGGCAGGGCGGTGCCTGCCGCGCATCGCCCGGATGCCGGTCGCCCGTCGCCGGTCAAACCGAAAGGCGGGTGCCGTGGCTGCCGCGTTCGCGGTAGGGGGTGGTATTGTAATGCGCCCGGTAGCACTTGGAGAAGTGCGAGGGGCTGGCAAAGCCGCAGGCCAGCGCAACGTTGATCACGCTCATGTCGGTCTGCATCAACAGATTGCGCGCCTTTTGCAGGCGCAGTTCCATGTAATAGCGTTTGGGGCTGCGGTTCAGATAGCGGCGGAACAGCCGTTCCAGCTGGCGGGTGGACATGCCGACGAGCTGGGCCAGGGTGGCGGGGCTGATCGGCTCTTCGATATTGGCCTCCATCATCTGGATGACCTGGCTGAGCTTGGGGTGGCGCACACCGATGCGGGTGGGCACCGACAGACGCTGGGTGTCCTGGTCGGTGCGGATCGACGAATAGATCAGCTGGTCGGCCACGGCATTGGCCAGATCCTCGCCATGGTCCTGGGCGACGATCTTCAGCATCAGGTCGATCGACGAGGTCCCCCCGGCGGTGGTGATGCGGTTGCCGTCGATGACAAAGACGGACTTGGTCAGGGTGACGGCGTCGAACTCCTCGGCAAAGCTGTCGTGGTTTTCCCAGTGGATCGTGGCGCGCTTGCCGTCGAGCAGACCGGCGCGCGCCAGGGCGTGGCTGGCTGTGCACAGCCCGCCCACTGTCAAACCGCGCCGCGCTTCGCGCCGCAGCCAGTTCAGCAGCCGTTTGGAGGTGTTGGCGTTGACACCGATGCCGCCGCAGACCAGCACGGTATCGTCGCGCGTCAGCTCGGGCAGGTCGCTTTCCAGGGTGAATTCCACACCGGCCGAGCAGCGTACGGTCTGCCCCTCACCGACGATATGCCAGACGTAGATGGTACGACCAGCCATGCGGTTGGCGATGCGCAGTGCCTCGATCGCCGAGGCAAAGGACAGCATGGTGAAGTCGGGCATCAGCACAAAGGTAAAGCTGCGCGGCTCCGCCGTGGCGGCTCGCTGGGCGATGCTGGTCTGGGATCGTGCCATGGACTTGCTCCGTCGCGGCATTGCGTGCCGCATTCGTGCCTTGGCGCAGTAGCTCAAAACCGGCGAGGCGCGTCAAGAGATGTCGCAAATTCACATATGGCCATGAACGGGGGCGTTCTGTATAGAGCGCCAACCGGCGGCGCAGGCCGCGCCCCATCCGACACGCGGAGACAGGCCAATGACGAACTGGCAAAAAACCGACTGGCGCAACAAGCCCCGGATCCAGATGCCCGACTATCCCGATCAGGGGGCGCTGGAGACGGTAGAGGCGCAGCTGTCCAAATACCCGCCGCTGGTGTTTGCCGGCGAGGCGCGCAAACTGAAGAACGCCCTGGGCGCGGCATCGCGCGGCGAGGCGTTCCTGCTGCAGGGCGGCGACTGTGCCGAGAGCTTTGACCAGTTCAGCGCGAATGCGATTCGCGACACGTTCAAGGTGATGCTGCAGATGGCAATGGTGCTGACCTTCGGCGCCAAGGTGCCGGTGGTGAAGGTGGGCCGTATGGCCGGCCAGTTTGCCAAGCCGCGCAGCGCGCCGACCGAGGTTGCCGACGGCATCGAGCTGCCCAGCTACCGCGGCGACATCATCAACGAGCTGGACTTCACGCCCGAGGCACGCATTCCCAACCCGGGCAAGATGCTTATGGCCTACACCCAGTCGGCGGCAACGCTGAACCTGCTGCGGGCCTTCTCGACCGGCGGCTATGCCGACGTTCACCAGGTGCATTCGTGGATGCTGGGCTTTACCGAAAGCGAGAAGGCCGCGCGGTACCGCGAGATGGCCAACCGCATCGGCGACACCCTGGATTTCATGAAGGCGGCCGGTCTGGACAGCGAGCGCGAGCCGAACCTGCAGATGGTGGATTTCTACACCAGCCACGAGGCGCTGCTGCTGGAATA
>JAGRMT010000013.1:5875-15882 GCA_020441125.1 Roseivivax sp.
ACATGATCTGGATCGGCGACCGCACGCGGCAGATCGACGGCGCGCATGTTGAATTCGCGCGGGGCGTGCTGAACCCGATCGGGCTGAAGTGCGGCCCGTCGACCACGGCCGAGGATCTGAAAGTGCTGATGGCCAAGCTGAACCCGTCGAACGAGGCGGGCCGGCTGACGCTGATCGCGCGCTTTGGCGCGGGCAAGGTGGGCGAGAACCTGCCGCGGCTGATCAAGGCGGTGCAGGAAGAGGGTGCCAACGTGCTGTGGGTCTGCGATCCGATGCATGGCAACACCATCAAGTCGGCCAGCGGTTACAAGACCCGCCCGTTTGAGAGCGTTCTGCGCGAGGTGCGCGAGTTCTTCGCCGTGCACAAGGCAGAGGGCACGATCCCCGGCGGCGTGCATTTCGAGATGACCGGCCAGGACGTGACCGAATGCACTGGCGGCGTTTACGCGGTGTCGGAAGAAAACCTGCACGCGCGTTATCACACCGCATGCGATCCGCGTCTGAACGCGTCGCAGTCGCTGGAACTGGCGTTCCTGGTGGCCGAAGAACTGACCAAGATGCGCCACGCGGCGCTGCAGGCGGCTTCGTCGTAAGACGGCGCCAGCCCTGCCGAAATGTAAGAACGCCCGGCCATTGGCCGGGCGTTTCTGTTTTCGGGCGGGGCGGTCAGTCGTTGCAGACCACCAGGCGCAGCTTGGGGCCGGCGGGACGGGCGCCGCGATCAGGACGCAGGTCGGGCATCGGGCGGGCCCGGCGCGGAACGCTTGCGGCCACGTCGACCGGGGCCGGCGCCGGGCGGCGCACCGTGACAGGGGGAACGGCTGGCGTGGTGACCGGCGCCGAGAGGTCGATCGGGGTGACCACGACGCGCTTGATGTCGAAGCGGCGCGGGGTGCGGCCGATCCGGCCCTGGGTCACCATGGCGCCCAGCGCGCGGGTGATGTCGCCAAGGTCTGAGCGCAGCGGCAACAGGATCATCTGGCCGCGCATCTCTTCGGCCCAGACAGAGCCGCGGGCGCGCATGTCAAGGCGGATCACTGCGGGTGTCGTGAAGAGCTTTTCGGTCGCGTCGGCGAGGTATTCGCGCGCGGATTGTGTAAACATTGTGGCAATGGGCATCCCGCTGACCGGCATACCGGCCAGATCGGACAGGTGTGAGCCGGCGACACGCAGCTTGGCCAGGCGATCCGTCACACGCTCGCCAATGAAGGCATATTCCAGCAGATGCTCGATCCGGCGCGGTTCGATTTCCGAACGGGCGGGAAGATCGCCTTGGTTCAGAAGGGTTTTCCAATATTCCAGCAGATCGTTGATCTGCGCTTCGTCTCGGGCGCGGCTGCGCTCGACCATCGAGACGACGTTTTGCTCTTCACCGGTCATCCAACCCTCCATACACCACGGCACCCCCATGCCGTTACAGAACATCACTGACACCTCAATATCGCAAACTTGGCTCAATTTGGCCACAATTTTGACCGGCTGGTTAACCCCGGACGCGGTGCTTGCCTTGAGGAGGCGCAGGGCGTAGGTCGGGCGGGATCGATACGGGAGGATCGCATGCGCCAGTCAATGACGGGATATGCCAGCGGACAGGGCGGGGCCGACGGGCTGCGCTGGGTTTGGGATCTGAAGTCGGTCAATGCCAAAGGGTTGGACGTGCGGGTGCGCGTGCCCGACTGGATCGAAGGGCTGGACGCGGCGCTGAAGGCGCAGGTCGGCGGCGCACTGGCGCGGGGCTCTGTCTCGGTCGGGCTGCGGCTGAGCAGCGAAGGTGAAACCGGCGCGCTGACGCTGAACGCGGCGCAGATGGCCGTGGTGCTGGACGCCATGGCCGCGATCGAGGCGGATGCGATGGAACGCGGGCTGACGCTGGCGCCATCGACAGCGGCAGAAATCGTGGCCGTGCGCGGGGTGCTGGACGCCAGCGCCGACGAGCGCGACACCGAGGCGCTGAAGGCGGTTTTGCTGGCGGATTTCGCCCCGGTTCTGGAAGGGCTGGTGGCAATGCGCCGGTCCGAGGGCAAGGCGCTGGCCGAGGTGCTGCTGCGGCAGGTGGCCGAGATCGAGGCGCTGACGGCGGCGGCTGCGGAGGCGGCCGAAGCGCGGCGCGAGGAACAGGCCGAGCGACTGCGTGCGGCGCTGGCACGGGTGATGGAGGCGGCCGACGGGCTTGATGAGGCGCGGATGGCGCAGGAACTGGCGCTGATCGCGGTCAAGTCGGACATCACCGAGGAGATCGACCGGCTGCGCGCCCATGTCGAGGCTGCGCGCGAACTGGTGGCGGCCAAGGGCCCGGTGGGGCGCAAGCTGGATTTCCTGATGCAGGAGTTCAATCGCGAGGCCAACACCCTGTGCTCGAAGAGCCAGTCAGCCCCGTTGACGCGTATCGGTCTGGACCTGAAAACGGTGATCGACCAGATGCGCGAACAGGTTCAGAACGTGGAGTGAAGCGATGACGAAACGACGCGGATTGCTGATCATCCTGTCTTCGCCTTCGGGCGCGGGCAAGTCGACGCTGTCGCGCAAGCTGCTGGAGTGGGATCCGTCGCTGAGCTTCTCTGTCTCGGCCACCACACGCAGCCCGCGCCCCGGTGAGGTGGACGGTCAGCACTATCATTTTCTGTCGGAAGCGGACTTCAAGAAGACGGTGGCAGAGGGCGGGATGCTGGAGCACGCGCATGTGTTCGGCAATTTCTACGGCTCGCCCAAGGCGCCGGTGCAGGCCGCAATCGATGCCGGGCGCGACGTGCTGTTCGACATCGACTGGCAGGGCGCGCAGCAGATCGTGAACTCGGCGCTGGGGCCGCACACGCTGTCGATCTTCATCCTGCCCCCCTCGATCATCGAGCTGCGGCGACGACTGGAAAGCCGGGGACAGGACAGCGCCGAGGTGATCGCGAAGCGGATGCAGAAAAGCTGGGACGAGATCAGCCATTGGGGCAGCTATGATTTCGTGCTGGTCAATGACGATCTGGAGCGGACGTTCGCGGACCTGAAGACCATCGTGACGGCGACGCGGCTGCGGCGGTTACAGCAGCCCGGGCTGGTGGACCATGTGCGCGGTTTGCAGGCGCAATTCGAGGAGTTGGCATGATTTACGCATTGGACGGGATCCATCCCGAGATCGACGCAGACAGCTGGGTGGCACCGGACGCCAACCTGATCGGTCGGGTGGTGCTGGAGGCCGGGGCGAGCGTGTGGTTTGGCTGCACGCTGCGCGGCGACAACGAGGAGATCCGCGTTGGCGCCGGGTCGAACGTGCAGGAAAACGTGGTGTGCCACACCGATCCGGGCTGTCCGCTGGTGATCGGGCCGGGCTGCACGATTGGGCACAAGGCGATGCTGCATGGCTGCGTGATCGGGGAGAACTCGTTGATCGGCATGGGGGCGACGGTGCTGAACGGCGCGAAGATCGGGAAGAACTGCCTGATCGGGGCCAATGCGCTGATCACCGAGGGCAAGGAGATTCCTGACGGATCGTTGGTGATGGGCGCGCCGGGCAAGGTGGTGCGGCAGCTGGACGAGGCTGCGATCGAGGGGCTGAAGCGCAGCGCCCGCCATTACCAGGACAACATGCGCCGGTTCCGGAAGGGGCTGGTGCCGGTATCTGGTAGTTAAGAAAAGATTGATCACTTCAATTGGTGCCGGGCCATAGAGTGTCGCGCCAGTTTTCGTGAATATCTTTTTATTTACAGATAGTTAAGCAACCGCGCGCCACGGGTTTCACTTGACCCGGCGCGCGGTCAGATGTACAAGAAACGAATGCTGGACGGCATGTGGCAACGGCCCCGAGGGAAACCTTGGCGGCCGTTTTTTCGTGCTGCTCGTTGGACGGAGCAGACAAAACGGAAGGCATACGAGCAGATGCAAATCCTGACACCGGAAAACCGGGAAGACGAGCTTGAGGCAGACCGTGCCGCGCTGAAGAGGCGGTTGGCGGCACTGACGACGGGACTGGAGATGCTGGAAGAGCGTGTCCAGTCCGAAGACCTGGGCAAGAGGACGGATGCGGCGGCGCTGCTGGCCGACATCCGCTTCTGGCTGAAACAGATCAGAGAAACGGAGAACAGTCTTGCAGACATCAGACGCGAACGCGCCGGCCTGGCCGGCGGATACGGAGTCGACCTTGACGTCGCTCGAGTTGAGATCGGGTGCCGACTGGCTCGCATCCGCCGATGTTGCCGCGAGGGACGCCTTCCTGGATAGCCTGACCGAGGGAGAGCTGTTCGCTCTCCCTTATCTTTTCGAGTTCTGGGCTCATCCGCATCAGCTGCCGCCCGAGGGCGACTGGCGGTCGTGGGTGATCCTGGGCGGGCGCGGCGCGGGCAAGACGCGGGCCGGGGCGGAATGGGTGCGCCGGATGGTCGAGGGGCCGCGGCCGCTGGATGGCGGCACGGCGCGGCGGGTGGCGCTGGTGGGCGAGACGCAGGACCAGGTGCGCGAGGTGATGGTGTTTGGCGACAGCGGCATCCTGGCCTGCTCGCCGCCCGACCGGCGACCGGAGTGGCTGGCTTCGCGGGGGGTGCTGCGATGGCCGAACGGGGCCGAGGCGAAGTGTTTTTCCGCCTTCGATCCGGAAGCGCTGCGCGGGCCGCAGTTCGACGCTGCTTGGGTCGACGAGCTGGCCAAGTGGCGCAAGGCAGAGGAGGCCTGGGACATGTTGCAGCTGGCGCTGAGGTTGGGCCAGTCGCCGCGGGTTTGCGTGACCACGACGCCGCGCACGGTGCCGGCGCTGCGGCGGTTGCTGGATGCCCCGTCGACCGTGGTGACGCATGCCCCGACCGAGGCGAACCGTGCGCATCTGGCGGCGTCGTTTCTGCAGGAGGTGCGCACGCGCTACCACGGGACGCGGCTGGCCCGACAGGAGCTGGACGGGGTGCTGCTGGAGGCTGTGGAGGGTGCGCTGTGGACCCATGCGGCGCTGGAGGCGGCGCGCGCCGCCGGGGACGAGACGTTTGACCGGGTGGTCGTGGCGGTCGACCCGCCGGTGACCGGCCATGCCGGTTCGGACGCCTGCGGGATCATCGCGGTAGGTGCGGTGATGCAGGGACCGCCGGCGCGATGGCGTGCGGTGGTGCTGGAGGACGGGTCGGTCCAGGGGGCGTCGCCGACGCGGTGGGCCGAGCGCGCGGTGGCGCTGGCCGAGCGGCACGGGGCGGAACGGATCGTGGCCGAGGTCAACCAGGGGGGCGACCTGGTGGAGGCGGTGATCCGGCAGGTCGATCCGCTGATCGCTGTCAGCAAGGTGCGCGCCTCGCGCGGGAAAGCCGCGCGGGCCGAACCGGTGGCGGCGCTCTACGAGCAGGGGCGGGTGCGGCACGTGGCCGGGCTGGAGGCGCTGGAGGACGAGATGTGCCGGATGACGGTGGCAGGCTACCAGGGCGCGGGATCGCCCGACCGGGTGGACGCGCTGGTCTGGGCGTTGACAGAGGCGCTGATCGTGCCTTCGGCGGCCTGGCGCCAGCCGCGGGTGCGGGTGGTCTGAGTACGGAAGTTTTCCGGCCCCGAGACTGGGGCTGGAACCCCGTTGCGCGCGTGGCCGGTCGGGCGCGCGGCGCGGTGTAATCCTCTTAAGTCCGGCGCGGCATGGTGCTTTCACGAGACGACAGCAAGGAGAGCGCGGTGTTCGATTTTTTGCGGCGCAAGGGGGCGGCTGCCCCGGAGGAGAAGGCCAGCGCGGCAGGGCCGCTGGTGGCCTATGCCGGGTCGGGCCGGGTGGCCTGGAGCCCGCGCGATACGGCCTCGCTGACGCGGGCTGGGTTCGTGGGCAATCCTGTGGGTTTTCGTGCGGTGAAGCTGATTGCCGAGGCGGCCGCGGCGCTGCCGTTGGTGTGCCAGGACGATGTGCAGCGTTACGACCGCCATCCGATGCTGGGGCTGCTGGCGCAGCCCAACGCCGGGCAGGGGCGGGCTGAGTTGCTGGAGGCGCTTTATGGCCACGTTCTGCTGACCGGCGACGGCTACCTGGAGGCGGTGGCCGGCAGCGGTGCCTGGCCGACAGAGCTGCATGTGCTGCGTTCTGACCGGATGAGGGTGGTGCCCGGCGCGGATGGCTGGCCCGAGGCCTATGACTATGTCGTGGGCGGGCGCAGGCACCGCTTTGCGGTTCAGGACGGGCTATCGCCGGTGTGCCATATCCGGGCTTTCCATCCGCAGGACGATCATTATGGGCTGAGCCCGATGCAGCCGGCAGCGCAGGCGTTGGACGTACACAACGCGGCGAGCGGCTGGTCCAAGGGGCTGCTGGACAATGCCGCGCGGCCCTCGGGCGCGATCGTGTACCACGGCGCCGACGGGCAGGCGGCCCTTGCGACCGACCAGTACGACCGCTTGGTGGCCGAGTTGGAGGCCAACCACATGGGCGCGCGCAATGCCGGGCGGCCGATGTTGCTGGAAGGTGGGCTGGACTGGAAACCGATGGGCTTTTCGCCCTCGGACATGGAGTTTCACAAGACCAAGGAGGCGGCGGCGCGCGAAATCGCAGTGGCCTTCGGTGTGCCGCCGATGCTGCTGGGGATCCCGGGTGAGGCGACCTATGCCAATTACCAGGAGGCGCACCGGGCGTTCTTTCGCCTGACGGTGCTGCCGCTGGCAACCCGGGTGACGGCGCAGGTCAGCGCCTGGCTGGGCCGCCTGGCCGGCGAGGCGGTGGTGTTGAAACCGGACCTGGACCAGGCGCCGGCGCTGGCGGCGGAACGCGATGCGCAATGGGCGCGGGTATCGGCGGCGGATTTCCTGACGGTGACCGAGAAGCGCGCGATGCTGGGCCTGCCGCCGCTGGCGGAGGGTGCCGATGGGTGAGGGGCGGGATTTCCTTTGCGAGCCGGGCTTGCGGCTAGAGGCGCTGGAGCAGGTTTCTGGCGTGCGGATGCAGGCCGTCGACAGCCGGCTGGACCGGATCGAGGCGTTGATGGAACGGCTGGAGAAGCGGCTGTGGGTGGTCGTTTACGGCGTCGTGGGCGTGATCCTGGCGCAAGCGTTCCAGGGTGTGATGGCGGCTACGCCATGAACGGGAGAGATGGCATGGACCATGGACTGGAAACCAAGCTGTGCCGCGCGGGCGCGGTGATGCAACTGACCGAAGATGGCGCGATCGAGGGCTATGCCTCGGTCTTTGGGCTGGCGGATCAAGGCGGCGACGTGGTGGCGGCGGGGGCCTATGGCGCGTCGCTGAAAGCGCTGACGGGTGAGAAGCGGGCGGTAAAGATGCTGTGGCAGCACGACCCGGCCCAGCCGATCGGGGTTTGGGATGAGGTGCGCGAGGACGGGCGGGGCCTGTTCGTAAAGGGCCGGCTGCTGATGGCGGTGGACCGCGCGCGCGAAGCGGCGGCGCTGATCGCGGCGGGGGCGATCGACGGGCTGTCGATCGGCTATCGCACGGTCAAGGCGTCGCGCGACGAGGCCGGACGGCGGGTGCTGCAGGAACTGGATTTGTGGGAGGTCTCGCTGGTGACCTTCCCGATGTTGCCCCAGGCGCGGGTCGCGGCGAAGGGCGAGGTGCCGCAGGACGCGGCGCTGGAGGAACTGGCGCGCGGTCTTGAGGCGGCGCGGCGGGCATTGGCGGGCGGCTGAGCGCGCCAGGTAACGGCAACAACACACGGAAAAGCGATGACCGAGAGTGCGTCTCGGACCGGGGAAGATCTGTCCCCGGTCGGGCGGATAAGCGCCGCGATGGCGGGGCTTGTCTGCGATATCAAGGGTTTGCGGGATGATCTGCAAACAAAACTTCACAAACAGGAAGAGCGACTGACCATGCTGGATCGAACCATGGCGCGCGGGGCGCGCCCGCACCTGGCGGGGGCCGCCGAACCTTCGGCACCGCATCAAAAGGCGATGGCGGCCTATCTGCGTACCGGCGACGATGACGGGTTGCGCGGCTTGACGCTGGAAGGAAAGGCGATGTCTACCGCGGTGAACTCGGACGGCGGGTTCCTTGTGGACCCGGTGACCAGCGAGCGGATCATGTCGGTGCTGAGCGCGACCGCGTCGATCCGGGCGATTGCCAACGTGGTCCAGGTCGAGGCGACGTCATATGACGTGCTGATCGACCGCAGCGAGGCAGGGGCCGGTTGGGCGACCGAAAGCGGTGCCACGACCGAAACCGCGACGCCGCTGATCGACCGGATCTCGATCCCGCTTTCGGAGCTGAGCGCGCTGCCGAAGGCAAGCCAGCGCCTGCTGGACGACAGCGCCTTTGACGTGGAGGGCTGGCTGGCTGGCCGCATCGCATCGAAATTCGCGCGAGCCGAGGCTTCGGCCTTTGTCTCGGGCGATGGTGTGGACAAGCCGACCGGCTTTCTGACGCACACTGCCGTGGCCAACGGGACGTGGAGCTGGGGCAACCTTGGCTATGTCGCCACCGGAGTATCGGGCGCGCTGGATGCCGCGGGCGACCGGGTGATCGACCTGGTCTACGCGCTGGGTGCGCAATACCGCGCCAACGGCACGTTCGTGATGAACTCCAAGACCGCGGGTACGGTGCGCAAGCTGAAGGATGCCGATGGCCGGCACCTGTGGTCTGACGGGCTGGCGGCGGCGGAACCCGCGCGGCTGCTGGGCTACCCGGTGCTGATCGCGGAGGACATGCCGGACATCGCGGCGGGCGCCTATGCCATCGCGTTCGGCGACTTCAACGCCGGCTACACCATCGCCGAGCGTCCGGACCTGCGCATCCTGCGCGATCCGTTCAGCGCCAAACCGCATGTGTTGTTCTATGCGACCAAGCGCGTCGGCGGCGATGTCAGCGATTTTGCCGCGATCAAGCTGCTGAAGTTCTCGGTCTCGTAAGGGGCCGGGCGGGGGGCCGTTGGCCCCCCGGGAACCGGGCGCGTGCCGGTTGTACTTGCGTTGTCCTGCGCTCTCTCCGTCCGAGCGGCGTGAGCGGCGCGCGCCCGGCGCCTGGGCCGGGGAATTCGGAGGAATTGCGATGGTGGTGATCGAGGAATCCCAGGTGCCTGACGTGGCGCTGCCGGTGGCCGAGCTGCGGCGGCACCTGCGTCTGGGCACGGGGTTTGGCGAAGACGATGTGCAGGATGCGGTGCTGACATCCTTCCTGCGTGCCGCGTTGGCGGCGGTTGAGGCGCGGACCGGCAAGGTGCTGATGCAGCGCGACTTTGTCATGGTGCTGGAAGCCTGGCGCGATGACGCGGGCGAGGCGCTGCCGGTGTCGCCGGTTTCGGCGCTGACCGGACTGCGGCTGGTGATGCGTGATGGCGGGAGCGTGGATGCGGATCCGGCGGTGTACCGGCTGGTGCGCGACGATACGGTGCCGCGGATCGCGCCGATGGGTTTTGCCCTGCCGACGGTACCGCCGGGCGGCACGGTCGAGGTGCGTTTCACCGCAGGCTATGGACCGGGCTTTGCCGACCTGCCAGCGGACCTTGCGCAGGCGGTTTTGCTGCTGGCGGCGCATTACTACGAGTATCGAGACGAGACGGCGCTGGCCGAGGGCTGCATGCCGTTTGGCGTGACCTCGCTGATCGCGCGGTATCGTCGACTGGGCCTGGGGGCGCCACGATGAGGCCGCCGCGACTGACCCGGATGCTGGCGCTGGAAAGCCCGCGCCCGATGCCCGACGGCATGGGTGGGCGGCGCGAGTTGTGGGAAGTGCTGGGCACACTGCACGCCGATGTGCGGGCACGCACCGGGCGAGAGAAGGCCTTTGCCGCCGGGGCGCTGTCGGACACCGGCTATCGCATCACGGTCCGGGCGGCGCCTGCGGGTTCGCCCCAGCGTCCGGTGCCGGGGCAGCGGCTGCGCGACGGAGAGCGGCGGTTCCGCATCGAGGCGGTGACCGAGGCCGACGCGGCGGGGCGGTACCTGATCTGTTTTGCCAACGAGGAGGTGGCGCCATGAGCTATGCGGCGGCGGCCGGGCTTCAGGCGGCGGTCTATACGGCGCTGGCGGCCGACACGGCACTGACGGCGCTGGTGGGCAGCCATGTCTATGACGCGCTGCCCTCGGGACCCTTGCCGGGGCTGTATGTCTCGCTGGGGCCGGAAGAGGTG
>JAGRMT010000013.1:15936-27219 GCA_020441125.1 Roseivivax sp.
TGACCGATGCCAGCGGCTTTCGCGCTGCCAAGGAGGCGGCGGTGGCGGTCAACGACGCGCTGCATGACGCGGCGCTGCCGCTTAGCCGGGGCACGCTGGTCAGCCTGCGCTTTGCCAGGGCGCGAGCGCGTCGGGACGGAACCGTGCGACGGATCGAGATGACGTTCCGCGCGCGGGTCGAAAATAACTGATTTCAAGGAGTTGCGGCGATGGGCGCGCAGAACGGAAAAGATGTGTTGATCAAGGTCGACCTGAGTGGTGACGGCCAGTTCGTGACACTCGCGGGACTGCGGGCGACGCGAATCAGCTTTAACGCAGAGGCAGTGGATGTCACTTCGCTAGACAGCGCGGGCGGCTGGCGCGAGTTGCTGTCGGGCGCCGGGGTCAAGGCGGCCAATATCGCGGGCTCTGGCGTCTTCAAGGACGACACCACGGGCGAGCGGGCGCGGCAAATCTTCTTTGACGGAGAGATGCCGGATTTCCAGGTGATCCTGCCGGGCTTTGGCACGGTTCAGGGGCCGTTCCAGATCGGCTCGCTGGAATATGGCGGTTCGGTAAACGGCGAGGCCACTTATGAGCTGTCGCTCGCCTCGGCGGGGCAGCTGGTGTTCACCGCGCTGCCGGTGGCGTGATGGCGAACCCCTGGCATGGCGAGGTGGAGCTGGTGGTCGATGGCGAACGGCGCGTGATGCGCCTGACGCTGGGCGCGCTGGCCGAGCTGGAAGCGGCTCTGGACGAGGGTTCGTTGCTGGCGCTGATCGAGCGGTTCGAGGCCGGTCGCTATGCGACGCGCGACGTGCTGGCGTTGATCGTGGCGGGTTTGCGCGGCGGTGGTTGGCGCGGCACGGCGGGCGATCTGATCGCCGCAGAAATCGAAGGCGGGCCGGTGGGCGCGGCGCGCGCGGCGGCGGCGCTTCTGGCGCGGGCGTTTGAACTGCCGGAGACGGCGGGCGATGCGGGTTGACTGGCCGGCCCTGATGCGGGCCGGGCTGGTGGGGCTGCGGCTGCCGCCGGCGGTTTTCTGGGCGCTGACCCCTGCCGAGTTGATGCTGATGCTGGGACAGGTGCCTGGGGGCGATGGGATGACGCGGGCGCGGCTGGCGGATCTGCTGCGCGCCTATCCGGATGGAGGACAAGGCGATGATTGAAGAGGGCAGGCTTGGCCCGGAACTGGAGGCGCTGGAAGGCTCTCTGTCCGGGGCGGCCAACATGGCGGCGGCATTCGATGCCGAGTTGCGGCGCATCCACCAGACGTTTTCAGCCACCGGCGGCGGTGTGGCGCGGCTGGAAGCCTCGCTCAGCCGCGGGCTGGGGCGGGCGATTGACGGCGTGGTGCTGGACGGGATGCGGCTGTCGGACGCGCTGAAGGTGGTGGCGAATTCGATGATCTCGACCGCCTACCGCGCGGCGGTTCAACCGGTGACCCAGCATTTCGGCGGGATGATCGCCGGCGGCCTGGCCGGGCTGTTCGGACCCATGGACGGGTTTGCCAAGGGCGGTGCGTTCAGCCAGGGCCGGGTGATGCCTTTTGCCAGGGGCGGGGTGGTCACAGGGCCGACGGCCTTTCCGATGCGCGGGGGCACCGGGTTGATGGGTGAGGCCGGGCCAGAGGCCATTCTGCCGCTGGCGCGCGGCGCCGACGGGCGTCTGGGGGTGCGCGCGGCGGGCGGAGGCGGTGCGGTGACGGTGGTGATGAACATCTCCACCCCAGACGTGCAGGGGTTTCAGAAATCGCAGACCCAGATCGCGGCCCAGGTGGGCCGGGCGCTGGGGCGCGGGCAGCGCAACCGCTAGGAGGGCGCGATGAATTTTCACGAGGTGCAATTTCCGCCGGCGCTGAGTTTTGGGTCGGTCGGCGGACCGGAGCGGCGCACGGATATCGTGACGCTGACCAGCGGTCATGAGGAGCGCAATACCCCCTGGGCGCATTCGCGCCGCCGCTATGACGCGGGGATCGGGTTGCGCTCGCTCGACGACATGGCGGCGCTGGTGGCGTTCTTCGAAGCAAGGCGGGGCCAGATGTTCGGGTTTCGCTGGAAGGACTGGGCCGATTTCAAATCGTGCAAGCCGTCAGAGACGGTGGCCTATGACGACCAGGTGATCGGTACCGGCGACGGCGAACGGACGGTGTTCGCGCTGAGCAAGCTCTACCGGTCGGGCGAGGGGTCTTATTCGCGGCCGGTGGCCAAGCCGGTACGCGGCACGGTGCGGCTGGGCGTGCAGTCGGACGAGGTGTTCGAAGGGGTCGACTTCGCCGTCGACTGGACCACGGGGGCGGTGACGCTGAGCCATGCCCCGACGGCGGGCATCGTGGTGACGGCGGGGTTCGAGTTCGACGTGCCGGTTCGGTTCGATACCGACCGGATTGCGACCTCGGTTGCGTCGTTCCAGGCGGGCCAGGCGCCCGATGTCCCGGTGGTAGAGGTGCGGGTGTGACGATGGACGCGGGACTGAAGGCACATCTGGCAACCGGCGTGACCACGGTGGCGCGGGCCTGGGCCGTGACGCGGGCCGACGGGCTGCGGCTGGGCTTTACCGACCATGACCGGGACCTGGAGTTTGACGGGCTGGTTTTTCGGGCGGACAGCGGACTGAGCGCGCTGGCGGTAGAGCAGGCGACTGGTCTGGCGGTGGACAACACCGAGGCGCTGGGAGCGCTGAGCGCGGCGGCGATTACCGAAGCGGATATCGACGCGGGCCGCTACGACGGCGCCGAGGTGATGGCCTGGCTGGTGAACTGGGCCGAGGTGGCGCAGCGTCATGTGGTTTTCCGCGGCTCGATTGGCGAGATTGAGCGGCGCGGCGGCGCCTTCAAGGCCGAGTTGCGTGGCTTGACCGAGGGGCTGAACCGGCCGCTGGGGCGGGTCTACCAGGCGCCGTGCTCGGCCGTGTTGGGCGATGGCGCCTGCGGTCTGGACCTGACCGATCCGCTTTATCGCTGGGAAGGGCCGGTTGCGGCGCTGGAAGGCGGGCTGGTGCTGGAGACGGGCGAGGCCTACGAGGCGGGCTGGTTCGAGCGCGGCCGGCTGACGGTGCTGGATGGCGCGGCGCAGGGGCTTTTGGGCCCGGTCAAGGGCGATGCCCCGCTGACGGACGGGCTGCGGCGGATCACGCTGTGGACAGAGCTGCGCGCGGCACTGGCGGTGGGCGATACGGTTCGGGTTGAGGCCGGCTGTGACAAGCGGTTCGATACCTGTCGCGGGAAGTTCGGCAACGTGCTGAACTTCCAGGGGTTTCCCGACATTCCAAGCGAAGATTGGGTGGCGGTTCATCCCGGCGCTACGCCGTCGCGCAGCGGAGGATCGCGGCGATGAACGCGGTGGTGCAAGCGGCGCGGGGCTGGATCGGCACGCCTTATGTGCACCAGGCCTCGGTTCGGGGAACGGGCTGTGACTGCCTGGGGCTGGTGCGCGGCGTTTGGCGCGAACTGTACGGCGCCGAACCCGAGCCGGTGCCAGCCTATAGCATGGACTGGGGCGAGGCAGCGCGCGAAGAGCGGCTCTGGGCCGCCGCGCTGCGCCATCTTGCCGAGGTGACAGGCCGCGCGCCAGCGCCGGGCGATGTGCTGTTGTTCCGGATGCGTCCGGGCGCGGCGGCCAAGCACCTGGGCATTGCCTCGGGCGCAGGTACCTTCCTTCACGCCTATTCGGGGCACGCGGTGGCCGAGAGCCGCCTGACGCCGCCCTGGGCGCGCCGCGTCGTGGCGCGATTTGCCTTTCCGGAGGTCTGAGACATGGCAACGATCCTTCTGTCGGCGGCGGGCGCCGCGATTGGCAGCTCTATCGGGGGCACAGTCCTGGGACTGTCGGCCACGGCGGTGGGGCGCTTTGTCGGCGCGTCCATCGGGCGGGCGATCGACCAGCGGTTGCTGGGGCAGGGCGCCGAGGCAGTAGAGACCGGACGATTGGACCGGTTGCGCCTGACCGGTGCGGGCGAAGGCAGGCCGGTCGCGCGGGTCTGGGGACGAATGCGCGTGGGCGGACACGTGATCTGGGCCACCGAGTTCGCTGAGCATGTCAGCGAAAGCGGCGGCGGCGGCAAGGGCGGCCCGCCACAGCCCAAGGTGCGGCGCTACAGCTATTCGGTGTCACTGGCAGTGGCGCTGTGCGAAGGCACGATCCTGGGGGTGAGCCGCGTCTGGGCCGACGGGGTGGAGGTCGCGCCGCAGGATCTGAACATGCGCGTCTATACCGGTTCGCCGGACCAGATGCCCGATCCCAAGATGGAGGCGGTGGAAGGTACGGGGCAGGTGCCGGCTTATCGCGGTGTCGCCTATGTGGTGTTCGAAGACTTGCGGTTGGAGCCGTTCGGCAACCGGGTGCCGCAGTTTTCGTTCGAGGTGACGCGGGCCGTGCAGGACGATCCGCTGGACGTGCCGCACTGCCTTCGGGCGGTGGCGTTGATGCCGGGCAGTGGGGAATATGCGCTGGCAACGACACCGGTTACCTTCGATTTTGGCGCGGGTTCGGGGGCGGTGGCGAATGTGCATTCGGCTTCGGGCCTGTCGGACCTGGAAACCTCGCTGGGGTTCCTGGCCGACGAGGTGCCGGGATGCGGGGCGGTTTCGTTGGTGGTCAGCTGGTTCGGCAACGACCTGCGCTGTGGATCCTGTGCCATCCGCCCGATGGTCGAGCAGAAGGACATAGACGGATCAATGCCGTGGTCCGTGGCGGGGCTGACGCGGTCCGAGGCCGGGGTTGTCGCCGCCGATAACGCGCGTCCGGTCTATGGCGGCACCCCCTGCGACGCCTCTGTTCTGGAGGCTATCGCCGCGTTGAAGGCGGCAGGGCAAGACGTGATGTATTATCCGTTCGTGCTGATGGACCAGCAGGTTGGAAACGGGCTGCCCGACCCCTGGGGCGGTAACGAACAGGCGCCGTTTCCCTGGCGCGGCCGGATCACGCTGAACGTGGCGCCGGGGCGGGCGGGATCAACCGACGGAACCGCGGCCGCGGATGCCGAGGTCGCCGCGTTCTTCGGCACGGCGTCGGCCTCGGATTTTGCGGTTTCCGGCGGATCGGTTGCCTATAGCGGGCCTGCGGAATGGAGCTTTCGTCGGTTCATCCTGCACAATGCTGCGCTGTGCGCGGCGGCTGGTGGGGTGGATGCGTTCTGCATCGGATCGGAGATGCGGTCGTTGACCCAGATCCGGGGCGCCGGAGGCTTTCCGGCTGTGGCGGCGCTGAAGGCACTGTTGGCCGAGGTGCGGGCGCTGCTGCCCGGCGCCAAGCTGGGCTATGCCGCCGATTGGTCAGAGTATTTTGGCTATCACCCGCAGGATGGTTCGGGTGACGTGTTCTTTCACCTCGATCCGCTGTGGTCGGATCCCGAGATGGATTTCGTCGGGATCGACAACTACATGCCGCTGTCCGACTGGCGCGACGGGCCGGATCATGCCGATGTCGGCTGGGGTGCGGTGACCAATGCCGATTACCTGACGACGCAGGTCGAGGGCGGCGAGGGGTACGATTGGTACTATGCCGGCCCAGACCAGCGGGCAGCGCAAACCCGCGCGCCGATCAGCGATGGCGCCCATTCGGAGCCCTGGGTGTTTCGCTACAAGGACATCCGCAACTGGTGGGGTAACCTTCATTACGAGCGGTCGGGCGGGGTGCGCGCGGCAAACCCGACGGCATGGCTGCCGCAATCCAAGCCGATCTGGTTTACCGAACTGGGCTGTGCCGCTGTCGACAAGGGCGCGAACCAGCCCAACCTGTTCTTGGATCCGAAATCCTCGGAATCGGCATTGCCGTATTTCTCCAACGGCTTGCGCGACGAGTTGATGCAGCATCAGTACCTGCGGGCGGTCCATGCGCACTGGGCCCAGCCGGGGCGCAATCCGGTGTCGGAGATCTACGGCGGGCCGATGCTGGATTTGTCGCGTGCCTTCGTCTGGGCCTGGGACGCGCGGCCCTATCCGTGGTTTCCCAACGACGAGAGCGCCTGGTCGGACGGGCAAAACTGGCGGCGCGGGCACTGGATCAGCGGGCGTACGACGGCGGTGACGCTGGCGGCGCTGGTGCGAGAGATTTGCCACCGGGCCGGGGTCACGGCGATCGATACCTCGGCGCTTCATGGCTATGTGCGCGGCTATGTGGCCGACAACACCGGTTCGGCCCGGCGCGACCTGCAACCGCTGATGCTGGCCTATGGCTTTGACGCGGTGGAGCGCGACGGCGTGCTGGCTTTCCGCAACCGCAAGGACCGGACAGCGGTGACGCTGACACGGCAAGACCTGGCGATGCACGAGGCGTTGGAAGGAGACGCGGTGGAGCTTCGCGCCGGGGCGGCCGAAGTGACGGGACGGGTGCGGTTGGCCTTTGCCGAGGCCGATGGCGATCACCGTACCCAGTCCGAGGAAACCGTGATGCCGGACGAGGCCAGCCACGCGGTGAGCGAAAGCGAGGTGCCGCTATCGCTCACGCGCGCGGAAGCGCGCGGTGTGGTCGAGCGTTGGCTGAACGAGGCGCGGGTGGCGCGTGACACGGTGCAATTCGCGCTGCCCTTGTCGCGGATGGAACTGGGTGCAGGTGATGTGGTGACGCTGGACCTGGATGGCGCGCCTTCGCGTTTGCGGATCGACCGGGTGGAGCAGACCACCCATGCCAAGGTGGATGCGGTGCGGGTCGAGGAAGCGGTCTATCATCCTGCCGGCTTTCCTGACGTGCCGGCGCATATGGCGCCGGTGGCGGCCAGCTTGCCGGTGCTGCCCGTCTTCATGGACTTGCCGCTGATGAGCGGGGACGAGGTGCCGCATGCGCCTCACGTGGCGGTGGTAGCCCGGCCCTGGCCCGGAACGGCGGGCGTCTATTCGGCGCCGCAGGATTCGGGTTATCAGCTGGACCTGTTGCTGAACGCGCCGGCGGTGCTGGGGATCAGCCAGACACAGCTGCATCGCGCCCCGCCGGGGCGGTTCGACCGGGGGCCGGGGGTGGTGATAAAGCTGACCCACGGGACGCTGCAATCGGTGGCCGAGGAAGCGGTGCTCGCCGGGGGCAACCTGTTTGCCATCGGCAATGGCGATCCGGATAGCTGGGAGCTGTTCCAGGCGCGGGACGCGGTGCTTCAGCCAGACGGCAACTGGCGGCTGGACCATCTTCTGCGCGGACAGTCCGGCACGGATGGCACGATGCCAGATGTCTGGCCGGCGGGGTCGTATGTGGTGGCCATGGATGGGCGCGCGGCGCAATTGCCGCTGAGCGCCGCGCAACGCGGGGTATCGCGGCACTACCGCGTCGGGCCGGGCAGTGCGGGCTATGACTCGGTGCTTTACCGGCACCAGCAACATGCCTTTGCCGGCAACGGCTTGCGGCCCTATCGGCCGGCGCATCTGCGGGTCGCGGGAAGTGGCGACCTGGACGTGACCTGGATCCGGCGAACCCGGATCGACGGCGATCCCTGGACCGAAGCGGAGGTGCCGTTGGGCGAGGAGCGAGAGCTGTACCGGATCGAGGTGCGTCAGGGCGGAACTGTGCTGCGCCAGGCCGAGGTGACTGCGCCGGGATGGAGCTATGGCACGGCAGAACAGGCCGCCGACGGGGTAGCGGGCCTGTTCGAGATCGCGGTGGCGCAGGTATCGGCGCGCTTTGGGCCCGGACCCTATGCCGTGGTGGTGGCCGGGTCGTGATCCTGCCGGTGGATATCAGCACCGCGGCGCGCGCGCTTCTGTGCCTGCCAGCGGGCGTGCGTTGGGACCGGGCGCGCGACTGGGTCGGGCAAGCGGGGGCGGCAAGGGCTTACCTTGAGGCACAGGGCCGGGCGCATCCGGAATGGGGCAGCGGCTCCTTGATGGCGCGGGCGCGCAAGGAGCGCTTGCTGCCCGAGCCGACGATGGACGATCCGGATTATGCCGCCTGTCTGATCCTGATGCTGCTGGCGGTGCAGGCTCAGCCAGAGGCGCAGCTTATGCAGCGCGGCGCTGCCGGGTCGAGTGCCAGCCGCGCCGGGGCGATCGACTCGCCGCAATCCTCGCAATAGCCGAAGTCTCCGGACTCTATCCGCGCCAGGGCGGCAAGCAGGGCGCGGCGGCGGGCGTCGCGCCTGGCCTGCCCGGCCCGCGCCATCGCTTGCGATTGCAGCGCGTCCATCCGGCTGAGCCGGCCAACCGATTGCTGATCCAGTTCGACTGTGGCCTGGCCTTCGCGGCCCAAAGTGTCTTCTTCATCCAGCGCAGCCAGCGCGGCCCGGATCATCGCGGCAAAGCGGGCGGTCTGGGCTTCATTCACGGCGGCGATCCCTGGCATCATGGTTTTGCGTTTTGCACGGTTTGCGCTATCTGGTATATCGAGAGGTCGAAGGAGACGCACCATGGCCGAAACGCGCATCAAGATCGCCGAAGTGGATCCCGTCTGGGCGCGCATCGTGGACGAGGCCGAGCAGGCCGTTCGCGAAGAGCCCCTGTTGGGCGGGCTGATCCATTACTCGGTGTTGCACCACGGCTCGTTCGAGCGGGCGCTGAGCTACCGTATCTCGCTCAAGCTGGCGAATGCGGAGATGACCGAACAAATCCTGCGGGAGATCTGCGACGAGGCACATGCCTCGGATCCGACTCTGGCCGCGTCGGCGCGGGCGGACATCACCGCCACCTATGAGCGCGATCCGGCCTGCCATCGGTATTTGCAGCCGGTGCTGTTCTTCAAGGGATTCCAGGCGGTTCAGAGCTATCGCGTGGCCCATTGGCTGTGGCAGCGCGGGCGCCGCGACCTGGCTTATTTCTTCCAGATGCGCTCTTCCGAGGTGTTCGGCGTCGATATCCATCCAGCGGCACGGATCGGCAAGGGCATCATGATCGACCACGCCCATTCCATTGTTATCGGCGAGACGGCCGTGGTTGGTGACAACGTGTCGATGCTGCATTCGGTGACGCTGGGCGGTACCGGCAAGGAAGACGATGACCGGCATCCCAAGATCGGCGACGGCGTGCTGATCGGCGCCGGGGCCAAGGTTCTGGGCAATATCCGCGTCGGGCACTGCTCGCGCATTGCGGCGGGTTCGGTCGTGCTGACCGAGGTTCCGCCCTGCACCACGGTGGCGGGCGTGCCGGCCAAGATCGTGGGCGAGGCCGGTTGCGCCCAGCCGGCGATCAACATGGATCACTGTTTCGCGACGCGCGTCGTCGACTGACACGCCGAGCCACTGACGAGAAAGCCCCGCTTGCGCGGGGCTTTTTGTTTTGCGGGAGCTGTGTTCCGGTTCAGGCTGTCTGGCGCCGGCGCCAGCCGAAGAGGCCAAGCAGGCCCAGACCGCCCGCCAGCACCGGCAGCGCGGCCGGAAGCGGCACGGGGGCTACGGTGATGGTCGCCACCAGATCGTGGCGCGTTTCGGGAACGCTGGTGATGATATCGCCGGCCAGCGTCGTCTGGCCGATGACACGGTTCATGATCGGGTCGGCAATGATCCGGCGGCGTTCCGGCGTGCCGGTTCCACCGGCGGCGTTGAAGGCCGCGCCGATGTTGTTGCTGCGTTCGGTGCCGGCATCCCAGACTTCGTCGCCATTGACGTAGATCGGACCGATGTTGGTGAAATGGCCCAGCAGGTCGAAGATCATGTAGGCAACCGGGTTGGGGTTGCCGATGAACCGGTCGTTCGACGGGATCACCATCGAGGCAAAGTTCAGGAAACGTCCGGTGGCCGGGTTCACGGTCAGACGGATCGAGGCCGTTTCACCCGGATCGAGAACCGGCGCGCCGGGAAAACCGGCCGGGCCGGTGACGACGCCGGTGTCAAAGCCCGCAGACTGTGCCTGCAGGCCGGCGGTGTTGCCTTCTTCCGCCAGCGCCTTGATCGCCGGAGAGGCGAAGGCGTTCAGGTCGAAGAAGTCCAGGCTTCCATCATGGAAAGCCAGGAAAAACGGCGTAAGGTATAGACCGCCAGTGGGCTGGTTGTTGGTCACGGTAACCCGCAGTGTTGCGGCGTTTGCCGCGCCTGCCAGGCCCAGGACGATCCCGGCGATAGCGCCGAGGAGGTGTTTCGTTTTCATGGCTGCTCCGATGTTTATTTTTATGCAGCCACTATATCCTGCGGTCCCGCAGAGATCACATCACATATCTCTGCGGGACCGGAAACAATGCTCTCGTATCACGAGAGATTGTCTTGACTTTACACCCGCTATTTAGGCCAGCATGACCATCGGGTTTTCCAGATTCTCGACGATCGCCTGAAGCAGTTCCGCCCCCAGCGCGCCGTCGATGACCCGGTGATCGACCGACAGCGTGACCGACATCACCGTGGCCACGGTCAGCTCGCCATCGGCGCCGACGACGGGTTTCTTCACGCCTGCGCCAACCGCCAGGATCGCGCCGTGCGGCGGGTTGATCACGGCGTCGAAATTGTCGATGCCGAACATGCCCAGGTTCGAGATCGCGAAGGTGCCGCCGACATATTCATGCGGCGCCAGCTTGCGGTTGCGGGCGCGGGTGGCCAGGTCCTTCATCTCGGACGACAGGGCCGAGAGAGACTTCATCTCGGCGTCCTTCAGAACGGGCGTGAACAGCCCGCCATCCACCGCCACGGCCACCGCCACGTCGGAAGGCTTGAGCTTGAGCATCCGGTCGCCAGCCCAGACGGCATTGGCCGCGGGAACGGCTTGCAACGCCAGCGCGCAGGCCTTGATGACGAAATCGTTGACCGACAGCTTTACGCCGCGCGCTTCCAGTTGCTTGTTGAGCTGGCTGCGGAACTTCAGCAGCGCGTCCAGCTTGATGTCGCGACGCAGGTAGAAGTGCGGGATGGTCTGCTTGGCCTCGGTCAGGCGGGCGGCGACAGTCTTGCGCATCCCGTCCAGCTTGACCTCTTCGTAGGCGCGGCCCTCGTACATCTTCATCACCTGCTCGGCGGCGGGGCCGGCGGGCATGGCTGCGGCAGCCGGGGCGGCCTTGGCCGGTGCTGCTGCGGCGGTCGCGGCAGGGGCTGCGGCCGGTGCGGCTGTGGCGCCTTCGACATCGGCCTTGACGATCCGGCCATGCGGGCCCGAACCCTTGATCTGGCTCAGGTCGAGACCTTTCTGCGCGGCGATGCGCCGGGCCAGCGGCGTGGCGAAGACGCGTTTGCCGTCAGACGCCAGCGGCGCGGCCGGAGCCTGGGCGGAAACCGCTGCGGCGGCCGGAGCGGCCGCGGCGGCGGGCGCCGGGGTCGCAGCGGCAGGGGCGCCGGCGGCCTTGATGTCATCGGCGCTTTCGCCGTCATCCAGCAGCACGGCGATCAGGGTGTTGACCTTCACGCCTTCGGTGCCTTCGGCGACGAGGATCTTGCCGACGGTACCTTCGTCCACCGCCTCGAATTCCA
>JAGRMT010000013.1:27233-27742 GCA_020441125.1 Roseivivax sp.
TCGGTCTCGATCTCGGCGATCACATCGCCGGACGAAACGGTATCGCCTTCCTTGACCAGCCATTTGGCCAGGGTGCCTTCCTCCATCGTGGGAGAAAGGGCAGGCATCAGGATTTCTGTGGGCATCGCTCTCTCTCCTTAGCGGTAGGTGACTTTTTTCACCGCCTCGATCACCTCTGCGGTGGTGACGAGCGCGTGCTTTTCCAGGTTTGCCGCATAGGGCATGGGCACGTCCTTGCCGGTCAGGTTGATCACCGGAGCGTCGAGATAGTCGAAGGCGCGTTCCATGATCGTGGCCGACAGGTGGTTGCCGATCGAACCGACGGGCCAGCCCTCTTCGACGGTGACGCAGCGGTTTGTCTTGGCGACGCTGGCGATCACGGTGTCATAGTCGATCGGTCGCAGGGTGCGCAGGTCGATCACCTCGGCGCTGATGCCTTCGGCCGCCAGCTTGTCGGCGGCTTCGAGGGCATAGGTCATGCCGATGCCGAAGCTGACGATGGTCACGTC
>JAGRMT010000013.1:27748-28086 GCA_020441125.1 Roseivivax sp.
CGCGCCAGATCCGGGCCTTGCCGAAGGGAACGGTGAAATCGTCCATCACCGGCACGTCGAAGGTGCGGCCATAGAGGATCTCGTTTTCCAGGAAGATCACCGGGTTGGGGTCGCGGATTGCCGATTTCAGAAGGCCCTTCGCGTCAGAGGCCGAATAGGGCATGACCACCTTCAGGCCCGGGATCTGGGCGTACCATGCGGCGTAGTCCTGGCTGTGCTGGGCGGCCACGCGCGCGGCGGCGCCGTTGGGGCCGCGGAACACGATGGGGCAGCCCATCTGGCCGCCGGACATGTACAGCGTCTTGGCGGCAGAGTTGATGATGTGGTCGATCGCCTGC
>JAGRMT010000095.1:0-713 GCA_020441125.1 Roseivivax sp.
CCGCGGGTGAACAGGGCCGAACCGTGGGTGCGCGGCAGGATGCCGTTTTCCGCCACGATCGCGCGGACCTGGTCCAGAGCGCGGCCGTCGATGCGCTTGCCGTCCTTGACGACGGACGAACGCAGCACGACCGATTCCAGTTTCTTCAGCGCCGAGCCGAGGTTGGCATCGGCCAGTTCTTCCTCGGACAGCTGGGCCTTGATCGCATCCTTGGCGGCGGCGACTGCGGCAACGCGCTGTTGCTTGTCGAGGATCGCATAGGCGGCGCGCATCTGCTCTTCGCCCAGGCCCTTCACCTTGTCGTACAGCGCCGAGTAATCCGGCGGGGTGAATTCGAACGGCTCTTTGGCTGCGTCTTCGGCCAGAGCGATGATCAGGTCGATAACCGGCTGGATCTGCTCATGCGCGAAGGTCACGGCGCCCAGCATCTCGTCTTCCGACAGCTCGTAGGCTTCGGATTCGACCATCATCACGGCGTCCTTGGTGCCGGCGACAACCAGGTCAAGCCGCTGGTCGGGCTTGGTGCGCAGGTTGTCCATATCCTCGACCTCGGGGTTGAGGATGTATTCGCCGTCGACGAAACCGACGCGGCAGCCAGCAATCGGCCCCATGAAGGGCGCACCCGAAATCGTCAGCGCGGCCGAAGCGGCGATCATCGCGACGATGTCGGGATCGTTGACCAGGTCGTGGCTCAGCACGGTGCACATCACCAG
>JAGRMT010000095.1:758-6768 GCA_020441125.1 Roseivivax sp.
GTCAGCGTTTCCTTTTCGGTCGGCCGCGCCTCGCGCTTGAAGAAGCCACCGGGCACCTTGCCCGCGGCATAGTATTTTTCCTGGTAATGGACGGTCAGCGGAAAGAAGTCCTGACCGGGCTTGGGTTCCTTGGCAAAGGTCACGTTGGCCATGACACTGGTTTCACCCAGGGTGGCGATCACCGAGCCGTCAGCCTGACGGGCAACCTTGCCCGTTTCCAGTGTGAGCGTCTCCTGCCCCCACTGCATCGATTTCTTGGTTTCTTTGAACATCATCGTTTCCTGTAAGGGAGCACTCCCGGCCCTCCGGGTCTCCCGTTTGCATGGCGGCCCCATTGCCGCCGACCCCTATACATCTTCCATTCACGGCGCCGGGGTCATGGCGCCACGTCTCAGATTCTGCGGCCATACAGGAATTTGCCGGGTTTGGAAACCGCCAACTTGGCGGCTGTTCCGGGGCTGCGGGGGCGGTCTGAGGACCGCCCCGGCGCAGGGGTTTAAAGGCCGCTGGCCTTGAACTCGATCCGGCGGTTCCGGCTCTTGTTGGCGGCGGAGTCGTTGGGGAAGGCGGGCTGGCTTTCGCCATAGCCGACAGCCGTCAGCCGGGCCACCTCGATCCCCTGGGCGGTCAGGTAATCGACCACCGACTGGGCGCGGCGCTCGCTCAGCAGCTTGTTTGTCTGGTCGCTGCCGTCGCTGTCGGTATGGCCACCAACCTCGACCTTCAGATCGGGGCAGCGGCGCACGATGTCCACCAGATTGTCGAGCAGCGGAATGCTATCGCGGTCCAGTTGGGCGCTGGCGGGGCGGAAATAGATGTTGCCCGTGCGCGACAGGATCTCGAACCGGCCCAGGCAGGCCTCCAGGTCGAAGTTGCCCTTTGTCTCCAGCGCGGCGGCACCGGGGGCGGCGGCAACGGCCTGGGTCAACGCGGCAGGCGGCGGGGTGCCGGGCGAGGCGCGGTCGAACACGAAGTCGAAGCTGACGAAGCCGAACGGCAGGATGTCGACCTCGGCGGCCTCTTGCAGCTTGGTGCGCCCGTCCTCAAGGCTGAAGTCCTTGAGCGCCAGGACGATCGGAGAGGTGTTGGCCACCGCGATGCGATCGTTGCTCATCAGCGTGACGGCCACTGGCGCTTCGCGGTCGACCGATACGCCGTGCAATGTCAGGGTGAAGGGCATTGTGATGATCTTGCGCCGGACCTGGTGCAGATCGCTGACCTGGTCAGCGGGGATGCGGGCCACGATCGTTGCTTCGGGGAATTTGAAAGTTTCGAAGAACAGAAAGCGCATCCGCACGTTGCGCAGGTCGATCTTGGTATCGACGCTGTCCATCAGGATGCGGATTTGCGCCGTGCCGTCTTCGGAAATCAGCCCTGAAAAAGTGGCAAACTGGCTGCTTTCGGCGATCGAGTTCTTCTTGACCGACAGAAAGCGGATTTCGGAATTGGCCGGGTCCAGCGTCCAGCCGTGTTCAAACGGGTCGATCGTCTGGGCGGCGGCCGGCTGGCCCTGCCCGCAGATCAGCGCAGCGGCAAGCGCAAGGGCCGCCCAGGTTCGCGCCAGCAACATCACAGGTCTCCTTCGATCGAAAAACTCTTGTTCAATACTTGGCAGCATACTCAAAATTGCGCGCCGGGGCATAGTTTTTGCGTCCCCGGCCGCAGCGATGCACCATACAAAAACCTAGACAATCTCCCATTCTAGGCTCAGATCTATGGTAGAAACGCCAGAAGCGGCGAAATTTATTGAAGCTTGAGGACGGCGGTTTGGCCTGGATTGCGCGCATTATCTGCATCGTGTCGATGTTCCTGGCCGGGATTGCCCAGGCTGAGACACGCATCGCCCTGGTGATCGGAAATTCGAATTATTCCACCGTCACGGCGCTGGACAACCCGTCGAGCGACGCCACGCTGATGGCGCAGACGCTGGAAAAACTGGGCTTTAAGGTGACCACCCTGATCGACGCTGGACAGGCTGACATGATGATGGGTATTGCCGCATTCGGCCGATCGCTGCGCGAGGCCGGGTCGGATGCCACGGGGCTGTTCTATTATGCCGGGCACGGGGTTCAGTCCTTTGGCAACAACTACCTGCTGCCGGTCGATATCCAGTTGCAGGACGCGGCCGACCTGGACCTGGTCGCGCTGGAGGCGCAATCGGTGCTGCGGCAGATGTTCTCGGCCCGTAACAAGACAAACATCGTCATCCTGGACGCTTGCCGTAACAACCCGTTCAGCAAAATCCCCGAGTTCAATGAATCCGGCCTGGCCGAGATGAAAGCGCCCACGGGCACCTTTCTGGCCTATGCGACAGAGCCGGGCAGCGTGGCGATGGACGGGCTCGACGGCAACAGCCCCTTCACCGAAGCGCTGGCGCGGCACATCACCCAGCCGGGCGTGCCGATCGAACAGGTGTTCAAGCAGGTGCGTATTGACGTTCTGCGCGAAACCGGCAACCGCCAAACGCCGTGGGACACGTCTTCGCTGACCACCAATTTTCAATTCATCCCGGAAAAGCCGATGACGGCCGAGGAGTTGGCAGAGCGTCAGTTCTGGGAGTCGGTCGAGGTGACCAAGGATCCGGTTCAGCTGATGCTGTTCCTGCGCGCCTATCCTGACAGTGCTTATGCAGAGGATGCCCGCGCCTTGCTGAACGAGGCGATGCAACAAGAGTTGTCGTCGAACGCGCCGCCGGCCGCGGCCGTGGTAAACGAAGGCCCGTCGATGTCGGAAAGCTCGGCATTCGAGGCCGCGCAGGCCGCCGGTACCATCGAGAGCTACGAGGAATTCCTCAAGATGTTCCCCGATGGCACCTTCGCCGAGTTCGTTCAGGGCGAAATCGACTCTCTGCGCGCCAATGCGGCGACCGATCCGCAAGGCGGCGGAGTGACCGCGCCAGCCGAACAGGTTGCCGCCGCGCCGGCGCCTGCTGCGCCAGAGCCCACAGGCCCGGTTACCTTCGAAGCACCGCTCGCCGCGGGGGACGACGCGATCCGGGGCAAGACCCTGGCAGAACTCATCCGCTCGTCGCCGATGTTCCCACCCTTCGACGGGTTGCCCGACGAGGTGTGGAAGGGCAAGAAGTGCACCGATTGCCATCAGTGGGAACGCGCCAATCTGTGCACCCAGGCGCAGACCTACCTGGCCACCAATTTCGAGCGGGCGCTGAACAAAAAGCACCCGTTCGGCGGCACCTTCAAGCGCAACCTGCGCGACTGGGCCGCGAATGACTGCCGCTGACGCTTAGCGCGGCGCGGTCGATACAAAGAAATACACCCATTCTCCCTTGAAGTCGGGGTGCGCGGCGCGCGCCCGCGCGACTTCTGCGCGCAGTGCCTGCAGATAGGGGCCCGCCGGTTCGACCAAGGGACGGGGCGTGGTGAACAGCGGCACCGAAGCTGCGAAAGCCACTGTAATCTCCTGCCCATAGGGCGGGCCGATGGTGATGAACAGCCCCGGGTCGTTGGGTGCGCGCGCGCCCACTGTCAGCTGGCTCTTGGCCGCGGCATGAACCTGGGGCGTGATCTCGTTCGGGCTGAGGTGGATCACCTGCCCGTTTGCATCAAAGTAATCGACATAGAGATAGGCGTCGTAATCCGGGGCGGTCATGTCCAGCACAAGCTGGTCGCCGGCCTTGTAGCTGAACTCGCGCACATAAGTATCGGCGCCCAGCAGCAGCGGGTTGGTGATCTGGTCGGTCGATTGCGGCAACCCGGCGTCCGCTATGCCTGTCAGCGCCTGACATTGCGGGCTGGGCAGGATGCGCAGCCCGTCGGCCACGCGAATATCCCGTCCGACCTGTGCCTGCATCGCCGCCAGAACCGGCGTGCGCAGTGCTGCCTCGGGGATATGGCCGACCAGTTCCAGCACGCCGGTCTCAGGCTGGAACCGGGCCTGGATGCGTGCGCAGGGCACGGCGGCCAGCGTGCCGGCCAGCCCGTCGCGCATGTTGTCGCCGGGGCGCAGCGTGTCGGGGGCGACAAAGCTCTGATAGGCCGCCAGCGATAGAGGGTCTGTCACCCCTTCGGCGCCGGAGAAGGCCAGCATGGCGGTGCCTTTCTCGGCCGGCGGAGCAACGGCGGGCAGAGCGTCGGCGCCGGGATCCTGCTGGGCGAGCTCGGCAGCGGCGACCGATGACGGGCGCGCCGGTTGCGGCGTCGGCGCAGCGGCAGGCAGCACAGGCGCGGCCAGGGGCAGGGCGGGACCGGCCTCGGTTTGGGGCGGCTGGGCCGCCAGCGCGGCGGCATCCGGTGCCGCCTGGGTCAGGCGATCTGGCGCTGCAGCCAGGGCGGCGGCCACCTGCGCCGCCGGCACAGAGGCGGAAAGCGCGGCGCTCGGGGGCGGCGAAGCAGGAAGCGTGGCGGCAGGGGCGGGCTGTGCTGCCAGAACCGGCGCTGGCGCGGCCTGTACGGTTACAGCCTGTGCCAAGGGCGCGGCGGCAGTCAGCGCGGTTGCAGACGGAGCAACTGCGGCGGGCAGCGCGGCGGCGGCAGGCTGCGCGGCGGTCAGCGCCGCCGGTGCGGGCGAACTCGCGCTGAGCGCGTCGGTGTCCGGCAGGGTGGCAGGAAGTGCTTGCCCTGCCGCCGGGGTGGGCGCGGCGCTGGCGATGCGCGGTTCGGCAGAGGCCAACGCCTCTGCCGGGGCCTCTACCGCCGCCGCCTTGCTGCGCGGGATCGCGCCCTGGTCCAGCTGCGCGCCCTCAGCCGGCGCCGCATCGACGGCTTCTGCGTCCGGCCGGCGCGGCTGTGCCGCCGCGCGGTCGACCGCCTGCGTTTCGACCGCCAGCTGGGCATGGGGGCTGGGCTGAGGACGGATCGGATCGGGTTGCAGCGCCCATAGCAGCGCGATGGCCGCCCCGCCATGCAGGGCCAGCGACCCGGCCAGCCCACCTGTCCACAGTCCTGCGCGGGCGGCGGTCATTGACCCTCTCCCGGTGTCACAACCAGCGCCACGTCGCGTGCGCCCATCGCTTCCAACTCGGCCAGAAGGGGCAGCACACGGCGCAGCTCGGCGTCGCGGTGGGCATTGACGCGGATGAACAGGGCCGCATCCTGCGTCAGCCGGGTTCGAAGCACTTCCAGTGCGCTGGCCCGTTCCAGCGGCGCACCGTCCAATGCCAGCGCCCCGTCGGCGGCAACCGACAGCGTCGCGCCACCGCCGGGCATGTCGGCACCGGTCTGCGCCACGGGTGGTAGCACCTCGAACGGCGATGTGGCGTCCATCCGTCCGACCAGCATGAAGAAGACCAGCAGGAAGAACACCACGTCGATCAATGGCACGATCGTTTCGGGCAGGTCCTTGGGGGGCGGGCGGCTGATCTTCATGGTCGTGCCTCGACCCGGACGATACGCATGTTGACGGCCCCGGCGGCGGCGGCGGTGTCCATCACGGCGACCAGCGCCTGCATCTGCGCGCCGCCCGAAGGCAGCACCACGATCTGAAGGTCAGGATGGCGCGCAAGCCGTTCCGCGATCATCGCGGCCAGACCAGCCTGGCTTAGCCCGCGGCCTTGCACGGACGGCGTGCCATCGGCGCCGATCGTCAGGATCAGGGTTTCTCCCCTGTCGGGTACCTTGCCAGCGGCAGGCGCATCGTCGCGGGGCGATACGGCGGGGATCATGTTCAGATCGAGATAGGTTGACGTGACCATGAAGAAGATCAACAGGATCAGCATCACGTCGATCATCGGCGCAATCGAGATCGCGTTACGCGCCTTGCGGGGACGGGTCAGGCGGAAGGGTTGGGCCATCGCCCTATCCCGCCGCCGGGCCGTCCTCGATCAGCATCAGCTCGCTGACCGCGGCCTCGATCCGTTGCGCCCCGGCATCGGCGCGCGATGACAGCAGCGAGGCGCCTACCGCCGCGGGGATCGCCACAAGCAGACCCGCAGCCGTTGTCAGCAGCGCCTCCCATATCCCGCCGGCCAGCACCGAGGCATTGGCAGAACCCTGCGCCATTTCCAGTTCCTGGAATGACTGGATCATACCCAGCACGGTCCCCAGCAGCCCCA
>JAGRMT010000096.1:0-4964 GCA_020441125.1 Roseivivax sp.
GGTAGAGCAACTGACTTTTAATCAGTGGGTCGCAGGTTCGAATCCTGCACGGCTCACCACTGTCACAAACAGACTGTCGAATTACGCGTCGCTTGGCGCGTGCCGGGGCGCGTTCATGCGCCCGATGGCGATTGGCCGCACTAGTTCGTTCGGGCGCAACAAGGCCGTGACAGCGTCCGGTTTGTGGGATGTACTGCTGACAAGCGGACCAAAAGAACCGGTGAGGAGGATTCGATGTCCAGTGACTCGCATCTCAGCAGTCTGAAAGCCAAACACGAAGCACTGTCGGCGCAGATCGAAAAGCTGCAGCAGTCGGTTTCGACCGACGATCTGGCCGTCGTCAAGCTGAAGCAGGAAAAGCTCCGCCTGAAGGACGAGATCGAGCGGCTCTCGCGCGGCTGATCCGACCTGCTGGCGCGCCTCAGCGTGTCGGGCCGGGCGTGAAGTAGTCCGGATGTTCGGCGCGGATCGCGTCGATCCGGCTCATCGTGCCTGACAGGTGCTCTCGCATGGCGGCGGTGGCGCGGTCAGGCTTGCCCGAGGCGATGCCGTCCAGGATGGCCTGGTGCGCCTCAACGATGTCATGCGACTTGCCCTTGCGCGGCAACTCCAGCCGCTGGCACCGGTAGAGGTGCCCCAGCCTGCTGGTCAACATTGTATGCAACGGCTGCATCCCGATGGCCTCGAACAGGGCGCGATGAAACTGTCGGTCCAGATCGGCGAACATGTCGATCTGGTCGGCGGCATCCAGCAAAGCGCGCTGCATGCGAAGGATCGCCGTCGGGCGTCGCAGATCCGCCGGATTGGCTCGTTCGGCCAGGCGGCGGACAACCTCTGTCTCTACCGCCATGCGTAGAAACAGCGACTCAGCCAGCATTCGGGAATCAATCGGCGAAACCAGTGTCTTGGACTGCGGATAGATCAGCACCAGACCGTCCTGCGCCAGCAGTTGCAGCGCTTCGCGCACCGGAGTCTGGCTGACGCCATAGTCCCGCGCCAGCGCGTTGCGCGACAGGATTGTGCCGGGCGGCAGGTCGAACCGGATGATGCGATCGCGCAGGTCGGAATACACCCGTTCCGGCGCGCCGGTCAGCGGACTGGCAAGCATCGGGCCATCTGGCAGGTGAGCGTCGCTCATATCTTTCAACACCTCGCGTCTCCTCGACTGACACGCGACGAATACGAGTGCAACCGGGATAAAGTATTGCTCGCACTAGTCAACTAATATATTAGGTGCAGAGCCTGAACCTGGGGAGGGCAGGCGCCATAAAGCGGAAGCCAAGGGAGGACTTCTTATGAAATTCAAGACATTGGGCCTGACGGCAATGGTCGCGGCACTGGGATTCGGCGCGACGGCGGCATTGGCCGCGGATCGCGTCCTCAAGATTCAGACCAGCTCCAACGCCAGCCACGCCTCGCTCGCCTATCTGAACGAGCACTGGATTCCCAAGCTGGAAGCCATGACCGGCGGCACCCTGGGCATCGAGCTGTTGCCCATCGAATCCGTGGTGCCCCACCGCGAGACGCCCGAGGCGATCGGCGTCGGCATCCTTGATGGCGACCTGACCTCGATCAACTATTTCGCCGGCACCGATCCGGCCTTCGCGCTGATGGGCGACCTGATTGCGGGATATGACAGCGCTGACCAGATCCAGGCCTTCTGCGCCCAGGGCGGCGGCAAGGAAATGCTGCAAAAGCTGTTCGACGCCCACTTCCCCGGCGTGCATGTCGTCGGCTGCGGCGCCTATGCGCGCGAAGCCTTCGTCTCGACCGTGCCGGTCGAGGGCGTGGACGGGCTGAAGGGCCTGAAGATCCGCTCGCCCGAGGGCCTGGCGGCAGACGTGTTCAAGCGCGCGGGCGCGGCGCCCGTGTCGATGTCGGGCTCCGAGGTCTACTCGGCGCTGGAAAAGGGCGTGATCGACGCCGCCGACAACTCGGCCTACGCCAACAACGACGCGAACGGCCTGCACAAGGTCGCCAAGTTCCCGATCTTCCCGGGCATCCACTCGACCCCGATCCTGCAGTTCACCGTTGGCCAGCAGGTCTGGGACGAACTGACCGACCAGCAGAAGACCGCGCTGGAGACCTGGTACCTGGCCGCCTACAACGGTCTGCGCCAGCACTTCGACCGGCTGGACCGCCAGCTGGTGGCACGTGACAAGGCCGCGGGAGAGCTGACCGTGATCGACTGGCCGCAGGGTGAGCGCGACCGTTTCCGCGCCATCGCGCAAGAAGCCTGGGGCGCTTTCGCCGAAGGCTCGCCGCTGGCCAAGGAAGTCTATGACGCGCACATTTCCTTCATGAAGGAAGCCGGGCTGCTCTAAGCCCCGGCGCAGGGCGCGCGGGTTGCCGCGCGCCCAAACCCGATTCCCCCCAAGCCCGCCCGCGCCATGGAGACGGACATGAGCCGCCAGTACGATCGCGCCTTGGAAGACACCGAAATCGGCATCGCCGATCAGGATCCCCTGCACGAGGCGGATGGGATCACCCGCGCCGACTATGGCGCCATCGACAATTTCAGCCATATCACCGGCATCGCGGTGTCGGTCTTCTACCTGGTTGCCGCACTGGCGACGATGGTCGAGGTGTTCTCGCGTTATGTGCTGAACGCCCCCACGCTGTGGGCCTTTGAAACCGTCATGACGCTGTGCGCCGCGGCCTGGATGCTGTCGGCGGGCTACATCACGCTGAAACAGCGCCATATCGCGATCACGGTCATCCACGGGCTGACCACGAAACGCCAGCAATGGTGGCTGGACCTGGCGGCCATGCTGGTGGGTATCCTGGCGCTGTACATGCTGCTGACAGATGCATCGCTGCGCGCCTACGCGGCGGTGGCCAAGGTGGAAAAATCCGGCTCGGCGTTCAACTCGCCCCTGCCGATGATGATGAAATCGCTGATGACGCTGGGCGCCTTCATGTACCTGGCGCAGCTGACGGTGAACCTGCACCGGCACGTCACGTCGAACTGGGCGCGGCTGCTGGTCAAGGCGCTGGGCGCTTACTTCGTCTTCTACTTCGTCGCCGCCTTCTGTGCCGACGTCTTCGGCTGGTCCGCCGCGCAGGCGATTTCCGGCGCGATCTCGGACATCGGCAAGGCGCTGGACCCGTCGCAGGCGCTGCAACTGCGCAAGATGGACCTGGGCACCATCTCGCTGATCATGGTGCTGCTGCTGGTCGCGCTGATGATGACCGGCATGCCGCTGGGCATCGTGACGCTGATCGTCTCTGTCATCATGGCGATCGGCTTCTTTGGCCCGCGCGGGCTGTTCCTCGTCTCATCCAACGCCGTCGGCCTGCTGGAGCATTACAGCCTGGTCGCGGTGCCCTTCTTCGTGCTGATGGCCTCCATCCTGGAACGCGCCGGCATTGCCGAGGACCTGTTCGACGCCATGTCGATCTTCGCCGGCAACATGCGCGGCGGCGTCGCGGTGCAGACCACCGTCGTTGCGGTGATCCTGGCCGCCATGTCAGGCGTGATGGGCGGCGAGATCGTGATGCTGGGCCTGGTCGCCCTGCCGCAGATGCTGCGCCTGGGCTACGATCGGCGGCTGACCATCGGCCTGATCTGCGCCGCGGGCGCACTGGCCACGCTGATCCCGCCCTCGATCATCATGATTGTCTATGGCCTGTCGGCCGAGGTCGGCATCGGCGATCTGTTCATGGCTGGCGCGATCCCCGGTGTAATGCTGGCCGTGTTCTATGCCGGTTACGTGCTGATCCGCGTCAACCTGAACCCCGCCCTGGCCCCCACCGCCGCCGAAGCCGCCGCGATCACCGGCGAAACCCGTGGCCTGTCGCGCGAACGGATGACGGCGGTGGTGCTGTGCATCGTGCTGATCGGCGCCGTCATGGGCTCTATCTACGGCGGCGTCGCCTCTGTGACAGAGGCGGCGGCCGTGGGCTGCATCGGCGCGCTGGTCGTCGCTGCGGTGCGCAACCAGTTCAAGTGGGACGTGATCTCGACCGCGCTGATGGGCACCATGGCCACCGTGGGCACGATCATCTGGCTGGTGCTGGGCGCGGTGTCCTTTGTCGGCATCTTCAACCTGGTCGGCGGGGGCGAGTTCATGCGCTCGCTGTTCCTGGACCTGGGGCTTAGCGCCATGGGAACGGTCGTGGTGATGATGCTGATCCTGATGGTGCTGGGCACCTTCATGGAATGGATCGCCATCGTGCTGATCACCGTGCCGGTCTTTGCCCCGGTGGTGATGACCCTGGCGCCCGAACTGGGCCTGACCGAAGACCAGGCCAAGATCTGGTTCGGCATCCTGTTCGTGATGAACATCCAGATCTACTTCCTGTCGCCGCCCTTCGGGCCTGCCTGCTTCTGGCTGAAGTCGGTCGCGCCCAAGGACATATCCCTGCAGGAAATCTTCATCGCGGTGCTGCCCTTCATCGGGCTTCAGATCATCGGCCTGGTGCTGGTGATGATCTTCCCGCAAATCGCCCTTGTGCTGCCCGAACTGCTGAATTGAGGTGACGCCATGATCGGTAGAGATTCCCGCGACGACATCGACGGCTACGGCATTTGGCCCTGGGTTCTGGGCCTGGTGCTGACCGCCGTTCTCTTCGGGCTGATGTTCGGCCTCGCCGCACCGATTTCCTGAGGAAACAGAAATGACGAAAAAGCCCGAAGACCTCCGCTCCGCCCGCTGGTTCGCACCTGACGACCTGCGCTCGATGGGGCACCGCAGCCGCGCCATGCAAATGGGCCTGGACGGAGAGGACTGGACCGGCAAGCCGGTGATCGCCGTCATCAACACCTGGTCCGACCTGTCCCCCTGCCACCACCACCTGCGCGACCGGGCCGAGTTCGTGAAGCGCGGCGTCCTCCAGGCGGGCGGGTTGCCGGTGGAAATGCCGGTGCATTCGTTCAGCGAACAGTTCCTTAAGCCCACATCGATGCTCTATCGCAACATGGGCGCGCTGGAAGTGGAAGAGACGCTGCGCGCGCATCCCAT
>JAGRMT010000096.1:5092-5235 GCA_020441125.1 Roseivivax sp.
CAAAAGCTGGGCTCAGGCACCGACGTCTGGAAATACTGGGACGAACGCCGCGCCGGGAACATCACCAAGGACCAGTGGGACGGCGTGCAGGGCGGCATCGCCCGCAGCTATGGCACCTGCATGACCATGGGCACCGCCTCGAC
>JAGRMT010000001.1 GCA_020441125.1 Roseivivax sp.
AGGCGCGCACCTTGGGCTGGGTGAACCGGCCCGGCGGATAGACCGCGTAGATGCCCTGGGTTTCCACAGGAAGGTCGGGGATCGCGTCAACGACCAGCCCCTGCTTCATGGCGTCAGCGTAGAGATACGAGGGAAGATAGGCGATACCCAGCCCGGCGATGCAGGCGTTCAGCAGCGACTGCCCGTCGTTGACAGACAGCCAGCCGGCGGTGCGCACCTGGCGCTTTTCGCCCGAAGGCGCGGTCACTTTCCAGACGTTGCCGCTGGCCTGGTTGGAATAATGCAGCAACTTGTGCTCATTCAGGTCGTCGATCCGTTCGGGACGACCGAATTTTTCAAAGTAGCTGGGCGCGGCGATCATGCGTTTGGTTGTTTCGGTCAGCTTGCGGGCCCGCAGGGTGCTGTCTTCCAGCTCGCCGATGCGCACGGCCATGTCGAAACCTTCCGAGATCAGTTCGACGTAGCGGTTGTTCAGCACCATGTTCACGGTGATGTCGGGGAATTCCGCCAGGAACTCACCCAGAACCGGGCTCAGGTGGTTGACGCCGAAGTCCGTGGCCACGCTGATGCGCAGCAGGCCGGACGGAGCCGATTGCATCGAGGTGACGAGTGCATCCGCCTCTCCTGCATCGTTCAGTACGCGGCGGGCACGGTCATAATAGGCCAAGCCGATTTCAGTGGGGCTGACACGCCGTGTGGTGCGGTTCAGCAGTCGTGCGCCCAGGCGTGCCTCGAGTGAAGAGACGTGCTTGGACACGGCGGATTTGGAAATCCCCATCTTCTTTGCCGCATCCGTAAATCCACCCTGATCTACGACTGTGGCGAAGGCCTCCATTTCGGTCAAACGGTCCATCGCATACCCTCAACTCCGTTCTTCGTGGAGAGTATCTATTGGCGAGAAATCCGGCAGGACTGCGGCGCGCGCCGGACAATACGGCGGTAATTGCGGGCAGTGTTTTGGGCGGGGAAACAGCTGACGCGCTTCGGCGGCAGGATCCGGGCTATGGTGTCACCCGCAGAAGCAAACCGCAAACTGCGGTACCCCCGGCCTTGTACTGCCTGGGCAAATGGGCCGGAAGCTCTGCCATATCGCCGATCGACAAGGTTTTTGCCAACTGTTCCAAGGTCACAGTCAGCGTGCCTTCATGCACAATCAGGAATTCGCGCGTACCCATGGGTCCGGCGGGTTCCGTTTGATGCGTGCCGGGGGACAATGCCAGAAGCACGATCTGTGTCCTCGCCCCGGCGGGTGGCGTGGCCAACGGAGTGATCCCCTCTGCCATGCCGGTGCGCAGCGCCCCCCGCGTTACGGCAATCGTCGGTGTGTCGCCGGGTTCAAACAAGGTAGCCGGGCTGATCCGCAGAGCCCGACACAGATGCCAGAGCGTGGCCATCGTCGGGCTGGACACTCCGCGCTCTATCTGGCTGACCATCGAGCGCGAGACACCCGACTGTGCCGCCACGGCTTCGAGAGACAGACCCAGGTCGCGCCGGGCCTGCCGCAGGCGTCCCGGCATCTGCGCCAAGAGCTGATCCACCGTCTCCATGACACGAACTGCGCCATGGAACCGGGCTTGCGTCAAGGCCCGTCATCCGGTCTGGGCAGGCGGTTGCCGAAGGCCGGTGATTGCGCTGCTTTCGACAGCAGACCCGTCATCAAGGATCAGGAGGGTGCCGTTGTCGCCCTGGCGCAGCTCGGTCACGGTGCCAAACCGGGCCGGTTGCCTGGTATCCAGGAAGCTGTCACCGGACCAGCTTTCGACGGCAAAGGTATAATCGCCGGCTGGCAGCGGGCTGCCATCGTCATCGACGCCGGCCCACAGCAGGTTGGTTTCGCCGGGTGCAAAAGGCAGGGTCTGCACGATCGCGCCGCTTTCGTTGCGCACCGTCAGCGTCGCATTGTCCGCGCTGGGCGCGGTCGATACGGCCAGTTCCACCGGGCTGCCGGCAAAGGGTACCGGGCCCGTCACCTGCACCTGTGCTCCCAACAAGGCGGCCTGGCCCAGCGGACCCGACCCTGCCAGCGCGTTTGAAATCGACTGCAGCAGCGCGTTGGACAGCACCTGCTGTTCCAGCGACGAAAAGGTGGCCAGTTGGGTGGCGAATTCGGTGGTATCCGCCGGGTTCAGCGGGTCCTGGTTGCGCATTTGTACTGTCAGCATCTTCAGAAACGTTTCGAAATCCGAACTGAGCACAGGCTTGGCCGGTGTCTGGCTGGCCCCTGCGACGGGGCCCGATGCGGTGTTTTGCGTTGCGGTGATCATAGTCGGATGTCCATTCCATCGGTCGTGCTGGCGACAGGCTCTGGCGGCGCGGGCGGTGCGCTTTCCTCTGCTTGGCCAGCCGCCGGAAGACGGGGCGTTGCCTGACCAGCGCTGCGCTGTGTCTGCTCGCGCGCTTGCCCGCCAAGGTCTACGTCGACCCGGTCGAAGCCGAGTTTTGACAGCTCATCCAGCAGCGGCGACAGGTTTCTCTGGAACAGGTCCAGCGTTTCGGGCCGGTCGACTTGGATGGTCAAGTGCAGCACGGGGCCGTCATGGCGTAGATGCATGGTGAAGCTGCCCAACTCTTCGGGCGACAGCCGCAGCCGGAGCGAGCCGTCCTGCACACGGCTGATCGCCGTCCCCAATTGCCGTGCGACATGGTGCGGGGCGAAAGCCGGAGTTACTGAATGGCCGGTATGGCCCGGCACCCCGCGCAGTTCCGCCGGGGGTAGCTGGCCCAGCACGGCCGACCGTTCGGGGCTGTCGGCCGGTGCCGCCGAGCCCGGTTCAACGGGTTTGTATTCGGGCTGCGCTGCGGGGTTGGGCTCTGATCTGCGAGGTTGCATTCTCGGTGCGATGGGGCGACCAGGAACCGCTGCACGCAAACGTGGATGTGGCGCGGAAGCCAAAGGTTGGCCAGACGGCTCGCGCGGAGGCAGTGGCTGCTGGGCATCCGCCGTTTGGACCGCGAAACCCGATGGTGGTGGCGCGGCTGTCAACACGGTTGCCTGCGGCGTGTCGCGCCGGATCGTTTCTTGCGACGCCATGATCACTTGCGGTGCGCTTGCAACGGCAGGGATTACAGCGGGCGTGCCCGAAGCTTGCGCCAAGCTTGGCTGCCCGGCGGCCGGAGCAGGAAGCTCTTGGCCGACTGGCTGTGGCGCCTGCGCAGTGCGAGGCGACGGGTTTCGTTCTCCGTCTGCTGCGGGCAAGGGTGCATCCGGTCTCTGGGTGGGCTGGCTTCGTTGCATCGGTGCTTGAACGGCGGGCAGATCGGTCGGCGCGGTCATCCGGGTTGCGCCCACGTGAGTTCGGCGATCGACAGCGGGGCGAACCGGTTCGAGTTGTTGCCCGATCTGCACTGCCGACGATTGGGGTGCCGCATCCGTTGCAGATGCTGTATTCGGTGGTTGTGACGTTTCAGACATCGGCAGCGGCTGGTGACGTGGCTGTGTCCGGGTGGTCGCCCATTGACTTGGCGGAGCTGTGGGTTCGGATAGCGGAAGCTCTGCCGGCCGGGCCTGGGGGGCTGGCCGGCCTGCTGCGGCAATCGGAGTTGCCTTGGGGCCGTCACTGTCCGGCAGGTCAGCACCATCTGGAACCAACGGCCTCGCCAATGCGATTTCAGGCGCTTCAGATCGGGTTAGCCTTTCTGGCATCGCCGTTAAGCGCAGGTTGTCCGTTGGCAGAGGCGTTTCGACATGAGGCGAAGCATTGGCCGGCACTGACCGAGCTGCATGTTGTGCCATTTCCGACGACGCGACGGGCGCGGGGGATGGACCGGCTACCGCGCGCTTGGCGGTTTGACCGGGCAAATCGGAGATCGTCGAAACGGACCGGACAGGATTCGGCGCCACATGCTCGGCGTTCGCCGGGCGGTCCGTGCCCGATGAGGCCTCCGCCGGGGCGGGGAGTGCCGCACTCTCGGCCAAGGCGGACGCCGGTTGCGCATAGATTGGCAAAGGCAATACAGGCAAGTCCGGGTCAGCCTCGGCCAATGGATCGGTCAACGACACCTCTGCCGCTATCTCGGGCGTTTCGCCGGGTTCCTGGCGGTCTGGGTGAGTCGATGGCTCGGGCGTGGCGGGCGCCAAAGCGTTCTGGACGGGCTTGGCCGGCAAAGGGCGCCCGGCGGCCAACTGGCCCAGAACGGCAGCAAACGCCACAAGCGGCGGCACGGAAGGCTCTGACCGCGTTTCCGCCATGTGAGTGAGCCCGGTTTGGGGAAGAGAAATTCCGGCCAGCCCGTTCTGAATTAATCCGTTCATAACTGTCCCGCCTTACCCAGGGTCCCGCAGCCATACGACGCATGAGGTTAAGGAAGCATGGAGATCGGACAGACAGCATTGCCCCCATCCAATGTACCGCGCGCGGCCGTAAAGCCTGCGGCGGATGGAACGGTCCGACCGCTATTCGTGGCCTATATGAGCCAGATGCTGAAGTTTGCCGGCACCGAAGAGGTTTTTTCCGGCTCGGACAGTGCGCCCGGTTTCGGCTTTCTGGCCACTGAGGCGATCGCCGAGTCGCTTGCCAGGCCGGAAAGCGCGCTTTACCGCCAATGGCTGGCGCGGTTCGGTGGAACGCCGGGATGAGTGCGGGCCGCGATCTGATGCATGTATTCGAGGCGCAGAAGCGCGCCTTGCTGGCCGGCCGCCCGGTTCCGGCACTGCCTGCCGGTCTCGCCGACGGCCTGCGCACCCTCGATACCCGTGCCGACCGCGTGGAATGCGAGGCCGTATTGGCTGCCGCGCGGGAGGTGGCGGGAATGCTGGCGGCGCATCTTTCCGGATACCTGTACGGGCGCGGCGCAGCGACCGGTCGGCGCGATACGCCAACCGCCCCGGCGCGGACCAGCACGCCCCTGGTGAACCGTCGAATTTGAGTTAGTTGCGCTGCAAAGGGTTGAAGGGATTAACATATTCTTCACCTGGCGACCGTAGCTTGACGACCGCATCCACAGATGGCGCGCCCCGATTGCCGGGCGTATGGGCAGAAGTTCTTGGATCATACCCAAAAGGGAAACCAGAGTGCGCCGCTCAAATCATCAGGCGCATCCAAGAAGGAGCATGAATTTGTCCAGTATTCTTACCAACAACGGCGCCATGGTGGCGCTGCAGACCCTGAAGTCCATCAACCTGGGCCTGGCCGAAACGCAAAGCCAGGTCTCGACCGGCAAGTCGGTCAGTTCGGCCAAGGACAACTCGGCGGTCTGGGCGATTTCCAAGGTGATGGAAAGCGACGTTCGCGGGTTCAAGTCGATCTCTGACAGCCTGTCGCTGGGCCAGTCCACGGTTGCGGTCGCCCGCCAGGCGGCGGAAACCGTGACCAACCTGCTGACCCAGATGAAGGAAAAGATCGTTGCCGCACAGGAAGACAACGTAGACCGGACCAAGATCAACGCCGACGTGACCGCGCTGAAAGGCCAGGTCGACTCGGTGATCGCCGCGGCCCAGTTCAACGGTCTGAACCTGGTGGACGGTTCTGCGGCCAGTGCCAGCATCCTGTCGTCGCTGAACCGCGATTCGTCTGGCAACGTGTCCTCGTCTTCGATCACCGTCACCGCGTGGGACATGTCGACGGGCGGCTATGTCGCCAATGACATCTTCTCGGGCAGCTCGACCGGCTCATCCAGCGGTGGTGATACCGTGGCGCTGGTGCTGGACGCTTCTGGCGGCAACGAGCAGATCGAGATCCTCGAAAACGGTTCTGCCTTCGTGGCGGGCGACAAGGTCAGCCTGACGGTCGGATCGGAAACCGTGTCCTACACCGTGACAGCCGATGATGTGGCGGCAACAACCACGGCCGACATCGTGGCAGTGGCGCTGAAGAACAAGATCGACAACCTGGGCATTTCGGGCCTGGTGGTCGACTATGACAGCGGCACCCCCAGCACGCTGGACTTCACCAACAACGGCACGGTTGACCTGAGCGTGAGCGGTCAGTTCACCAATGCCGGGTCAGGCGGTCTGGGCGCGATGGCAGGAATCGACGTGTCTTCGGGCGCGGGTGCTTCGTCGGCCCTGGCCACCATTGAAACGCTTATCGACCGCGCCATCGACGCGGCGTCCAGCTTTGGTTCGGTCGAAGGGCGGATCCAGACCCAGTCGGACTTCATTTCCTCGCTGACCGACTCGCTGAAGTCGGGCATCGGCGCGATGGTAGATGCCGACATGGAAGAGGCCTCTGCCCGCCTTCAGGCGCTGCAGGTCCAGCAACAGCTGGGTGTTCAGGCGCTGTCGATCGCAAACCAGGCACCGCAGTCGCTGCTGGCGCTGTTCCGGTAATAATACACAGGCCCGAAGCCAATCACGGCTTCGGGCCAACCATTCGGCTTGACGAAGGAGCCACCACTTGACCCAGGCCGCCTTTTCCCAAGCCTCCGCCGCCTATGGCGCGGGGGGGCGCGACGCGAGCGTCGTGCGATGCTCCAAGTCTGTGGAATACGATGTGATTTCCCGTGTCACGCACCATCTGGCCGATGCGTCGCGCACGCGGAAAAGCAACTTTCCCAAATTGGCGCGTTGCCTGCACGAAAACCGGCGGTTGTGGACGGCACTCGCCGCCGATGTTCTTGACGCCGACAACGCCCTGCCGCCCGAGTTGCGCGCGCGCATCGTGTACCTGTCGCAATTCGTGCAGCATCACAGCGCACTTGTTCTTTCGGGCAAGGCCAAGATCAAACCGCTGCTGGACATAAACCTGGCCATATTGCGCGGGCTGAAAGGTGTGGAGGCGGCTCAATGACCGGGCTGGTCATCAAACTCGCCCCGCGGGAAAGGGTGCTGATCAACGGTGCCGTAGTCGAGAACGGCGATCGGCGCTCGCGTATCAACATCCTGACGCAAAACGCCAAGGTCCTTCGTCTGCGCGACGCGATTCACCCGGACCGGGCGAACACGCCCGTCAGCAGGTTGTGCTATACGTTGCAGCTGGTGCTGATCGGAGAAGCGGCAGCAGATGAAACGCGCCACCGCGCCGTGGTTGCAATCGAAGAGCTGAGCCGCATTTTTACCGACACCGACAGCCGCAAGCTGTTGTCGGAGGCGACAACCACATTGTCGGAAGGCAATTTCTACCGTTGCCTGAAATGCCTGCGCAACCTTCTGCCGCGAGAGGCGCGCCTGCTGGCGATGGGAACGGCATGAGCTTTCAACCCGTTATCGTCGGATCGGGGTTGGCGGGATGGTCCATGCTCAAATCGACGATGGAGCGGCAGCTGACGCAATTCGCCGCCCGGCCGGATGTCAGGCGTGACGTGGCGCATTTCCGGTCGGCCATACCAGAACAGGGCTCAGCCGAAGACCTGGTGCAGGATCGCACCGCGCTGCGCGTCGCGCTGGGGGCCTTTGGTCTGATCGACGACCTGAACAACCGTTATTTCATCGGCCGCGTACTACAGGAAGGCACCGAAGACGAACACGCGCTGGCAAACAGGCTGACCGATGACCGGTATCGGTCGATGGCAACCATGTTTTCGTCCCTGAATTACTCGCTGACTCTGACCAAGACAGAGGCTTTTGCTGATGATGTTGTTGCACGGTACCAGGCTGTCTCGTTCGAGGCGGCAGTGGGAGAGGTGGATGGCAATCTGCGGCTGGCGCTGGCGTTCCAACGGCTTTTGCCGGAAATCGCCAAGGACAGCGGCACCAACAATGCGGCCTGGTACCATGTGATGGGGCAGCCGCCTGTACGCAGTGTGATGGAAGGGGCGCTGTCTCTTCCCGCCAGTGTCGGCAAGCTGGACATAGACCGGCAGCTGGAGCTTTTCAAAGACAAGGCCCGGCAGCTGTTCGGGACAGATGATCTGACCACGATCGCTTTGGAAGAAAACCGGGAAACGGCTATTCGGCGGTTCCTCGTGCGTGCGCAGCTGGCCGAGGCGCCCAGCGCGGTCGGCATGCAGGCCGCGCTGTCGCTGGTATCGCAGACCGCGCAGTTCATGCGGGCCAACAACTAACCGCGGATCAGCCAGAAGCAGCCCGGTGACCGGCGGCGCCGGTCTGGGTTGGGCGGGCAGCGTGCCTGCGAAGAATTACACGAAGCTTGTCAAAGGCCGCCTTTGCGCCATCTGGCGTGCGGCCGGCCAGGAAGCTGTCCAACTCGGGCCAAACGCCCATGGCCTGATCGACCAGAGGGTCGCTGCCGCGGCGGTAAAGCCCGGCACGGATCATGGTTTCAGACCGCTCATACGCGCCCAACAAAAGGCGCACCTGGGAAATCAGGGCATTTTCCTCGGCCGTGGCGGCTTCGGGCAGGCTGCGCGAGACGGAACGCAGCAAGTCCACCGCTGGAAAACGCCCGCGCTCTGCGATGGCGCGTTCCAGCACGACATGGCCGTCCAGCACTCCGCGCAGGATGTCTGCTATGGGTTCGTCCATATCCGACCCGGCCACCAGCACGCTAAACACCGCGGTGATGTCGCCGGCGCCTGCCAGACCCGGCCCGGCACGTTCGCACAACGCCATGATTTCGTGCGTCACAGAGGCGGGATAGCCCCGCAGCGCAGGCAATTCGCCCGCTGCCACGGCCACTTCGCGGTGCGCTTCGGCAAAGCGGGTAACGCTGTCGGCGAGGAAGAGCACATGCTGCCCGCTGTCGCGAAACCGCTCTGCCACGGACATCGCCGCATGCAGGCAGCGCCGCCGCTCCAGCGGTGACCGGTCCGAAGTGGCGGTGACCACCACGCTGCGAGCCATCCCATCGGGGCCAAGGCCGCGTTCGATGAAATCGCGCAGCTCCCGCCCGCGTTCACCCACCAGCGCCAGCACGGCGACGTCCGCCTCCATCTGGCGCGCGAGGTCGGCCAGCAAGCGCGATTTGCCGACACCCGAGCCAGCAAACAGGCCAACCCGCTGACCGCGGGCGATGGGCAGCAAGGTGTCGAAAACGTTCAGTCCTGTGGTCTGTCGCGGCCCCATCGGTTGCCGTTGCGCGGCCGGCGGCGGCGCGGCGCGTAATGGCGCGGCAGTGGCCCCAGGCAGTAGCGGCTGGCCGTCGAGCGGCCGTCCGAACGGGTCGATCACCCGACCGATCCAGCCTGGCGCGGGCCGCAGCGGCAAAGCGCCCAGAACCGCCACGCGATCGTCGAGTGAAACTCCCTCCAGACCCGAATCGGGCAACATCGCCACCAGCCGGTCGCGAATGCGCACCGCCTCTCCCTCGGTGCTTTGGCCGCTGCGTTTTAGCAGCCGCAACCGGTCGCCAATCGCGGTTTGGCTGGCCAGGCCGGACACCCAGGCGACCGTGCCATCGACCGTTGTCACCCGGCCCACTGCGCGCACCGGTGACAGCCCCGCCAGGCCCGTGCGCAACCCTTCGAACATTTCGGTATCCATCGAACGCCCCGCCAATCCTCTGAAAACCGTTTCTAAAGGAATCGGGGTTAAGCCTTGATTGAAGCCAATCGAGGGAGAAGCCCCGGTGTTTGAAAGCCTCAGCCTGTTTGCCACAGCCAATGCCATGGCGCGCCACGCTGCGCAGCGACAGACCCTGATCGCGCGCAACATGGCCAATTCCGATACACCGGGATACCAGGCCAGCGACCTGCCATCGTTTGAAAGCCTGATCCAGCCCGCAGGCGACAGCGCCGCAATGCGCGCGTCCCGGCCCGGCCACCTGGACTTTCGCGATACCACTCTTCGGGCCGATCCGGTGCCACGCGACAGCGCGATGGAGCCGAATGGAAACACCGTCTCGATCGAGGAGGAGATGGTGCATTCGGTTGCGGCGACCCGCCAGCACGAGCTGGCACTGGCGATCTACCGGTCTGGGCTGACGGTGCTGCGCACCTCGCTGGGACGCGGATAAGAGGACACGCTGATGAGTGATTTTTCCTCTGCCCTGGGTGTTTCGGCCAGCGCACTGCAGATGCAGGCGCGCCGTATCCGGATGATTTCGGAAAACATCGCCAATACCGACACGCCTGGCTATCGGCGCAAGACCGCGGCCGTGGCTCCGTTTGACGGGGCCGGTACCGTAGCGTTGGGCCGCGTCCGGCTGGATCAGTCGCCGCTGGAGCGGGTCTATGATCCGGGTCATCCGCTAGCCGATGTCACCGGCCATTTCGAAGCGTCGAATGTCGATCTGATGATCGAGGTCGCCGACGCCCGTGAAGCCCAGCGCAGCTATGAGGCCAACCTCAAGATGTTCGACCAGACGCGGCAGATGTCCTCCGAATTGCTCGGGTTGCTTCGCCGCTGACACCGGGCGGTGGCCCGCCCTTAACAGGAGACCAGAATGGACATTCGCAGCCTTTTTGCCGCGCAGAAGTACGCCTTGGCGCGGCCTGCCACGTTGGCTACGCCCGAAACCGCACCGGCGTCCGATCCACTTGCCGGCAAGGTGCGCAGCTTTGAGCAGACGTTGCACGGCGGCGAGCGGTTGGCGCAGGACGCGATGGTCGGCAAGGCCGATCCGCATGCGCTGGTGCATGCGCTGGCCCAATCCGAGCTGGCGGTCGAGACCGCCGTCACCCTGCGCAACAAGGTTGTCGAGGCGTACCAGGAAATCCTGCGGATGCCGATCTGAGGCCCGATCATGACAGAGGCGTTGTTTTTCGACACGGTCCGCCAGGGGCTGTGGGTCAGCGTGCTGGCCTCGATGCCGATCCTGGCGGTCGCGCTGATCACCGGGGTTGCCGTGGGCCTGTTTCAGGCGCTGACCTCGATCCAGGAGATGACCTTGACCTTCGTGCCCAAGCTGGGCGCCATCGTCGTCACCTTCTGGCTGTCGATGGGCTTCATGACCCAGACGCTGGTGGCGTTCTGGAAGGAGCACTTGATCCCCCTAATCGCCGGAGGCTGAGATGGACAACGCGGGCTATGCAACGCTGACGCGGCAATCGGGCCTGATGCGCGAAATCCGCATCCTGGCCAACAATATGGCCAATGCCAACACCACCGGCTATCGCGAAGAAGGGGTGCTGTTCTCTGAGTTCATCCGACGCGCGGGCGAGGATGGCAGCGTGTCGATGACCACGGCGCGGATCGCGCGCACAATTCTGGACCAGGGTCCGCTGCGTCCAACCGCCGGCACCTTCGACGTGGCGATCGACGGCGACGGGTTCTTTGTGGTCCAGACCGATGCCGGCGAACGGCTGACCCGCGCCGGGTCCTTTACCCCCGATGCGCAGGGCGACCTGGTGACGCCGGATGGCAACCGCGTGCTGGATGCTGGCGGCGCTCCGATCTTTATCCCGCCCGATGCCGGAGCTGTCGCGATCGCCGGTGACGGCACGATCAGCGCCGCGGGCCGGCTGCTGGGCCAGATCGGTGTTGTGGTGCCGACCGATCCGCTGGGGCTTGAGCGTGAGGGCGGCGTGCTGTTCCGGGCCGAAGCCGGCTGGGAGGTGGCGCCCGACCCGCGCGTTTCGCAGGGCTTTGTCGAGCAATCCAACGTCGATCCCGTGGGCCAGCTGTCGCGGATGATCGCCGTGCAGCGCGCCTATGAGCTGGGGCAAAGCTTTCTGGACGCTGAGGATCAGCGCGTACGCACAACGATTCAGACACTGGTCAAATGACCGATAACCCAAAGGCAGGAGCATGACATGCGGGCATTGGCAATCGCGGCGACAGGAATGAGTGCGCAGCAAATGCGCGTCGAGGTCATTTCGAACAACCTCTCGAACATGAGTACGACCGGATACAATGCGCGGCGGGCTGAATTTGCCGATCTGCATTACCAGCAGATCGCGCGTGCCGGCACGATCAACGCGGCCAATGGTGCGGTGCTACCCACAGGCGTGCAGCTCGGGCTGGGTGTGCGCCCGTCGGCAATCAGCATGCAGCTTTCTCAAGGGGCGCTGAGTGCGACCGGCGGCGACCTGGACGTTGCGATCGAAGGCGCCGGATACCTGGAGGTGACGCTGCCTTCTGGGGAGGCCGCCTATACCCGCGATGGCGGGCTGAAACGGACGGGCGAGGGGCAGATCGTCAACTCTGACGGGTTTCCCTTGACGCCCGACATCACCATCCCGGCCGAGGCGCGCTCGGTCTCGATCAATGCCGAAGGCGAGGTCTATGCCTACTTTCAGGACGGGGCCGAAGGGCAACTGCTGGGCCAGCTGACGCTGTCCAACTTCACCAATGCCAAAGGGCTCGAGGCGATTGGCGGCAACCTGTTCCTGGAAACCGAGGCATCGGGCCCGGCACTGCCCGGCGCGCCGGGGCAGGACGGGCTGGGAACCCTGCGGCAGGGTTATCTCGAAGACAGTTCCGTCGATGCCGTGCGTGAGATCACCGAACTGATCGAGGCGCAGCGCGGATACGAGTTGAATGCCAAGGTAATCACCGCGGTCGACCAGATGCTGGCCGCCACCACGCAGGTGCGGTGATGCGGGCGGTGATCTTGGTTCTGGCGGCAATGCCGGCATGGGCGGATACCGTGGTGCCGACCCGCACGATCCGGCCCGAGGAAACACTGACCGCGGCCGATATCGCCGTGGTGTCCGCGGTGACCCTCGGCAGCTACGCGCAAGCCGACGCGGTGATCGGGCAAGAGGCGCGTGTGGTGCTGTACCCAGGACGGGCGATCCGGTTGGGCGACCTGCGTGAACCGGCGCTGGTCTCGCGCAATGCCCTTGTTGAAATCGTGTATCGGCGCAACGGCTTGCAGATCACCGCCGAGGGCCGCGCGTTGGCGCGGGGTTCGGCGGGCGAGGTGATCGCGGTGCTGAACACCAGCTCTCATGCGCGGGTCAACGGCCGTATCACGCCCGACGGCCGCGTTTTGGTGGAGTAGCGAGATGCGACGGATCCTGTTGATGGTGGCCCTGCTGGCCGGTTGCGACCGGATGGATCACCTGGGCAAACCGCCCAGCCTGTCAGATACCGAAACAACGCGCGAGCATAGCGCGATGGTCTACTCTGGCATCCCCGACAAGGCACTGCCCGAGCGTGCGGTCGACCGCGCCTCGCTCTGGAGCCGCGAGCGCACCTCGTTGCTGGGGGACCGGCGGGCGATGCGCCGCGGCGATATCCTGACGGTGGTGATCGAGATCGACGAGCGGGCGGAGATCTCGAACGCGACAGCACGCTCTCGCAATGCATCGCAAAGCATGTCGGTGCCGGATTTGCTGGGGATACCGCAACGGATCGACCAAGGCCTGACCGATGGCGCCTCGATGGGGTCGGCGGTGTCACTGGATGGGCAGGCGAATGCGTCGGGCGATGGCAGCGTCAGGCGGAACGAAAAGCTGACGCTGCGGGTCGCGGCGACGGTGGTCGACGTGCTGCCCAACGGCGTTCTGGCAATTCAGGGCAACCAGGAGGTGCGGGTGAACTTCGAACTGCGTGAATTGCTGGTCTCGGGCTATGTTCGCCCCGCCGACATCACCCGCCTGAATGAAATCACCTATGACAAGATCGCCTCGGCACGAATTTCTTATGGCGGCCGCGGGCAGATCACCGACATGCAGCAGCCGCGCTATGGCCAGCAGGTGCTGGACATGGTCCTGCCGTTCTAGCGGGAGGCCGGGCGATGTTGCGCATTCTGTTGCCAGTGATCCTGGCGCTGGTCGGGATCGGGGCAGGTGTGGGTGCCGGGATATTCCTGTCGGGCGGGGCAGAGGAGCATACCGAAGTGGCGGCGGACTGCCCCGCGCCGACGGTGATCGAAGTGCCAGAGGGCGAGGCGCCCGAAGTACGGGTTGATGCGGCGGAACTGGTCGATCGGGAGTTCGTCAAGTTGAACAACCAGTTTGTCGTGCCGGTGGTGACCGAAACGCGGGTGGCGGCGCTGGTGGTGCTGTCGATCACGATCGAAACGCAGATCGGCAAGTCAGAAGTGATCTATGCGCGCGAGCCGAAGTTACGCGACCTGTTCCTTCAGACGCTGTTCGACCAGGCCAGTCTGGGGCGCTTTAGCGGTGAATTCGCCAATGCCGCCAATCTGCGCCCCCTTCGGGACGAGTTGACGGTGATCGCACGCCGCGTGCTTGGCCCGGAGGTAAGCGACGTGCTGATCACCGACATCTCGCGTCAGGATGCCTGACGTTGGTTACAGGCCCAGGATTCCCTCGGGCGTGGTGCCTTCACGGCCAAGCGCCTCGGCCACGGCCAGGTTGGTCAGCCGGCCGGCATGCACATTCAAACCGGCACGCAGGTGCGGGTCGTCGATGCAGGCCTGACGCCAGCCCTTGTTGGCCAGGGCCAGCAGGAACGGCATGGTGGCGTTGCCCAGCGCAATGGTCGAGGTGCGCGCCACGGCGCCCGGCATGTTGGCCACGCAATAGTGCATGATGCCGTCGACTTCGTAGATCGGATCGTCATGGGTGGTTGCGCGCGAGGTTTCGAAGCAACCGCCCTGGTCGATCGCCACGTCGACGATGGCGGCGCCGGGCTTCATGGTCGACAGCTGTGCGCGGGTCACCAGCTTGGGTGCGGCAGCGCCGGGGATCAGAACGGCGCCAATCACCATGTCCGCCTCGGCCACGCATTCGGCGGTGGCGGCGGCGCTGGCGAAACGGGTGCGGAACTGGTTGCCGAAGACATCGTCAATGTAGCGCAGCCGGGGTAGCGAACGATCGAGCACGGTGACCTCGGCGCCCATGCCGGCGGCAACGCGGGCGGCATTGGTGCCGACAACCCCGCCACCGATCACGGCCACCTTGGCCGGGCCCACGCCGGGCACGCCGCCCATCAGCACACCGCGGCCGCCATTGGCCTTTTGCAGCGTCCAGGCACCGACCTGGGGCGCCAGGCGGCCGGCCACTTCGGACATCGGGGCCAGCAGCGGCAGCCCGCCCGAGGCATCGGTCACGGTTTCATAGGCGATGGCGGTGCAGCCAGAGGCCAGCAGGTCCGCCGTCTGTTCGGGATCGGGCGCCAGGTGCAGGTAGGTGAACAGCAGCTGACCTTCGCGCAGCATCGCGCGCTCCACGGCCTGCGGCTCTTTTACTTTGACCACCATGTCGGCCTGGGCGAACACCGCCGCGGCGTCGTCGACAATCTGGGCACCGGCAGCCAGGTAATCGGCATCGGAAAAGCCCGAACCCAGACCCGCGCCGCGCTGGATCAGCACGGTATGGCCAAGGCGAACTGCTTCGTTCGCGGCGGGCGGTGTTATGCCGACACGGTATTCCTGCGGCTTGATCTCTGTTGGGCAACCGATCTTCATGGCGTCTCTCCCTTGATGACAGAAATAGAATCGCACGGGTCGCTTGCAATTTGCGCCGAGATCGTGTCGCCTGTAGTTGATAATTTCGAAGAATCTTCGGAAAAGGCGGATAATGGCGAAAGACTCTGCGGTTCTTGATGAGACAGACCGGCGCATTCTTCGCGCCTTGCAGAAGCAGGGGCGCATGTCGAACGCCGACCTGGCGGCACAGGTGAACCTGTCGGCCTCGGCCTGTCACCGCCGCGTTGCCCGGCTGGAGGAGGACAAGGTGATCCGCGGCTATGTCGCCCTGCTGGATGCGCGCCGCCTGGGTATCCCAACCACGGTTTTCGTCGAGATCACGCTGAACGGTCAGGCCGACGAGGTGCTGGATGCGTTCGAACGGGCGGTCGCGCGGGTGCCGGACGTGCTGGAATGCCATCTGATGGCGGGAACGGCGGATTACATCCTGAAGGTGGTGGCCGAGGATACCGAGGATTTCGCCCGCATCCACCGACAGTACCTGACGCGGCTGCCGGGGGTGGCCCAGATGCAATCGTCCTTTGCACTGCGCACTGTTTTCAACACGACGGCGCTGCCGGTCTGACTTGCACCCAGCGGATCAACGGCTAGGCTGACGCGCAGGAGGTGGGCCATGTGGGATTTCGTGATCGTGGGCGCGGGCAGCGCGGGATGCGTTCTGGCCAAGCGGCTGAGCGAAGCAGGACACAAGACCCTGCTGCTGGAGGCCGGGGGTAAGGACAATTACCACTGGGTTCATATCCCGATGGGCTATCTGTACTGCATCAACAATCCGCGCACCGACTGGATGTACCGCACTGCCGCCGATCCGGGGTTGAACGGGCGCAGCCTGCTTTATCCGCGCGGCAAGGTCTTGGGTGGGTGCAGTTCGATCAACGGAATGCTGTACCTGCGCGGCCAGGCGGCGGATTACGACCTGTGGCGCCAGATGGGCCTGCCCGGCTGGGGCTGGGATGACGTGCTGCCGTATTTCCGCAAGTCCGAGGATTACGTCGAAGGCGAATCCGAAATGCACGGCGCGGGCGGCGAATGGCGGGTCGAGAACCAGCGCCTGCACTGGGACGTGCTGGACGACTGGATGGAGGCCGCGCATCAACAGGGCCTGCCCAAGACCACCGATTTCAACACCGGCAACAACGAGGGCGTCGGGTATTTCCGGGTGAACCAGCGCAGCGGCTGGCGGATGAACACCGCCAAGGCGTTCTTGCGCACCACGTCGGGCGACCGGCTGAAGGTGGAAACGCAGGCCCATGCCACCGGGCTGATCTTCGAGGGCGAGCGTGTGGTCGGCGTGCGCTATGACCGGGCCGGCGTTTCGCACGAGGCGCGCGCCGCGCGCGAGGTGATCCTCAGCGCGGGGGCGATCAACTCGCCGCAGATTCTGCAACTGGCCGGGTTGGGGCCGGCCGACCTGCTGAAATACCACGGGGTCGAGGTGCGCAAGCACCTGCCGGGCGTGGGCGAGAACCTGCAGGACCATCTTCAACTGCGCTGTTCGTGGCGGCTAAGCGATGCGCTGACGCTGAACACGCTGGCCAATTCGCTGGTCGGCAAGGCCAAGATCGCGCTGGAATATGCCCTGCGGCGAAGCGGGCCGATGTCGATGGCGCCCAGCCAGCTGGGAGCCTTTGCCCGCTCGCGCCCCGATCTGGAAACGCCCGATCTGGAATTCCACGTTCAGCCGCTTTCGCTGGACGCGTTCGGCGACCCGCTGCACCCATATCCGGCGATAACCGCCAGTGTCTGCAACCTGCGGCCTGAAAGCCGGGGGCGGGTGCAGATTGCCTCGTCGCATTGGCGCGACGCGCCGCGGATCTCGCCAAACTACCTGTCGACAGAAGGCGACAGGCGCACGGCGGCGGCGTCGATCCTGCTGTCTCGACGGATCATGGCGCAGCCCGCCATGGCCAAGTACCACCCCGATGAGATCCGCCCCGGACTGGACCACCAGACCGACGCCGACCTGGCCAAGGCCGCGGGTGATATCGGCACGACCATCTTCCATCCGGTGTCGACCGTGCGTATGGGAGGCGATGTGGCGGCGCCGCTGGATGGCCGGATGCGGTTGCGCGGGGTGCCGGGGCTGCGCGTGGTCGATGCCTCGGTGATGCCGACGATCACCAGCGGCAACACCAATGCTCCGACGATCATGATCGCGGAGAAGGGTGCCGACATGATATTGGCCGACGCCCGCGCCCAGAGCGCGGCGTGACAGACAAGGGGCAGGGCATGGCAGAGGCATTCGAGGCGCAGAAGACCCAGGCGGCGGCCTGGTTCCGCACGCTGCGCGACCAGATCGTCGCGGCGTTCGAGGGGCTGGAGGACAGCCACGATGACGGACCCTTTGCCGATATGGCGCCGGGTCGGTTCGAGGTGACGGAAACCCGCCGGGCGGCCGACGATGGCGGAGACGCCGGCGGCGGGCTGATGAGTGTGCTGCGGGGCGGCCGGGTGTTCGAGAAGGTCGGTGTGAACGTCTCTACCGTCTATGGAACGCTGGGCGAGCGGGCGCAGATGGCGATGGCCGCACGCAAGGGCATCGCGGGGATGAAAGAAGACCCCCGCTTCTGGGCTTCGGGCATTTCGCTGGTGGCGCATATGCAGAACCCGCATGCGCCCGCGGTGCATATGAACACCCGGATGTTTTGGACGCCCCACGCCTGGTGGTTCGGCGGCGGGTCGGACCTGAACCCCTGCATCGAATATGCCGAGGATACAGCGCATTTTCATGCCACGCAGAAGGCGCATCTCGATCCGCACGGAGCAGAGGAGTATCCGCGGCTGAAGGCCTGGGCCGACGAGTATTTCTATGTTCCGCACCGGGGCCGCGCGCGTGGTGTGGGCGGCATCTTCATGGATGACCAGAACACCGGCGACTGGGCGCGCGATTTCGCGCTTACACAGGACATCGGTCGCGCCTTCCTTCCGGCCTATCTGCCGCTGGTGGAAAAGCGCCGCGTTCAGCCTTTTGACGAGGCCGACAAGGACACCCAGCTGATACATCGCGGGCTCTATGCCGAATATAACCTGGTCTACGATAGGGGCACCAAGTTCGGGCTGGAAACCGGCCACGATGCCAACGCGGTGTTGATGAGCCTGCCGCCTCTGGCCAAGTGGGTTTGACGCAGGGCGATCAGGCCTCGCGCCACTGACCGGGGGAGAGCCCTTCCAGCGTCCAGTCGGCGATCGACCAGCGCACCAGCCGCAGGCAGGGCAATCCGACATGGGCGCACATCCGGCGCACCTGCCGGTTGCGCCCTTCGGTCAATGTAAGCCGCAGCCAGCTGTCGGGCACCGACTTGCGATAGCGCACCGGCGGATCGCGCGACCACAGCGCTGGCGGCGGGTCCAGCCGTTCGGCGCCGGCGGGGCGCGTCGGCCCGTCGTTCAGGGTCACGCCCCGTTGCAGTTGCGCGATCTGCTCGTCGCTGGCGATGCCCTCGACCTGGGCCAGATAAACCTTGGGGCGCTTGAATTTCGGATCGCTCAAACGCGCCTGCAAGCGGCCGTCGTCGGTCAGCAGCATCAGCCCTTCGCTGTCGCGGTCCAGCCGCCCGGCGGGATAGACGCCGGGAACTTCGATATAGTCGGACAGGGTCGCACGGGGCGAACCGGCGGTGCCCTTGTCGGTGAATTGCGAGAGCACGTTCATCGGCTTGTTGAACAGGATGATCCGGGCCATCAGCGCCGCTCGGCAAAGAACTGGGTCAGAAGTGCCTGCGCGGCATCGGCCGACAGCCCGTCATAGACCTCGGGCGTATGGTGACATTGCGGATGCGCATAGACCCGCGCGCCATGTGCCACTCCGCCAGACTTGGGGTCGGCGGCGCCATAGTACAGCCGGCCGATGCGCGCATAGGAAATGGCCGCCGCGCACATCGGGCAGGGCTCCAGCGTCACGTACAGGTCATGGCCGGGCAACCGTTCGGCGCCGGCCCTGGCGCAGGCAATGCGGATCGCCTGTATCTCGGCATGGGCGGTCGGGTCGTTCAGTGCGCGCGTCATGTTGCCGGCGCGGGCGACGATGCGCCCCTCGGGCGAAACGACAACCGCGCCCACGGGCACCTCGCCGCGGTCGGCGGCGGCGCGGGCTTCGGCCAGGGCGGCGTCCATGTGGCTGCGAAAGGTCATGGCCCTGCATAGCGGCAAGCCGGGCAGACAAAAAGTGCTGCCGCGCGCTTTGCTGTTTTCTTGTCGGCGCGGTTTGGGTATGGCCAGCGCATGAGCGCACCCACTCCTCCCGGCGACCGGATCGCCAAGGTTATTGCCCGTGCCGGCGTCGCCAGCCGCCGCGATGCGGAACGCATGATCGAAGCGGGCCGCGTGGCGGTCAATGGCAAGGTGATCGACCGGGCCGCGCTGAACGTGACGGCGGCCGACAAGATCACCGTTGATGGCAAGCCGATCGCCGCGCCCGAAGCGCCGCGCCTGTGGATGTATCACAAGCCCGCGGGCCTGGTGACCACCAACAAGGACGAGCAGGGCCGGCCGACCATCTTCGACAAACTGCCCGAAGACATGCCCCGTGTGATGAGCGTGGGGCGGCTCGACCTGAACTCCGAAGGGTTGTTGCTGTTGACCAATGACGGCGGGCTCAAGCGCAAGATGGAGCTGCCCAGCACCGGCTGGCTGCGGCGCTACCGGGTGCGGGTGAACGGCCGGCCCAGCGACGAAACCTTTGCCCCCCTGCGCAACGGGATCGAGGTTGAGGGTCAGAAGTTCTTGCCGATGATCGTCACGCTGGACCGTCAGCAGGGGGCAAACGCCTGGCTGACAGTTGGCATTCGCGAAGGCAAGAATCGCGAGATTCGCCGTGCGATGTCGGATATCGGGCTGACGGTGAACCGGCTGATCCGCATCAGCTATGGCCCGTTCCAGTTGGGCAACCTGGCCACCGGCGCAGTGGAAGAAGTGCGGCCCAAAGTGGTGCGCGACCAGCTGGGATTGGAAGGCGCCAAGCCTGACAAGCCCAAGCCGCAGCGCAGCCGGCGCCCCAAACGCGATTAAAGCGCGATAAACCGTCCAAAGTTATTCCCGCCTGTCGCCCTGTTTTCGCCGGGTTTCGCCAGCATTTGATGAATCATGCTTTTGTCGCTTGTTGCCATAGCGATCCTGATCGGGTCGACGCTGCTGATCCTCAGTAACCTCAAGATGGTTCTGCAGGACATCTACGACGTTGTCGTTCACGCCGTCGCCGGTGCGCGATTTTCCGATCACCTGGCCGCAAACCTGGCGCTGATCGCGCTGTGGCTTCTGCTGTTCATTCTCAGCTTCGGGTAAGACCATGTCGGATGCCGCGTTTGACCCCGTGTTGTCGTCGCACCCCGAAGCTCCGCGTAGCCCGCAGGCCGTCAACTACCTGTTTGCCGCGCTGATCCCGCTGATCTTCTGGATGCTTCGTGGCGATATCGGCAGCCTTGTCGCGGGGATATTCCTGCTGGGGCTGTTCGGCTATGCCGCGCATCTGATCGTGATTGCGCTAGAGGACGAAGAGATCGGCCTGACGCTGACCTCGCGCCTGCCGCGCAAGCTTGTCGGCTCTGGCCTGATCGGCTTTGGCGCGCTGGTTCTGTCGCTGGTTCAGCTGTACGGCCTGGCGGTTTCGCTGGGGCTGGGCATGCTGGCCTTTGCGCTGAGCGTGGTTGCCTTCGGAGTAGACGCCCGCATCTCGTTCCGCACGCCGCTCAAGAAATCCGCGACCAAGCAGACGCGCAAGCTGGTGAACACCGCCGAGCGGGTGCTGGCCGCGATCCCCGAGCGTGTCTCGGAGGTAGAGGACGAGCCTTCGTTCCTGCAGGCGCAGGCGTTCCGCCACACCATGCTGGAAATGATGGCGCGGTATCCCGACGCGCTGGAAGAGTCTGCGGCCGAGTTGCGCCACGTGCTGAACGAAGCAGCCGAGGCGACCGATATCTTCGTCGAGGAATTCGGCGAAGATCCCGATCCGCGCTTCAAGCGGCGCTACATGCAGCTGCTCAAGGAGCTGGCCGAGGCAATGGAAGCCTGCCTGATCGAACTGTCCGAAGGCGAATTTTCCGAGGCGCCCGCGTTCGAAGAAGAAGACGCCATCTTCAGCAATTACGACAACCGCCACGTCGCTTGACGCGCGTCGGGCGTTCTTCCCCCTAGCAACACCGGCCTGTTTCTCCTAAGTTTCTGACGAAAGTCCGAACGTGAGAGGGTTGCATGTCCGGGACCGGTTTGCAGAAAGCGGCCTACGTCATTCTGATCGTGCTGCTTTTCGGCGTGTCCAGCGGCTGGCTGGGGGGGCTATAGGATGGCCCAGCGCTACGGCGGAAAATTCAGCCCCGACGGCCAGGAGCCCGACAAGCAGGCCGAACGCCCCGCATTCCAGGGCGCGCGGGTCGATGCCGCAGGCGCCCGGTCCAACATCCTGTTTGTGCCGCCGCTGGTTCTGGCGGCCACGTCGCTTGGCAGCGGGGCCGTAGGTCTGGTCACCGGGCTGGGTGGCGCTGCGCTGCTGGTGGCGGGCGCGTGGTTGTGCCGTGAAGGGCTGCGGGCCGAGGCGGCCTTCAATGACCGGCGCGTGGCGCGCCGCCCCGGCTTTCCGCGCAAGATCGCGGCGGCTGTGCTGACCGGCGCCGGTGTGGCTCTGGCGGCCTGGCGGAATGATCCGGGCCTGATCGCGCCGATCCTGTATGGCATTGCGGCAACCGGGCTGCACCTGGCGGCCTTCGGCCTTGATCCGATGAAGGACAAGGGCATGGAGGGGATCGACACCTTTCAGCAGGACCGGGTCGCCCGCGTTGTCGATGAGGCGGAAACCTATCTCAGCGCGATGACCGACGCGATCAAGCGTGCCGGCGACCGGCAAGCGGAATCGCGGGTAGAGCGGTTCCTGCAAAGCGTGCGCGAGCTGATCCGCACGGTCGAGGAAGACCCGCGCGACCTGGTCGCGGCGCGCAAGTTTCTGGGCGTCTACCTGATGGGTGCGCGGGACGCGACGGTGAAGTTCGCCGATATCTATAGCCGCACGCGCGACGCAAGCGCGCGCAGTGACTACATGATGTTGCTGACCGACCTTGAGGAGAGCTTTGGCCAGAAGACCAAGAAGCTTCTGCTGGACAACAACACCGATCTGACAGTGGAAATCGAGGTGCTGCGAGACAGGTTGCAGCGCGAAGGGGTGCGGCTCGACTGAGCCTGGATAGTAAGAGGAAGCTCTCATGTCACAGAACATTCGTGACAAGGCCAAGGAAACCCTTGCCCTTGTTGAAGAGGTGAACGCGGTGATCCTGCCCGAGCCGCGCGACGTGGCCGCGGTGACCCCCTTGGCCGAGGCCGATGCGCCGGTGGCCGAGGAGATCCGCTCGCGCATGGACGAGATCGACATGGACGATACACAGTCCATCGTGTCCTTCGGATCGGCCGCGCAGGCCGAGTTGCAAGAGATCAGCCAGGCGATGCTGGCCGATGTGCGCAACAAGGATGTCGGTCCGGCGGGCGACAGCCTGCGCAGCATCGTGACCACGATCCGGGGCTTCTCGATTTCGGAACTGGACGTGCGCCGCAAGCGAACCTGGTGGGAAAAGCTGCTGGGCCGTGCCGCGCCCTTTGCGCAGTTCACCGCGCGCTTCGAGAAGGTTCAGGGCCAGATCGACATGATCACCGAGAGCCTGCTGAAGCACGAGCACACGCTGCTGAAAGACATCAAGTCGCTCGACCTTCTGTACGACAAGACGCTGCAATTCTACGACGAGCTGGCGCTGTACATCGCTGCCGGCGAGGAGAAGCTGAAGCAGCTGGACGCCGGCGACATCCCCGCCAAGGAGGCGGCGGTCAAGGCCGCGCCCGAGGGCGAGCAGGTGATGCAGGCGCAAGAGCTGCGCGACCTGCGCGCCGCGCGCG
>JAGRMT010000097.1:0-199 GCA_020441125.1 Roseivivax sp.
ACCAGCCGCTTGACGTTCTTGGGCGCCCCCACCTGCACCACCAGGTCCACGTCGCCCCAGTCGATCCCCAGGTCCAGCGAACCGGTGCAGACCACCGCCCGCAATTCGCCCCGGACCATGGCCGCCTCGACCCGTTCGCGCTGCTGCCGGTCGAGCGAGCCGTGATGGATGCCGATGGGCAGCAAGTCCTCGTTGGCCA
>JAGRMT010000097.1:341-1456 GCA_020441125.1 Roseivivax sp.
TCCGGATCCGGCCCGGGATCAGCGTTCAGGATGGTGCAGGGGTCGGGATGCCGCGCCAGCATCCGCGCCACGGCGGCGGGATCGTCCACCGTGGCCGAAAGCCCGACGCGCCGCAGGTCCGGGCACAGCCGTTGCAGCCGCGCCAGCGCCAGCATCAACTGGTCGCCCCGCTTGCTTTCGGCCAGAGCGTGAATTTCGTCCACCACGATGCGTTGCAGCCCGGCAAAGGTGCGCGCGGCGTCAGGGTAGCTGACCAGCAGCGCCAGCGATTCCGGCGTGGTCAGCAATATGTGCGGCGGGTCCGCGCGCTGCCGCCGCTTGACGTGGGACGAGGTGTCGCCGGTCCGGTCCTCGACGCGGATCGCCAGCCCCGCGCCCTCGATCGGGGTGCGCAGGTTGCGCTTGATGTCCGCCGCCAGCGCCTTGAGCGGCGAGACGTAGAGCGTGTGCAGCCCCGGCCCCGGCGCGGGGCCCAGTTCCGCCAGCGTGGGCAGAAAGCCCGCCAGCGTCTTGCCGCCCCCGGTGGGCGCGATCAGCAGCAGGGCAGGCCGGTGCGCCTCTTCCAGCATCTGCGCCTGATGCGGATGCAGCCGCCAGCCCCGGTCGGCGATCCAGTCAGTCAGTGAATCGGGAAGCTGGGCCATGCCGCCACAGATAGCCCGGCAGAACAAAAACGCAACATCCCTGCTTCTTCTTGCCCGAAATACCCCGGGGAGCGCGAGGGGCAGCGCCCCTCGCCGGTCCGCCGCTGCCGCGGGCACCACGGCGGGCTTTCCATTCCCGGCCGAACCGGCTTTTCTGGCGGAAACAGGAGGACACCCATGCTGAACGGCATCCGCATCGTCGAGTTCGAGGCGCTGGGTCCGGCGCCATTCGCCGGTATGCTGCTGGCCGACCTTGGGGCAGAAGTGATCGTTGTCCACCGCCGCACCGCCGAGGCGAACCCTGCCAAGGCTGCCGAAAACCTGCTGGACCGCGGCAAGCGGTCGCTCGCGCTCGATCTCAAGTCGCCAGGTGATCTCGATATCGCCCGCGCGTTGATCCGCAGCGCCGACGGGCTGACCGAGGGCATGCGCCCCGGCGTGATGGAACGTCTGGGCCTTGGGCCCGAGGCA
>JAGRMT010000097.1:1571-5121 GCA_020441125.1 Roseivivax sp.
TGCCCGGTGCCGTGCCGGGTGTTCCGCCGACGCTTCTGGGCGATATTGGCGGCGGCGCGCTCTACCTGGCGGTGGGGATGCTGGCCGGGCTGATCAACGCCCGCGCGACCGGGCGCGGCACTGTGGTCGATGCCGCCATCGTCGACGGTGCCAGCCACATGATGGCGCTTCTTGTCTCGATGGGCGCAGGTTTCGATACCGCCGCGCGCGGCCGCTCCTTGCTCGACGGTCCGCACTGGAGCCGCTGTTACGCGTGCGCCGATGGCGGTCATGTCGCGGTACAGTGCCTCGAGGCGAAGTTCTACGCCCTGTTCCTTGATCGGATGGGGCTGGCCGGCGATCCGCGCTTTGCTGACCAGCACGATCCGGCGCAATGGCCCGTGCAGATCGACGCACTGGCAGCGATCTTTGCCGCCGGGCCCCGCGATCACTGGACAGCGCTGTTTGCGGGCAGCGACGCCTGCGTCGCGCCGGTGTTGTCGCCGCAAGAGGCGCAGGCCGATCCCCATATCGCCGCGCGCGGCATCTGGCAGCGTGGTCAACCGGCTGCCGCGCCGCGATTCGACGGCGTCGCGCCGCCGCCGCCCCGTCCCAGCCAGGCACGCGGCCAGGACAGCGCCGCGATCCTCGACGAGTTGAAACAGAAAGGCCTGCTGTGACCCAACCCTTCCGCACCCTGCTCGACGCCCGCTATTCCTGCCGTGGCTACCTGGCAGACCCGATCCCGCGCCCGCTGGTCGAATCCGCGTTGCAAGACGCCCAGCGCGTGCCCTCGTGGTGCAATTCCCAGCCCTGGCACGTTACCCTGTGCGGCGCCGAGGAAACCGAGCGTTTGCGCGGTGCGCTTTATGCCCATGCCCTCAGCGCCGGCCACCAGAGCGACGTGCCCTTCCCCGCCGCATACGAGGGCATCTACAAGGATCGCCGCCGCGTCTGCGGCTGGCAGCTCTATGATGCTGTCGGAGTGGAAAAGGGCGATCGTGCCGGGTCAGGGCGGCAGATGATGGAAAATTTCCGGCTGTTCGGCGCACCGCATTTCCTGCTGGTCACCACCCCGCGCGCGCTGGGCGCTTATGGCATCCTCGACTGCGGCGCCTACGTTACCGCGCTGACGCTGGCCTTGCAGGAACGGGGCATCGCCTCGGTGCCGATGGCCTCGGTCGCGGGCTATGCGCCGTTCATGCGCGACTGGTTCAGCATCGCCGACGACCGCGATATCCTGTGCGGCATCGCCTTTGGCCGGGCCGATCCGGATCACCCCGCCAATGCCTTCCGCACCGAGCGCGCCCCTTTGGCCGAGGCGGCCGACTGGCGCTGGTCGGACGAATGACGCTGCGCTAACCGAACCGGGCGGGTGACAGCGCGGCGACGGTTTCGGGCGCCAGCGCCGGCGCCTGGCCCACCACCAGCGCCGCGGCCAGGCGCGAGGCGGCGCAGCAGGTCTGAAATCCATAGCCACCCTGACCCGCCAGCCAGACAAAACCCGGCTCTGCCGGATCGGGCCCGATCACCAGCGTGCGGTCGGGTGCAAAGCTGCGCAGTCCTGCCCAGTTGGACAGCATTCGGGTGACTGGCGCAGTCACCATCTCCTCGTAGCGGGCGATGCCCTCTGCCAGGGTCATGTCCTCTGCCCAGGCGTCGTGCGGCTCAACCGGGTCTTCGTCGGCGGGCGAGACGATCAGCGCGCCGGCATCGGGCTTGGCGTACCAGCCATCGTCCACCCCGTCCAGGAACGGCCAGCGCGTGGCGTCGATGCCCTCTGGCAAAGCCACCCGCGCCATTGACCGGCGGTGCGGCACGATGCCCAGCGGGCGTATCCCGGCAAGCCGCGCCACCCCATCGGCCCAGGCGCCGGCGGCGTTGACGATCACGTCTGCCTGCCAGGCCCGGCCACCGGCGTGCACTGTCCAGGTTTGCGCGTGACGCTCGATCCGGTCGACCCGCGCGCCGGTTACGAACTCTGCCCCATGGCGCAGCGCGGTCTGGCGGAAGCCCTGCATCAGCAGGTCGGTGTCCACGTCGTAGACATCGGGGCGCACCGCGATCAGCGTGGCCCGCTCCGGGTTCAACACCGGCACGATCGCGCGGGCGCGGTCGATGTCGATCCGTTCCAGCCCCAGGGCATCGACATTGGCGGCAAACGCGGCCTCCTGCCCGGGCGAGCCCAGCAGCATCATGCCGCGCCGGCTCATCACGCCGGGCAGCGACAGCAGCTCCGGCTCGCTGGCATCGTTCAGCGCGCGCACCGCGGCATTGCCGTAACAGCCCAGAAACGCCGCGGCCGAGCGGCCCGAGGCGTGATAGCCCAGCGCCGTTTCTGCCTCCAGCAGGGTGACGCGGGCCTCGGGGGCCAATCGCGCGGCGGCGCTGATACCGGCAATGCCGCCGCCGATAACGACGACGCGGATCACGCTTCCTCCAGCCGGTCGGTGGCAGGGGGCGGGGTGGCGCTCAGGCCGGCGATGCGGGCATGCAGCGCCTCGTCCATGCGGAAACGCAGCGCATCGAGCGAGGGGCGCAACTGCTCGGCCGAGCGCGCCGACAGGATCGGATTCGGATGTGCCGGGTGCCGCGCCACCCACGCCACTGCCAGCGTCGCCGGTTCCGTGCCCAGTTCGGCCGCCAGGTCAGCCAGCGCGGCGGCGCTGTCGTACATCGACTGCACGCCGTAGCGTTTGGCATACATCGCGTTGTCCTTCAGCCGGCCCGAGCCGCCGCGCCCGTACTTGCCGGTCAGCAGCCCGCCGCCCAGCGGCGAATAGGTGGCGGCGACGATGCCCTCGCTGGCGCACATCGGCAGGATCTCGACCTCGGCCTGCCGCTTGACCAGGTTGTACATCGGCTGCACCACGTCGATCCGTGTTCCCAGTCGGGCGGCGACAGCCTGCGCTTTCATCACCTGCCAGGCGGCGTAGTTCGACACACCGATATGCCTGACCTGCCCCTTGGTCTGCAATTCGGCCAGGGTTTCAAAGGTTTCCTCAAGCGGGGTGTCGCCGGTCCAGCGGTGCATGTACAGCAGGTCGACCGTGTCCATGCCCAGCCGCTTGCGGCTTTCCTCGAAGGACGACAGGATATTGGCCCGCCCGCCGCCGCCGGGATAGTTCACCTTGGTGGCGATATAGAGCCGGTCGCGCTCGGGCGCGGCAAAGGCACCCAGCATCCGCTCCGAAGCGCCGTCGGTATAGGCATAGGCGGTGTCGAAATGGGCGATGCCGGCGGCACGGCAGGCATCGAACATGGCGCGGCTGGCGGTTTCATCGGCGGTGCCGCCGAACTGCATGGCGCCAAAGGCAAAGGGCAGGACGGCAGTGCCGTCGCGAAGTGTCAGCTGTGTCATGCCGCCACGCTGCCAGCGAACGCGGCGCCGGGCAACAGCGATCTTGCCCGGCGCGCGTGGTCACATGTTGGGATAGTTTGGCCCGTCGCCGCCTTGTGGGGTTGTCCAGGTGATGTTCTGGCTTGGGTCCTTGATGTCGCATGTCTTGCAGTGGACGCAGTTCTGGAAGTTTATCACGAAGCGCGGCTTGCCCGGCTCTTCTTCCACGAA
>JAGRMT010000098.1:0-4842 GCA_020441125.1 Roseivivax sp.
GAGGGTGCGTGGGTATCGGTCATGGGGCGGCTCCCTTCGAGATTGGGTTGCGTCGCGCCCCTGCGCCCGTCGAGACCCTAGGGGCCAGGGGCAATGCCAAGGTTATGGCAAAAGAAAGCAAACGGGCCGACCCCGACTTTGGGATCGGCCCGCTTTTATCAGATGGCCAGGTATTCGGCCCGCAGCGACTCGTTCTCGAGCACTTCGGCGGCGGTGCCGTCGAACACGATCGAGCCGGTGTCGAGGATGATCGCCCGGTCTGCCAGTTGCAGCGCGCGCACCGCGTTCTGTTCCACCAGGATCGTGGTCATGCCCTGTTCCTTGATGTGGCGCAGGGTCTTTTCGATCTCGTCCACGATGACCGGTGCCAGACCCTCGTAAGGTTCGTCCAGCAGCAGCACCTTGATGTCGCGGGCCAGCGCTCGGGCAATGGCCAGCATCTGCTGCTCGCCGCCCGACAGGGTCACGCCTTCCTGCTTGCGCCGTTCGCCCAGGCGGGGGAACAGGTCGTACAGGCGTTCCAGCGACCAGCCGATCGGCGGGGCGATCTGCGCCAGCTGCAGGTTCTCCTCGACCGTCAGGCCGGGGATGATGCAGCGGTCCTCGGGCACCAGGCCCAGCCCGGCCATCGAGGCCTGGTAGCTGGTCATGGTGTGCAGCGGCTGGTGGTCCAGCCAGATTTCGCCCTTTTGCACCTGCGGGCTGTTCATCCGCGCGATCGAGCGCAGCGTGGTGGTCTTGCCCGCGCCGTTGCGCCCCAGAAGGGCGAGGATCTCGCCCTCGTGCACGTTGAAGGTGATGCCCTGAACGATGTAGCTCTCACCGTAGTAGGAGTGCATGTCCCAGACGGAGAGGAACGCCGGGGCGGTTTCGGCCGCGTTCGCGTTCTTGGAAAAGTCGGGTCTGACGTTCATATCTGTGTCTCCTTAGTGCGCTTCGCCCAAGTAGGCTTCCTGCACCTTCGGGTGGCCCTTGATGTTTTCCGGCAGGTCCTCGACCAGGGGGGTACCCTGGGCCAGAACGGTGATCCGGTCGGCAAGCGAGAACACCACGTGCATGTCGTGCTCGATGATCGCGATGGTGATGTCGCGCGTCGCCTTGATCTCCTTGAGCAGGTCGATCGTGTTGTTGGTGTCGGCGCGCGCCATCCCGGCGGTGGGTTCGTCCAGCAGCAGCAGCTTGGGGTTCTGGACCAGGCACATGGCCATCTCCAGACGCCGCTTGTCGCCGCGGGACATCGAGGCGGAATGCATGTTCCGCTTGTCGATCATGTTCACGTCCTTCAGCATCTGCTCGGCCGTTTCCACGAGGTCCTTTTCGTGGTCGATCGACTCGATCGCATGCAGACGGTACGCCCCGTCGCGTTTGGCCAGCAGCGGGATCATCATGTTTTCCATGACGGTCAGGTTGCCGAAGATCTCGGGCGTCTGAAACACCCGGCTGATCCCCATCTGGTTGATCTCGAACGGCTTGCGGCCCAGCACCGACTTGCCGTCGAACATCACCGATCCGGTATCGGGGATCAGCTTGCCCACCAGGCAGTTCAGCAAGGTGGACTTGCCTGCGCCGTTCGGGCCGATGATGGCGTGCACGGTGTTTTCCTGTACCGACAGGTTCACATCCGACAGCGCCTTCAGACCACCGAACCGCTTGTTGACGTCCTTGACTTCAAGAATACCCATTTCAGCGGCTCCTTATTCGGCAGGTTCGGACTTGGCCGAGTTGGACTGTTCGTCCTTCTTCTTGCCCATCCCGATGGCGTTCATCAGGCGTTGGCCGCCCTCGATCAGGCCACCCGGCAGGAAGATGATGACGATCATGAACAGGGCGCCCAGCATCAGGTGCCAGCCTTCGCCGGTGAACTTGGACACGACCCAGATCACGCCGTCTTCCATGAAGTCGGGCAGGAAGCTGAACCACTGGTGCAGCAGCCCCTCGTTCATCTTGGAGAAGACGTTTTCAAGGTACTTGATGGTGCCCGCGCCCAGGATCGGACCGATCAGCGTGCCGGCACCGCCAAGGATGGTCATGATGACCACTTCGCCCGAGGCCGTCCACTGCATCCGCTCGGCGCCTGCCAGCGGGTCCATCGCCGCCAGAAGGCCGCCCGCGAGCCCGGCATACATGCCCGAGATCACGAAGGCCGTCAGCATGTAGGGCTTGGGGTTCATGCCGGTGTAGCGCAGCCGGTTCTGGTTCGACTTGATCGCGCGCAGCGTCAGCCCGAAGGGCGAGCGGAAGATGCGGATCGCGATGTAGAAGGAGATGACCAGGATCACGGCGCACAGGTAGTATCCGACCGGGAAGGTGAACTCCCACGGGCCGATGTCCAGTTCGGTCCGGGCGCGCATTTCCAGGCCGAACAGGTGCGGCACGCTGGGCCCGTCGCCCTTCAGGATCTGCGGGTCGTTGGTATAGACCTGCAGGCCGGTTTCACCGTTGGTCAGCGGTGTCAGCACCGAATAGGCCAGGCGGTACGACATCTCGGCGAAAGCCAGCGTCAGGATCGAGAAGTAAATCCCCGACCGGCGCAGCGACACGTAGCCGATGACCACCGAGAACAGCGCCGCGACGATGACCGACAGGATGATCGCCGGCACCACGTTGTAGCTGAGCAGCTTGAACATCCACACCGCCGCGTAGGAGCCCACGCCCAGGAAGGCTGCGTGGCCGAACGACAGGTAGCCGGTCAGGCCGAACAGGATGTTGAAACCGATGGCGAAAATCCCGAAGATCGCGAACCGCTGCATCAGGTCCGGGTAGCCGCCGTTGAAGAACGACAGCGCCGAGTCCTTGGGGAAGATGTTCAGGATGATCGGCGCGAAGAAGGCAAGAGCCGCGACGACGATCAGGAGAGAGAAGTCTTTCTTGTTCAGACCCAGCATGGTTTAGTCCTCCATCACGCCTTTTCTGCCCATCAGCCCGCGCGGGCGGGTCAGCAGAATGACGATGGCCACGAGGTAGATGATGATCTGGTCGATCCCGGGGATGATCGACTTCACTTCGTTCATCGAGGCGAAGCTTTCCAGGATGCCCAGCAGGAACCCGGCCAGAACGGCGCCGGGCAAGGAGCCCATGCCGCCCACGACCACCACCACGAAGCTGAGCACGAGGAAGTCCATGCCCATGTGGAAGTTGGGGCTGTTGATTGGCGCGTACATCACACCGGCAAGGCCCGCCACGGCGGCAGCAAGGCCGAACATGATGGTAAAGCGCTTGTCGATGTTGATGCCCAAGAGGCCCACGGTCTCGCGGTCGGCCATGCCGGCGCGGACAACCATCCCGAAGGTGGTGAACTGCAGGAAGGCGAACACACCGCCGATGATCACCGCGGCAAAGGCGAAATAGACCATCCGCCAGTAGGGATAGATGATGATGTTGGGATCGAAGCCCAGCCAGATACCGAAGTCGAAGCTGCCCTGGAATGCCGTTGGGGCGGGGGTGGGCACCGGGTTGGCGCCAAAGTTCGCCTTGACGATCTCTTGCAGCACGATGGCCAGGCCGAAGGTTACCAGGATCTGGTCGGCATGGGGGCGCTTGTAGAAGTGCTTGATCAGGCCGCGCTCCATGATGAAGCCGATCGCGATCATGATCGGGATGGCCATCAGGATGGCCAGCGGCACCGCCCAGTCGATGATCGCGGCGCCGGCTTCGGGGCCGAACCAGTCATAGACATAGGGTGTCTTGACGACCAGCGGCTGACCCAGAAAGTCGGTCTTGGTCGGATCGACCTCTTCGAACGACAGGCTGAGCATTCTGCTGAGCGTGACCGCGCAGAAGGCGCCGATCATGAACAGGGCACCGTGGGCGAAGTTCACCACCCCCAGCGTGCCGAAGATGAGTGTCAGACCCAGCGCGATCAGCGCATAGGCCGAGCCCTTGTCGAGCCCGTTGAGGATTTGCAGGATAAAGGAACCCATGATCCAACCCTTCGCGGTCATAGCAAAGAAGGGCGTTCCCGGCAGGGCCGGAAACGCATGGAGGCCAGCCGTGTGGTGTGACACGGCTGGCTGATGTCAGGCGATCAGGCGCCCGGGTTGCACTGGCCCAGTTCGCCGCCGGCGAACATCGGGTGGTCGGGTGCATAGGTCACCTGGCCAACCGGCGTCACCTCGACGATTTCCACCAGGTGGAATTCGTCCTGCGGGTTCTCTGCGCCACGCACGACCAACACGTCCTTGAAGCACTGGTGGTCATCGGCACGGTACAGCGTCTTGCCGTTGCCCAGACCGTCGAACTCGAACCCTTCCAGAGCCTCTGCCACTGCGCAGGGGTTGAACGAGCCAGCGCGTTCCACGGCGTCTGCGTACAGCATCGCCTGGGCGTAGCAGGTCTGTGCGGCCTGCGACGGCGGGAAGCCGTACTTGGTGCCGAACGACTTGACGAACGCCTTGGTGCCCTCGTCTTCCAGTTTCCAGTCCCAGTTCTGGGAGCCGACGATGCCCTTGATGTTGGCACCGGCGCCCTTTGCCATCAGCTCGGAGTACAGCGGAACGACGATTTCGAAGTTCTTGCCGTTCACCTGCTTCTCGCGCAGGCCGAACTGCACGGCGTTGGTCAGGGAGTTGACCATGTTCCCGCCGTAATGGTTCAGAACCAGAACATCTGCGCCCGAGTTCAGAACCGGCGCGATGTAGGACGAGAAGTCCGTCTGTGCCAGCGGGGTCAGAACGTTGTTGACCGTCTTCCAGCCCAGAGCTTCGGTTGCAGCCTGGATCGACTCCTGCTGCGTCCAGCCCCAGGTGTAGTCTGCGGTCAGGTGGTAGGCCGAGCGTTCGTTGCCGTACAGCTTCTGCAGCACGGGGGCCAGCGCGGCGGCCGACATGTAGGCGTTGAAGAAGT
>JAGRMT010000098.1:4882-19793 GCA_020441125.1 Roseivivax sp.
AGTGCGTCAGGCCAGCCATGAAGATCACGCCGGCTTCCTGGCACAGGCCCTGAACGGCCACGGCCACGCCCGAGGACGAGCCGCCGGTGATCATGATGGCGCCGTCTTTTTCGATCATCGACTTCGCCGAGGCGCGAGCCGCGTCAGACTTGGTCTGGGTGTCGCCGGTCACGTAAGTGACCTTCTTGCCCAGGATGCCGTTGCCCTTCAGTGCCTTGGACGAGAAGGTCGACATCATGCCGCCGTCGCCGCCGCCGTTCAGGTGCTCGACCGCCAGTTCATATGCGCGCAGTTCGTCCATGCCTTCGTCGGCATAGGGACCCGATTGCGGCACGTTGAAGCCGAGGGTGACGGTGTCGCCCTTGGGTTCGTTCGTGAAGGCGGAGGCCGAAGACGCGGTGAAGATCGTCGGCAGGGCAACACCCGCACCGGCGACCGCACCGCTCTTGAGCACGCCGCGACGTGTCAGATTGGTTCTGGACATTAAATCCTCCCAGTTTCGTGAATGGCGGCAGCATCAGCTCCTCAACTGATGGCCGCGCGCACATCTGTGCAAAGTCATTATCGCCAGCGCAAGAAAACTTCGCAACAAGCGCCTGACGTGGAACAATTTTTTTGTAAACAAATGCACAGTATGCTATGGAGTTCCGTAAATAAGTTTTTTCGCCACCGCAGAAAGCGCTTGATACAGAACGGAAATCGACTGTGGCCCGCGACACTTTGACAGGCAGCCGTATCCGCGAGCGGCGGATCATGGGAGGCCTCAAGCAAGCCGATCTGGCACGGCGTGCGGGGATCTCTGCCTCGTACCTGAACCTGATCGAACACAACCGCCGCAGAATCGGTGGCAAGCTGCTGCTGGACATCGCCGAAGCGCTGGATGTCGAACCCGCGATGCTGGCCGAGGGCGCCGAGGCGACGCTGATCGCCGGGCTGCGCGAAGCGGCTTCGGACCTGCCTCAGCTGGACGTGGAACTGGACCGGATCGACGAATTCGCCGGTCGCTTTCCGGGCTGGGCCGAACTGCTGGCCGAGCGGCACAAACGTGTGATGGCGCTGGAGCGAACCGTTGCCGCGCTGACCGACCGGCTGACGCATGACCCGCACCTGGCGGCGCGGCTGCACGACATGCTGACCACTGTCACCGCGATCCGCTCGACCGCGTCGATCCTGGCGGATTCCGACGATATCGAGCCTGAATGGCAGGCCCGGTTCCATCGCAACATCAACGAGGACAGCGCCCGCCTGGCCGAAACCAGCCAGGAGCTGGTGCGTTATCTCGATGCCGTGGACGACCGCGACGCGGGCACCGACTCTCCGCAGGAAGAGGTGGACGCGCTGCTGGCGTCGCATCGCTTCAGCTTCGACGAGATCGAGCAGGGCAGCGCCACGCCAGAGGACCTGGCGGACCGGATCGGCGGCGAGCTGTCGACCGTCGCGCGGCGGCTGCTGCGCGCGATGCTGGAGCAATCGGCCGCCGACACCGCCGCTGTTCCCTATGAGGCCGGTATCGCCGCGTTGCGCAGCCATGGGCCCGATCCGTTTGCGCTGGCCCCGGTCTGGGGCTGCGATCCGGGGCTGGCGATGCGGCGGATCGCGGTGCTGGCCGACCCGGCCGGGCTGGAGCCGGTGGGCCTGGCGGTGTGCGACGCTTCGGGCACGCTGACCTATCGGCAGCCGCTGGACAGCCTGCCGTTGGCACGGTTCGGGGCCGGCTGCACCATGCTGCCGCTCTATCGCGCGCTGTCCAGCCCGATGCTGCCGATCACCACGCTGGTGCGCCCCACCGGGCGGATAGAGGAGCGTTTTCGCGCCTATGCCTATGCCAGCCCCTTGGGCCCGCTGAGCGCCAACATGCCGCCGCTGCTGCGGGCGCAGATGCTGATCGTGCCTGCTCCGGCTGCCTCTTCTCAGGATGCGGCGGTGGAGGTCGGCGTCAGCTGCCGGATCTGCCCGCGGCCGGGCTGTCCGGGCCGGCGCGAACCCTCGGTTCTCAGCCGCGGCTTGTAAGCAATATCTTTGACTTGCCCCGGCGAAACGTCGATAAATCTACTCAGAGCGGGAAAAACTCAGAAACAACCGCTCAAAGGGGGGAAGGATGACCTATGGGGAAGCGCGTTCTTCTGGTTGAGGACGAACCGAACATCATCGAAGCGATACGGTTCATCCTGAACCGTGACGGCTGGCGGGTTCACACGCATTCTGACGGGCGCGATGCCGTCAACGTGGTGCGTCAGACCCGGCCCGACGTGCTAATCCTGGATGTGATGCTGCCGGGCAAGAGCGGCTATGACATCCTGCGCGAGCTGCGCACGGAATTCGCCGAGGCGGAACTGCCGGTGCTGATGCTGACCGCACGCGGCCAGATGAAGGACCGCGAACTGGCCGAACGCGCCGGCGCCAGCCGGTTCATGACCAAGCCGTTTTCCAACGCCGACATGCTGGAAGCGGTCCGGAGCCTGGCCGGAGCATGAGCGATAACCGTCCCAGATTTGGCCCGCCGCACCGGCCGCCGCCGTTTCTGGAGCGCGGCACCTACATCCAGCGCCGGGTGATGGACGCGGCGCGGCTGCTGCCGCTGCTGGGCGTTTTCCTGCTGGCGCTGCCACTGCTGTGGCCCGCCGGAACCGAGGCGGCGCCGGCCACTTCGCGCACGCTGACCTACATCTTCGGCGTCTGGACGGTGCTGATCGTCGCGGCGGCCTTCCTGGCCTACCGCCTGGGCCGCGGGGAGGGCGCCCGCGGGCGGGACGCCGCCGACGGATGAGCACGCTGAACATCCTGATCGCGGTCTGCGCGACCTACGTCATCTTCCTGTTCCTGATCGCCTTCATGGCCGAGCGCGCGGCAATGCGCGGGCGCGGTCACTGGCTGCGCTCGCCCGTGGTCTATACGCTGTCGTTGTCGATCTACTGCACCGGCTGGACGTTCTACGGCGCGGTTGGCAACGCGGCCCGGTCGGGGCTGGAATACGTGACGATCTACCTGGGCCCGACGCTGGTGATGGTCGGATGGTGGTGGGTGCTGCGCAAGCTGGTGCGCATCGGCCGGACCCAACGTGTAACCTCGATCGCCGACCTGATCTCATCGCGCTATGGCAAGTCAAACACCCTGGCCGTTGGCGTGACAATCCTGGCGGTAATCGCGATCACGCCCTATATCGCGCTGCAACTTCAATCGGTTACCCTGGCGTTTGAGGTTTTCGCCAATGAAGCCGCGGCAGAGGCCGGTACTGCCATAGGGCAGGCGCAGGACCAGACCGCGCTGTGGGTCGCGCTGGGGCTGGCCCTGTTCACCGTGATCTTCGGTACGCGCAACCTGGATGCCAACGAACGCCATCACGGCGTGGTCATGGCCATCGCGGTCGAGGCGGTGGTCAAGCTTACGGCGCTCCTGGCGGTGGGGGTGTTCGTGGTCTGGGGGCTGGGCGGCGGCGTCAGCGCCACGCTTGAACGGATCGACGCCTCGGCCCTGGGGCACTGGCAGATGAACGGCGGGCGCTGGGTGGGCATGACCCTGTTGTCGGCTGCCGCCTTTCTGTGCCTGCCACGCATGTTCCAGGTGCTTGTGGTGGAGAACGACGACGAAGGCCACCTGCGTACCGCGAGCTGGGCCTTCCCGTTGTACCTGATGCTGATGAGCCTGTTCGTGCTGCCCATCGCGGTCACCGGGCTCGACCTGATGCCGGTGGGCACCAACCCCGACACCTTCGTGCTGACGGTACCGCTGAGCCAGGGCAAGGAGGGGCTGGCAATGCTGTCCTTCCTCGGCGGCTTCTCCAGCGCCACCTCGATGGTGATCGTCGCCGCGATCGCGCTGTCGACGATGGTGTCGAACCACATCGTCATGCCGGTCTGGCTGCGCGTGTCGGGCGGCGGGGCCAAGGTATCGGGTGACGTGCGCCATGTCGTGCTCTTGTCACGGCGGCTGTCGATCGTGGGGATCGTGCTGCTGGGGTATTTCTACTATCGGCTGTCCGGCGGGGGCGAGGCGCTGACCGCGATCGGGCTGGTGTCCTTTGCCGGTATCGCGCAGGTGCTGCCGGTGCTGCTGGGCGGCATCTTCTGGCGCGGCGCCACCCGCACTGGCGCGATGGCCGGGCTGACCGTGGGCTTCGGGCTGTGGCTGTACACGTCTTTCGTGCCCAGCTTTGGCGCCGGCATGGTGTTTTCCGAGGCACTGCTGAGCCATGGACCGCTGGGCCTGTATTGGCTACGGCCCGAGGCGCTGTTCGGCATCCAGGGCATGGACCCGACGCTGCACGCACTGCTGTGGAGCATGTCGCTGTCGACGATCACCTTCTTCGTCATCTCGCTGATCACCTTTCCGGCGCCGCTGGAACGGCTACAGGCGGCGCAGTTCGTCAGCATCTACCAGCACACCGGCGGGCCGCGCAGCTGGACCGGCGGCGTTGCCCAGACCGAAGACCTGATGATCATGACGCAGCGCATCCTTGGCTCGCACGAGGCGCAGGCGCTGTTTCAGCGCGAAGCCAGGCGTCAGGGGCTGTCGGGCGACCTGCCGGAACCGACGCCGGAATTCCTGGAACTGCTGGAGCGTGAACTCTCTGGCTCTGTCGGCGCGGCGACGGCACATGCAATGATCGCCCAGATCGTGGGCGGGATGCAGGTCTCGGTCGAGGATCTGATGGCCGTGGCCGACGAGACGGCCCAGATCATGGAATATTCCGCCCGGCTTGAGGCGCAGTCCGAAGAGTTGAGCCGCACCGCGCGCCAGTTGCGCGAAGCCAACCGCAAGCTGACCCGGCTTTCGGTGCAGAAAGACGCCTTCCTGTCGCAGATCAGCCACGAGCTGCGCACGCCGATGACCTCGATCCGGGCGTTTTCCGAGATCTTGCGCGACAGCGCCGAACTGGCGCCCGAGGACCAGGTCAAATACGCCTCTATCATCCATGACGAGGCGATCCGCCTGACCCGGCTGCTCGATGATCTGCTGGACCTGAGCGTGCTGGAGAACGGCCAGGTCAACCTGAACATCCGCCAGGGCCGTCTGGGCGCCGTGCTGGACCGCGCCGCCGACGCGGCCATGGCAAGCGAGGCCGGACGCAAGCTGACGCTGGTGCGCAAGGCCAAGTCCGAGGATTTCGTGCTGACGACCGATCTCGACCGGCTCAGCCAGGTGTTCATCAACCTGATCAACAACGCGCGCAAATACTGCGATGCCGACAATCCGCGGCTTGAAATCCGCGTGTTCCGCGGCGAAGACCGGATTTTCCTCGACTTTGTCGATAACGGCACCGGTATCGCCGCAGAAGCGCGCGACCTGATCTTCGAAAAATTCGCCCGCGTCAGCGACCAGCGCGCCGGGGGCGCCGGGCTGGGTCTGGCGATCTGCCGGCAGATCATGCGTCGGTTGGGCGGAGAGATCAGCTATCTGGCCGGCGAATCCGGTGCCGCGTTCCGCGTCATATTGCCCGCCGAGGTGGCGATGGCGGCGGAATAGCCGCGTTTCAATGCGATGGTAACACTCTCGGGCGATAACCCTTGGTTACCAGAGCAGGGCAATATCCCCGAATGACAACCGAAACCGCCCAGAATGTGCTTCACCGCAAGGTTAGCCAGGGAAACCGTCTGCGCGACGCCAGCGCGATGACCCCGGCGCGCGCCCTGCGCCTGTCGCTGGGCCGTGTCGCTGACGAGATGTGGGGGCTGGCGGTGCAGACGCAGGGCATCCGCAGCGCCGTTCTGGATCAGCAATCGGCCTTGGCAGAGGTGCAGCCTGACGATCTGATTCTGGTGGCGGCGGGGCCGGGCGGGCGTTTCGGGCTGATCGCCGTGGAGCGCGGCGTGCTCGGCGCGCTGACCGAAATTCAGACCATGGGCACGGTGTTCGATCGCCCGGTGCCCGAACGGCGCTATACCGCCACCGATGGCAGCATCGCCTGGCTGTACGTCACGCGGGTGATCACGGCAGTCGCCGCCACGCTTGCAGAACATCCGCAAGCCGCACAGTGGCAGGGGTATCGTTTCGAAGAACGGGCCGAAGACATTCGAACGGCAGGATTGTATCTGAACTCGCCACAATACGCGCTGTCCGTCGCCACGCTTTCGCTGGCAGAGGGCAAGCGCACGGGCGATTTGCGGTTGATCCTGCCGCTGCATCGGCAGGTGCCGCCACCCCGCGCGCGCCTGACGGGGGATGTGGCAGAGGGTAACGGCTTCGCCCTGCTGCCCGCGCCTGTCACCGTGCAATTGTGCCGTTTTGCCTTGCCGCTGACGCGGGCCTGCCGTTTGAAACCTGGCGACCTGCTGGAGCTGCCCGACCACGTGCTGGACATGGCCATTGTCCGCGCCGCAGGCGGCCACCAGGTGGCGCGCGGACGGCTGGGACAGATGAACGGGTTCAGGGCGGTGCGGCTGGACCTGCCGCCGCGCCCTGGCGCCGGTGAAGAGGGCACCGCGCCCCAGTTGGAACAGGAGGAGGTCGCCGACCTTCTGCCTGCGCTGGGCGCCGCGCCCGAGACTGAGCAGACAATGGAAACGCCGCCGCTGGAACTGGAAGACATGCCCCAGTCGGAAGAGGAGGATGAGGACGAAATGCCCTTCCTCGCCGGCGGCGCACTGGAAGACTTCCCCGACTGGGAAGAGACGGAGTAGCGCGCCGTGCTGGCCGGCGCGCTGGCCGTGTTACTCTTGGCCTTTGGCCTGAGCCTGTTGCCACAGCGCGTCCAGCGTCGGACGCATTCCGGACATGTCGAACCCGGCATTGCGGGTCACGGCTGCGATCTCGTCCGGGCTGACGGTTCCGGCGTGGGCCATCGCAAGCGCCCAGATCATGGTCGAGCGGTTGCCCGAGTTGCAGTAAGCCAACACCGGCCCACTGGCGCCGGTTACAGCCGCGCCGTGTTGCGCCACGATGTCCAGCGTCAGCCCGTAATGCGACACCGGCACGACGACGAAGGCCAGCCCCTCTGCCAGGGCCAGCGCCTCGAAATCGGCGGCCCGCAGGCCCGGCGGAACCTCGTCGTCGGGGCGGTTGCAGATCAGCGTGGTGAACCCCGCCGCCTTGATCGCGGCCACGTCCTCGGGCCCGATCTGCGGCGACACGCTATAGGTTTCGGTGATCGCGTACATGGCGATATCCTATTCAGCCGGAACGATTTTTTCCAGCCGCGTGCGCACGAACGGCGCAATTGCCATGCCGGTGATCATGGCCGCGACAAAAACGTAAAGCCCCACCCCGCCATAGCTGAGCGCGGCAATCGACGGCCCCGGGCACAGCCCGGCCAGCCCCCAGCCGACACCGAACATCAGCGAGCCGATCACCAGCTTGCGGTCGATCTTGCGCGAAGGGGTCGGCGGAAAGGCGGTGCCCAGCACGGCCGAGGTCCGCCGCCGCGTGATCAGCCAGGCAATCGCCATCGGGATCATCGCGCCGCCCATAACGAAGGCCAGCGTCGGGTCCCAGGCGCCGAACACGTCCAGCCAGCCTTGAACCTTGGTGGTGTCGGTCATCCCCGAGATGAACAGCCCGGCGCCGAAAAAGCCGCCGGCGGCGAAGGCAAACAGGTTGCGCATCTCAGATCACTCCAAACAGGTGGCGGAAGATGAGGACACCGATACCGCCTGCCAGGATATAGCAGGCAGTGGCCACGAAGCCGCGCAACGACAGGCGCGACATGCCGCAGACCCCGTGGCCCGAGGTGCAGCCATTCGCCAGACGCGTGCCGACCCCGACGAACAGCCCGGCAGCCACCAGGATCAGCAGGTTATCGGTGATGTGGGGATTTACCTCGCGGTAAAGCGGGTAGAGCACGATGGGCAGCAGGAACACGCCGACCAGAAAGCTGAGCCGTTCCCACTTGGTATCAAGGCCCGAGCCGTCGACCAGACCGCCGATGATGCCGCTGGCCCCCATGATGCGGCCGTTGAAAAGCAGGTACACCGCCCCGCCGATTCCGATGAGCAGACCGCCGGCCAGCCCCCAGATCCAATCCACTTGCATTGTTGCGTTTCCCTGTTTGCGCCTGTTCGCACATGGTCACCGGGCCGCCGGTTCGCAATCGCCGGCCCGGTTACAATTCAGATTTTGTTGACGGGTACCTTCAGGAACACGTCGCCCTTTTCATCCGCCGGCGGCATCTGGCCTGCCCGCATGTTCACCTGCAACGACGGGATGATCAGCTTGGGCATGGCCAGCGTCGCATCGCGCGCGTCGCGCATCCGGGTGAACTCTTCGGCCGATTTGCCCTGGCCGACGTGGATGTTCAGCGCCTTCTGCTCGCCCACCGTGGTTTCCCAGGCGTATTCGTCACGGCCCGGCGCCTTGTAGTCATGGCCGACGAAGATTCGCGTCTCGTCGGGCAGCGACATGATCTTCTGGATCGAGTCGAACAGCGTCTTGGAAGACCCGCCCGGGAAGTCACAGCGCGCCGTGCCAAAATCGGGCATGAACAGCGTATCGCCGACAAAGGCCGCGTCGCCGATGACATAGGTCAGGCAGGCCGGGGTGTGGCCCGGCGTGTGCAGCACGTCGCCGCGCATCTGGCCGATATGCAGGCTGTCGCCACCCTTGAACAGCCTGTCGAACTGGCTGCCATCGCGCTGGAACTCGGTGCCTTCGTTGAACACCTTGCCAAAGGTGTCCTGCACCACGGTGATCTGGTCGCCGATACCGATCTTGCCGCCGACCTTTTGCTGGATGTAGGGCGCCGCCGACAGGTGGTCGGCGTGGACATGCGTTTCCAGCAGCCATTCCACGTTCAGCTTGTTATCCTGCACGAACTTGATGATCGCGTCGGCAGAGCGTGTGTCGGTGCGGCCCGAGGCATAGTCGAAATCCAGCACGCTATCGAGAATCGCGCAGGAACTGCCCTGCGGGTCCTTCACCACGTAAGAGATGGTGTTCGTGGCCTCGTCGAAAAAGCCGGTTACTTCAGGCTGCATATCATCGTCCTCCGAATTTGATGTGACATATACACATGTTTGAATGTGTTTCAAGCCCGTTCGATTGACATGCGTCAATGTAGGGTGAGACTGCCTGAAGCATAGTCATTTCATAAGGGAGAGAGACTCAAATGTCCCATCACGCATACAAGCTCAAACTGCTCAAACGTCTTAAAGAATTGGGCGGCCGACTGGAAGAGGTCGACGCCGCGTTGAGCGCGGAACATTCCAAGGATTGGGAAGAACTGGCGATCGAACGCGAGGGAGACGAAGTCCTGGAGCGCCTTGGCGAAAGCAGCAAGGCAGAGATCGCGCGTATCAAAGCGGCATTGCAGCGAATGGTTGATGGAGAATACGGCATTTGCGTCGAATGCGGCGACGAAATCTCCGAAGCGCGTTTGTCGGTCCTGCCGGAAACGCCATTGTGCAGGAACTGCGCAGCCAAACACGATTGATGCGGAGCCCTGCAGCTCCGGACACCTAGGAGGATCACACGATGCCGAAGGAACTTGCCCGCCAGATGGAAGCGCTGATCGAGCAGATCGACGCCTGCGACGGCGACGAGAAGACGCAACTGGCGGCCGAGCTTGAGGATATCGCGACTCGGCTCGATGCGATGGGCCAGGAGGTGCCGGAGGCAATCCGCCTGAAGGCGCGCGAAATCCTGGACGACGCGGTCGAGGACCGGTTCGACAACATGCCGGTTTAACCGGCGCTTTCTGCCCCCGCGCGGCATCGAAGCCTTGCCTTGCAAGGCGGTTTCCGATTCTAATGCCGCAGGGGCAGAACCAGCGACAATAGCAATGTTCGCGGCGCCCGGTAGTGTGACGGGTGGGCGGCGGTCATGGCGGAATGCGGCGAGTTCGAAATCAGCGACGGCGTCGCGATTCTGACCCTGTCGGCGCCGCCTGGCAACGCGCTGACCCCTGCCGTCCGGCTGTGGCTGTCTGACCGCGTTTCGGATGCAGAAGCCGCGCCCGACGTTTTTGCGCTGCTGCTTCTGGGCGCGGGCGGCAGCTTTTCCACCGGGCTCGACCTGGCCGAATATGACGGCCCGCTGGCCGCGCCGCATATCGCCGATCTGTGCATGCAACTGGAGCAGTGCCGCAAGCCGGTGGTTGCCGGGCTGGAAGGCGCGGTGCTGGGCGCCGGGCTGGAGCTTGCGCTGGCGGCGCATTACCGGGTGGCAGCACCCAGCGCGCAGATCGGGTTCCCCGAGGTTGCGCTGGGCCTGGTACCCTGCGGCGGCGGCACACAGCGTGCGACCCGCATCCTGGGCCCCGATGTGGTGCTGGACATGCTGCTGGACGGTCAGCCCCGTCTGGCCAACGACCCCGCGCTGCAACCGATGCTGGACCTGACGGCCGAAGGACCGGCGCGCGCCGCCGGGCTACGGCTGGCGCATCGGCTGGTGTCGGCGCAGCTGCCGGTTCGGCCGGCGCGCAACCGGGACGAGGGCCTCCGCGATTTCATCGGCTTTCGCGACACCGTCGACCGGCGCCGCGCCGAATACGAAGACGGCCCCGATACCGCCCCGAAAGAGATCATCGACTGCGTCGAGGCCGCCTCGTTGCTGAGCTATGACGCCGCGATGACCTTCGAGCAGGCCGCTTTTGACACTTGTCTTGCCTCGCCCGAGAGTTTCGCACTGCGCCAGGCCGCCCATGCCGAGCGCAGCGTGATCCAGGCCGCACGCCGGTTCCAGGGGCCGTTCGATGTCACCCGCGTGGTGGTTATCGGCCCCGGTACGCTGGCGGCGCAGTTGGTCGTGTCGCTGCTGGCGGCCGGGCTGCACGTGTCCTGGGGTGTTCCGGATACCGGGCTGATGCCCGATTGCCTGTCGCGGCTGAACCTGATCCTGGCGGCGGTGGCCGACGAGGGGCTGATAGCCCTGGACGCCAAGGAAAGGCTGCGCGCCCGCTGCCACCTGGGCCTGACCGAGGAAGTGGCCGACGAGGGGCGTCTGATCCTGATCGCCGCGCGCGGCCAGCCAGAGTTCGATGCCGACCCATCTGTGCCGCAGCTGGTCTGCGCGCCGGCACGCGTCGAAGGCGTGGGACTGCGCTTTTCCACTCCGGTGCCGCGGGGCAGGCTGGCCGAGGTAATCCAGGGCCCGCGCGCCACCCGCCAGCAGATGGAGGCTGCCTTTCGGCTGTGCGAAAGGCTGGGCAAGATGCCCGTACGGATGAAAAGCACCGGCCTGGCGATTTCCGACCGGATCGCCGCCGCCTGCCACCGCGCTGCCGACGGGCTGGTCGATGCCGGGCTTAGCCCCTACGAGGTGGACGCGGCGATGCTGTCCTGGGGCTGGGGCTGGCCGCCGTTCCAGCTGCGCGACCTGGTCGGGCTTGAAAGCACCGTTGGCCTTGTGCGCGCCGAGGGGGCCGAGAACTGGTCGGCGCTGATGGTCGCGGCCGGGCGCAAGGGTCGCGCCTTCGGTCAGGGGTTCTATCGCTATGACGAGGACGGCACCGCGCGCATTTCGCGCGAGGTGATGGACATCATCAACGCGCGCCGCGCCCCGACCAAGGACATCACCAAGCGCACGATCCAGCTTTTGATGATCGGCGCGATGGCAAACGAAGGTGCGCGCACCCTGGCGGACGGCTGGGCGCGCTGCCCGTCCGACATCGACCTGGTGTGCCTGAATACGCTGAACTTCCCGCGCACCCGCGGTGGGCCGATGACGGCGGCCGATCTGGCGGGGCTGTTCAACCTGACCCGCGCCATGCGCAGCTTCGAGCATCCAGACAAGCCGTTCTGGACGCCGCATGAATTGCTGTATGACCTGATCAAGAACGGCAAGACGTTCTCGTCGATGCTGGCCTAGGCGGCGCTGCGCCGCCTGCCGGCGGCGGCTCAGCCCAGGAAGATGCCCAGGATCACCAGCATCAACCCCAGCACGGACACGAACAGCGCGCCCATGTTCAGCGGCACCGCCTTGCGCACCGCTTCGCGCAGCGCCTCGTCGTCCAGCCCGGCGCGGCGGGCCCGCAGCACGCGAACGATGCTGACGCCCAGTCCGACCAGCCCCAGGCAGGAAATCAACGCACCGATCCAGATCAGACTGTCCATCCCGCTGTCCCCTTGGCCAAGCTTCGGGGGGCGATAATTCAAACCCCGCCTTGTCGCAACCCCTTGATGCAGGGCAGGGCAGCGGCTAGTCAAAGGGCCTTGACCCGCAGGAGGCACCCCCATGAGCGAAGAACAGTCAGACGCGGCATACGGTGTCGCGGCCCAGGAGCTGCGCAGTTTCATCGAACGGTACGAGCGGCTGGAGACCGAGAAGAAGGACATCGCCGACCAGCAGAAAGAGGTGATGGCCGAGGCCAAGGGCCGCGGTTATGACACCAAGGTGCTGCGCAAGGTGATCGCGCTGCGCAAGCGCGACAAGGACGACATCGCCGAGGAAGAGGCGGTGCTGGAGCTCTATAAAATGGCGCTGGGCATGGAATGAGAAACACCAACGACAAGCTGGTCTATGCGATGCGCGACGCCGCGCGCCGATGCGACGATTACCTGACCAGGTGGGGCATTGAGGCTAAGTGGACGCTCAACCCCATTGGCCTGGTCTTCGAAGCGCGCGATGGCGCCCAGAAGATAGAAAAATGGTTGGCGTGGAGCGAGGTCGCACGCACCATGACGCTGGATAACAGTCTCAAGAACATCGAGGAACATGCGCTGCAAGGGCTGTCTTCGTGATACCGAGGTAGCAGAGCGAGCCGGTCGTTGCCTTAAACCCCGCACGCCGGTATCTTCCCGGCAATGTCGCCGGCACAGGATGAGCCGCGAAGCCCACGCGCAAAGGGGTTTCCTGTGCCTGCCGATACCGTTTTCTCCCGCGATCCTTATGACGCCGGCCGTTACGGCGAAACCGTAGGCCCGAACGCCGCCAAGCCGGCGCGCCAGGCCATCGAAGAGATCGCCGTCAAGACGCGCGTCCCGGCCAACGTCCTGATGGCGCTGGTAGAGGCGACAAAGGCGCAAGATGACGCGACCAAGGCCCAAGTGGCGACACGGATCGCCGAACAACTGGCGCCGCGCCTGGCCGCGGGCGAGAAAATCGAGGATCTTGTTCTCGGGGCCAGCCCGGACGAGGAAACTGGCCGACGCCACCTCTACCGGGCGCATGAAATCGGCGCCGAACTCTATCCTGACCGAGTGTCGGCCGACCCGTTCGAGGGTGAGGGTGCTTTGGCTCTGTTTAAGCGCCGCGGCCAGCAGGCGGCCCGTGACGCCACCGAGGCATTTGCGGCAGTACCCGAGCGGGTGGCCATCGCCCAGGCAGAGACCGAGACAGACGATGCGCGCCGGGCGGGCGTCTTCTCCGACTTTTACAAGCAGCACGCCGACCAGTTGCGGAAGGAACTGGAACAGGGCGATCTGACGGAAGAAGAACGCGCCCAACATCTGAAATGGATCGAGCGGTTCGACAAATCCTCCAGCACCCTGGCAGAGACGGCGGCGCGTGAGATCACCCCGGCCAGCGAGCGGGCGATGTTCAAGGCCGGGGACAAGGTGCGTGAGGCGTCGGCGAAAACTTTCGGCAGGCCCGACCCCCGCGACACGTCCTTTTGGGCGAAATTGATCGGTGGCGGCGCCAACATGGCAACCATGGCCGCCACGTCACTCGTCGCGGGGGCTCTAACCGGCGGCGCTGGCGCGCTCGTCGCCGGCGCCGCGCAAGGTGCCGCGATGACAAGCAGCCAACTTTACCGCGAGGCGCTGGCGGCGGGGGCTTCCGAAGCTGACGCCATGCGCTCTGCCAAATGGGGAGACGTGATCGGCGTGACCGAGATCGTGCCTATTGGGCGCGCCTTGAAGCTCTTGCCGCCCCGACTGCGCCAGAAGGTCGGGGGCGCTTTCTATAAGCGGTTTGCCGACATCGCCCAGAGTGCCGGCGAAGAGGCCGCGCAGGAATTTCTCTCCACTGTCGCGCAGAACATGGTTGCCTCCGGCATCTACGACCCCGAGCGCGGTTGGACTGACGGCGCGTGGGAAAACGCGCTGATCGGCGGCATCCTCGGCGGCGGCATGGGGGCGGTTGGCACCGCTCTCGCGGGCAAAGCCGATCCGGTACCTGACGAGCCCACAGACGATGAGAACCCGCCCGCGCAGCCGCTGGCCCTGCCGCCCCCGGCGCTGATCACCCCGCCCCCGCCGAAGCCCGCAGGCGTGGACCCCGAGTGGCAGCAGGCCGCCGATGAATATCAAGCGAACCTGGCCGACCATGAAATGGCGCAGCGCCGCGCCGCCGCGACCGGCGAAAGCCAGGTGCCCCCGCCCCCGCCCGGATCGATGTCGAGCGCAATGGGCGATGCCCCCGCCCCGATCTGGCAAGGCAAGCCGGGCGATCAGATCACCTTGGAGTTCGGCGGCACGCGCCTCGCCGGCCGGATTGACGCCGACAATGGCTCGGCCGTCACCGTGATCGATGACGAGACGGGCGAGGTGCTGGAAATCCCTCGTGGCGACTTCGAAGCCGGCGCGGTATCCATGCGGCCGCGCATCTCTGATGAAGAGGTGGAAGCGCAGGCAGGCGACAAAAACAGCGACCTGTCGCAGCGGGTTGCCACCGCGCCGCGCGTCGAGGCGGACAACACCGAGCCTAAAACGGCCGAAGAGGCACGCCGCCGAATGGCGGTCCTGGAGGACGACGCCCGGCAAAGCGGATGGACGCGGCAATTGCGCGACATCCACGAGGCGCTGGGCCAAATCGCCCAAGACCTCGATACTGAGGCGGTTGAAAACTACGACCCCGCAGAGCAATCGGCCGCGTGGGAGCCCGAAGCGCCCGAAGTGATCGATGAGCCCGCCGTCACGCCGCCGCCTGAATGGTCCCCGGAAGATCAGCCTGCCGCCACGCCATTGCCGGATGGCCAGGCCGCCGGTATGGCCGAGACCATCACGAAGAAGGACGGATCGCCATTCAGCAATGAAGCCGCGGCGCGCCGTGGCGTGAAATCGCGCGGCATGGACCCGGACACGTTCAGTTTCGAGGCCCG
>JAGRMT010000099.1 GCA_020441125.1 Roseivivax sp.
AGCGTTCCTCTCCTTCGGTTTCGGCGGGGCCGGGGCACCGCCAAGTGTTCTGCGGGGGTAAATAGCCTGCACGCCGTCGGGGAAACAGGACAAAATCGCCGCTTTAGCGATAACGGACGCCGCGTTTTTTACCCGCTGCCGACGAGACGGGCTACTTGCACACCGACTTGAGCGCCTTCCACTCGGTTTCGCTCATCAACGGGCGCGCTTCGAAGCCCGCCGGCACCGCCTCGCGGGCGGCTTCGATCCGGTCGCCCAGCGCCGGATGCGACAGGAAATGACGCACGATGGCGGGCGGTTCACCGCCCGATGTTCCAAAGCGTTCGAACATGTCGGCCAGCGCCGCCGGCGAGACGCCCATGCGAGGCAGCACCTCGAAGGCAAAGCGGTCCGCCTGTGCCTCGGCGCCTTGCGAGTACTTGGCGTTGATCAGCTGTTCGGTCAGGAACAGCACGATGGTGCCGCCGGCGAAATCGCCGAACAGCAGCCCCAGCACCCCGATCGAGCCGGCCGAACGCAGGGCGTGGCGCGTCGGGTCGCGGCTGACGACATGGCCGACCTCGTGGGCAAAGACCGCGGCGATCTGTTCGGGCTCGGTCGCCTTGTCGATGAGGCCGCGAAAGAACACGACGAACCCGCCGGGCAGGGCAAAGGCATTGACCATGCCATGGTCAAGAACGTGGATCGACAGGTCCAGCGGCTCGTCCATCGCGGCTTCCAGCCGGGTTTCCATCTCGCGCAGGGCCGCCAGTCCGGCAGGAGCCTCGCACAACCGGACCACGCTGGCGCCGTCGATGCCCTGGCGCACCTGGTTCAGCGCGGTCTGGCCCAGTGCGCGTTCACCCTCTGCCGGGATGAAAGCGGCCAGCTGGTCGGCCATGCGCGGGACCAGCACCAGGATGATCAGCGCCACGGCGGCCACCGCAGCCACTGCCCAGGCCAGAAGCGGGCCGCGCCGCGTCACCGGCGCGCGGCTGGTGCGGTTGATCAGGCGCGGCACCAGGCTGCGATCGGGCAGAACCAGCCGCGCAAGCGGGTCGTCGTGCCGGCGCAGGATCAGCAGATCGCCGCCGGCCTGATCGGGCAGTTCGCGGATGTCGGCCAGCGGCCAGCGCAGATCTATCCCGTCGCCTTGGGCCACCAGCGCACGCGCCAACTCGTCGATCTGCATTGCCACCGGCGCGGGCAGGGGGCGCTGGCCGTCGAGGTATAGCCCTTGCGCCTGCCAACGGTTCGGCGCCGGGCCCACGCGGATGGTGGTGGCCGCGCTCATATCGAGGCCCCCACGTCCAGAGCCTCGGCAAAGCCTTCGGCCTGCACCACCTCGTCGCGCGGGCGCTGGCGGATCGCGGCCAGCCCTTCGGTTCCGCCCAGGCGCAGGGTGCGGGCGTAGTGGCGGATCACCGGCATGGTGACAAAGGCATGTGTCAGCGCCGACCACATCAGGAAGATCGAGAAATAAAGCGCGGCGGACAGCGCCAGCACCGCCCAGCGCGACAGGTCCGTCAAGATGGCAAGGCCGTCCATGCCGATCTGGCTCAGTGTCTGGGCCGACTGGATCGACAGCATCACCGCCACCAGCCCGGCGGCGGGCACGGCAATGACGATGCCTGCCAGCACGTATCCCAGCGCGTAAATGCCCAGGATCGCCCCGGTGCTGGGCTGAATGTCCAGGGTAATTCCCGCGATCTGCTTGGTGCGGGTCAGCAGCGCCGTGCTCTGGACGGTGTAATGCACCAGGCCATAAACCGTCAGCCCGTTGCCCAAAACGGCCAGCAGCACGGTCAATCCGGCGGATCCGGCCAGCCGTGCAACCGCGGCGCCGCCCATCAGCAGAGCGCCCAGCAGCAGGGGCCGCATCGGACGGTACAGCATGGTCCAGCGTCCGCCCTGGATCATGCGCGCGGTGCCGAAGGTGGTACGGTCGGTCTTGTACTGTTCCAGACGGAAGGTCATCAGCGGCCACAGCAATCCGGCGCTGATCAGGGTCAACAGCCAGTAGAGCAGTGCCCGCCCGGCATAGCCCCAGGCGCCCGGCTCCAGCCCGAAGCGCAGCCCGCACCATCGCGTGCGCGCCAGCACGTATCGGCGCGAGCGGTATTGCGCGTAAAACCACAGCGGGATCACGCCGATGAATGACAAAAGATACCCGGTGACGTTGCCCTGGAACAGCGAGAAGCTGATGAACATCAGGATCAGGTTCACCACACCGATGTAGAAGGCCAGGATCACAACGGCGATCAGGAAGCCCAGCAGCTTTTCCACCGGATCGCCAACATATTCCAGTGGCAGGCCGCCGGGGCGGATCGCCGACCAGTACCAGCGCCGCAGCCGGGTCTTCATCCAGAACCGGTACAGGCCAAGGGTCAGAACCGTCAGCACGCCGGCCTTCAGCGCCAACCAGAAGACCCGCCTGCGCCGGCCGACAAATTCGGTACTCATCACTGCGTCTGTCATGGCGCGACAATGCCGCAGGGGGCGCGTCGCGCCAACCGGTTTCGCCATCGCGCAGGCGTTGATTGTCTGCCCCTGTGGCCTGCGATAACGTTTTGGCACAACAGCGGCGGTTCCGATGCGGGCGCGGTTGCTACGGAGACAAGACATGGAACGGAAAGACAAGCGCCTGGTTGCCCCCCGCATGTGGGCAGGGCTGACCCTGGCAGGTGCAGCGATCGGCGCGGCGGCTGCGGCCGCGGGCCCCGTGCCGCCGCGCATGGCGGTTCCCCAGGCTGGCGTGGAAGGCGCGCCGCTGTGGCTGGTGCAAGCCGAGGAAGGCGAAGGCGGCGAGGCCGGAACCGAGGCGGAAGAAGGCCAGGGCGGCGAAGCGGCCCCGGCGGCCCCGTCCGAGGGCGGCGAAGGTGGCGAGGGCGGCGCGCCGGCCGGCATCGACGCCGAAACGGCTCTGCTGCTCGACCTGGGAAAGCTTGAGGCGCATCTGCTGGCCGCCGAGGCGCTGTTCGCCGCGGGCTCGGCAGACGATGCCGCTGCGCTGGTCTACCACCCGCAGGCCGAGTTCATGGAAGAGCTTGAAGAGCACCTTGAAGACCTGGGCCTGGCCGATGCGGTCACGCCGGCCCTGGAAGCGCTCACGGACGATGTGGCCAAAGGCGCGGACCCGGCCGCGTTGGCGCCGCGCTTCGCCGCGTCCTACGCGGCCATCCGCGCCGCCGAGGCCGCCGCCCCGGGTGGCGCATCGGCGCGCTACGGTGCATTGGTGCTGCTCGTGCGGGATGCCGCGGGCGAATACACCGCGGCGATTTCGGATGGCGCGCTGGCCGATCCAGTTGCGGTGGAAGAGGCGCGCGGTTTTCTGGTTGCGGCCCGGCGGCTGGCCGAGGCCGAGGCGGGCGATCCTTCCGCGCGGCAGACCGTCCTCGATATCCTCGACGACACCTTGGCCCGTGCCTTTGGCAGCGGCGCCGGATTTACGCCCGATCCCTCGCTGATCCATGGCGCGGCGGCGCGGGTCGAAATCGCGGGCCTGATGGCGCGATGATGCTGGCGCTGGAGGCGGTGCTGTCGTCCGAAGAGGCCGCCGCCTTCCGCGAGGCGGCTGCCGGGCTGACATTCGAAGACGGCCGCGCCACCGCCGGGCGTTACGCCCGCTCGGTCAAGGCCAATGCACAGGCTGCGCCCTCTGCCCAGCGCGACGCGCTGTTGAGCCGGGCACAGGCCGCCCTTTCGGCGCATCCGGTGTTTGCCGCCGCCGCCCGCCCGCGCCGGTTTTCGCGGCTGATGCTGTCGCGCTACCGCGCCGGGCAGACCTACGGGCTGCATGTCGACGACGCGCTGATGGCGGGGATGCGCACCGACCTGTCCTTCACCCTGTTCCTGTCCGAACCGGACAGCTACGAGGGCGGCGCGCTGGAAATCGAGGACAGCTTCGAGACGCGAGCGGTGCGCCTGCCTGCGGGCAGCGCCCTGCTTTACCCGTCCTCGACGCTGCACCGTGTCGCGCCGGTGCAGCAGGGCGAACGGCTGGCGATCGTCGGCTGGGTACAAAGCTGGGTCAAGGGGACGGACAAGCGCGAGGTGCTGTTCGATCTTGAGCGCGCCGTGCAGGAGGTGTTCGCGCGCGAAGGCAAGACGCCGCTGTTCGACACGCTGGCCAAGACCCGCTCGAACCTTCTGCGTCTTTGGGCCGAAGGCTAGGCGCCCCGCCCGCTGCTTCTTCTTTGTCCAAATACTCCGGGGGGCCGGCCCGCAGGGCCGGCGGGGGCAGCGCCCCCTCTGCCCCTTGCGCCAGTCTCAGGTGAACTTGTTGTCGCGCGGGAAGCCACGCGGTGCCATGCGGCCGGTGCCGGCACGCTTGCCGATCCAGTCTGTCAGGTCGGTTTCGGTCCGCGTCCGTCCGGCCGGGTCAAGCCATGACAGGCCGCTGGCCAGCGTAAAGGTGGCGGCATCGCTCAGCCCGCCATCCTTGTATTTCTGCAGCCGCACGCCCTTGCCACGGGTCATCTCGGGCAACTCGTCGACCATGAACACCAGCACCTTGCGGTTCTCACCGACCACGGCCACGGCATCCCCGGCCACCGGCTTGCACAGCAGCGCGCGGGTGTCGCCGGGCACGTTCAGCACCTGTTTGCCGGCGCGGGTCTGGGCCACGACTTCGTCCTCGGGCACCACAAAGCCGTCGCCCGCGGTCGAGGCCACCAGCAGCTTGCGCCCCGGCTGGTGGATCAGGAACGCGATGATCTCGGCCTCGTTCGGCAGGTCGATCATCAGGCGCAGCGGCTCACCCATACCGCGCCCGCCGGGCAGGTTGGCGGCAGAGACGGTGTAGAACCGACCGTTCGAGGCGAAGACCAGCAGCCGGTCGGTGGTTTCGGCGTGGAAGGTGAAGCGCGGCCCGTCGCCATCCTTGAACTTCAATTCGGAGCCAAGGTCGATATGACCCTTCATGGCCCGGATCCAGCCCATCTGCGAGCAGACCACGGTGATCGGTTCGCGTTCGATCATCGCTTCCAGCGGCACTTCCTCGATCTCGCCGGCCTCGGCGAAATCGGTGCGGCGGGCGCCGCCGTCGTAGTCCTTGCCGAAGGCCTTGCGCACGGCGCGCAGCTGGTCGGCGATGGTCTTCCACTGCAACTCTTCCGAGTCCAGCAGGTCTTCCAGCCCGGCGCGCTCTTCCATCAGCGCGTCGCGTTCGGCCACAAGCTCCATTTCCTCCAGCCGGCGCAGCGAGCGAAGGCGCATGTTCAGGATCGCCTCGGCCTGAACGTCCGTCAGGCCCAAACCGTCGTCGTCGGTCACCGGGGCGGGGGGCACATAGTCGGCCTCGTCACGGGCGCGCACGTGATCCTTGCCCCAGTCTTCGCGCATCAGCGCGGCCTTGGGATCCTCGTCATAGCGGATGATGTCGATCACCCGGTCGAGGTTGAGGAAGGCGACGATCAACCCTTCCAGGACCTCCAGCCGGTGGTCGATCTTCTCCATCCGGTGCCGGGCACGGCGGCACAGCACGTCGCGGCGGAAGTCCAGGAAAGCGCGCAGCACTTCCTTCATCGAGCAGACCTTGGGCGTGACGCCGTCGATCAGCACGTTCATGTTGAGCGAGAAACGGATTTCCAGGTCGCAGTTGCGGAACAGCATCCCCATCAGCACGTCAGGGTCGACGTTGCGGGTCTTGGGCTCCAGCACCAGGCGGATATCCTCGGCGCTTTCATCGCGCACGTCGCCCAGGATCGGAATCTTCTTGGTCTGGATCAGCTCTGCGATCCGCTCGACCAGCTTGGATTTCTGCACCTGGTAGGGGATCTCGGTGACCACCACCTGCCACTGGCCACGGCCCAGGTCCTCTACCGCGTACCGGCAGCGCAGGCGGAACGCACCGCGACCGGTGGCATAGGCCTGGGCGATGCTCTCGCGCGGCTCGACGATGATGCCGCCCGTCGGAAAATCCGGGCCGGGCACGTATTGCAGCAACGTGTCGTCCTGCGCGTTCGGCGTCTTGATCAGGTGCAGGCAGGCGTTGATCAACTCGCCGATGTTATGCGGCGGGATGTTGGTNNGCCATGCCCACGGCGATGCCCGAGGACCCGTTCGCCAGCAGGTTGGGATAAGAGGCCGGCAGAACCACCGGCTCTTCCAGCCGGCCATCGTAGTTGGGGCGGAAGTCGACCGAATTCTCGTCCAGCCCGTCCAGCAGCGCCTCTGACATCACCGTCATGCGCGCTTCGGTGTAGCGGCTGGCGGCGGGGTTGTCGCCGTCGATGTTGCCGAAATTGCCCTGACCGTCGACCAGCGGATAACGGATGGTGAAATCCTGCGCCAGGCGCGCCATCGCGTCATAGATCGCCTGGTCGCCATGGGGATGGAAGTCGCCCATGGTGTCGCCGCTGATCTTGGCCGACTTGAGAAATCCGCTGGTGGCCGAAAGGCGCAGGCGCCGCATCGCAAAAAGAATCCGCCGATGCACCGGCTTCAACCCGTCGCGGGCGTCGGGCAGGGCGCGGTGCATGATGGTCGAAAGCGCATAGGTCAGATAGCGCTCGCCAATCGCGCGGCGCAGCGGTTCCGCCACGTTGCGTGGGCTCATCTCGGTGTTGTCGGCCTCGTCATCCATAGGTGTTGTGTATCTCCGCCGAATGGCAGCGGCAAGCAATCGCGCGGAAATTCCTGGGCCGCGAAAATCCGGCTGCTCCGCAGCGTGTGCGAGGTGGCAAAAATCTCATCTAAGTTGTGGAACCAAAACGTGTTTATTGCGTTTTGCTGATGCGTTGCCCGGGTTTTTCCCCTTTGGCTCGAATCGTGAATTGGGTTATTCGGTTCGAGTTCCGGTTGTGTTTGGGGGCGAGCCCGGGACAAGCGAGTGGTGGCGCGTGAAGAGGGAGCCCTTGTCTTGAAAACTTTCATCTTGATGACTTTTGGTGTCCTGGCATTTGCCTGGTACGAGTTGAGCGGCGGAGCGTCCTTTGTCGCGGTAGAGCGCCCGGCGCTGCAAGCGCGGGCAGCCGAGCCGAAGCCGGCGCCGGTGCAGACCGCGCGGCTCGACCTGCCGGCCAAGCCCAAGCCTGTAATTGCGCCCGTCGCGGTATCCCGCCCTGCTGCGGTCGTTCCCATCGCCAAACCCGAGCCGCAAGCGGAAGTGATCGCAGCCTCGCTGACCGTGGAAGCCCCGGCGCCCACCGTGGCCGAGCCGAGGGCGGAAGAGCCGCGCCCGGTGCTGCTGATCTCGCGGCCCGAGCAGACGGTGAACCCCGAAGACGAAGTATTCCGCGACCTGCGCCAGGTCACCGGCGCGCGGGTGAACCTGCGCAACGGGCCCGGTACCGGCTATGGCGTGGTGGGCAAGCTCTACGAGGGCGACACCGTCGCCGTGATCGGTGACGCCGCCGACGGCTGGCTGAAGGTCGAGACCGAAGACCGCACCCAAATCGGCTGGATGGCCGATTGGCTGGTGACCGCTGCCAACTGACCCATTGCGCCGCGCGGCCAAGTTGATATCTGCGCGGCCATGACTCAACGCTCGATCCTGATAACCGGCTGTTCGTCGGGCATCGGCCTTGACGCCGCGCGCGGTTTGCGCGCCCGCGGCTGGCGGGTATTTGCCTCGTGCCGGCAAGAGGCCGACTGTGCCCGGATGCGGGCCGAAGGCTTCGATGCGCCACGCATTGATTATACCGAGCCGGCCAGCATCCGCGCAGGGCTGGACGTGGTCCTGGCACAGACCGGCGGCACGCTGGATGCGCTTTTCAACAATGGCGCCCATGCCACGCCCGGCGCGGTCGAAGACCTGCCGGTCGAGGCGTTGCGCGAGATATTCGAGGCCAACGTCTTTGGCTGGCACGCGCTGACGCGGATGGCGATCCCGGTGATGCGGGCACAGGGCCATGGGCGGATCGTCAATCATTCCTCGGTCCTGGGCTATGTCACGCTGCGCTGGCGCGGAGCGTACACCGCGACGAAATTCGCCACCGAAGGGCTGACCGACACGCTGCGCCAGGAGATGGCCGACACGCCGATCCGCGTCATCACCCTGAACACCGGCCCGGTCACCAGCCGGATCCGCGCCAATTCCATTCCGCATTTCGAGCGCTGGATCGATTGGCAACACTCGGCCCGCGCGGCGCAATACAGCGACACGCTGCTCAAGCGCCTTTATGCCGAAGGCGGCCCGCCCGACCGGTTCGAATTGCCGCCCTCGGCGGTCACGGCCAAGCTGATCCATGCGATCGAGGCTGCCAATCCGCGGCCGCGCTACTATATCACCACATTGTCATACCTGATGGCCGGGGCACGGCGGCTGTTGCCGACCCGCGCGCTGGACTGGCTGGTGACCCGGGTCTAGGGTCCGGGAATCGCCGCCGCCGGCAGGTAAGACACAGACAGACGGCTTGCTCGAAGGATACCGCTTCATGGCCCAAGACCCGCTTTTTCTCCTGATCGCCGTCGCCATGATCGCGGTGGTCGCGATCCTTGCATTCGGCATCGGCAGCTTCGCCAAGGGCGGAGAGTTCAACAAGAAATACGCAAACAGGGCCATGCGCTGGCGGATCATCGCGCAATTCGTCGCGGTGATGCTGATCCTGCTGTTCGTCTGGTTGCGCGGGAACGGATAAGGCCATGGTTGTCCTGAACAAGATTTACACGCGCACGGGCGATGCGGGCGAAACCGCGCTGGGCAATGGCACGCGGGTGGCCAAGTACGCCCCCCGCGTCACGGCCTATGGCACGTCGGACGAACTCAACGCCACCGTGGGCATGGCCCGGCTGCACGCCGATGCCGAGATGGACGCGGCGCTGATGCGCATCCAGAACGACCTGTTCGACCTGGGGGCCGATCTGTGCCTTCCCGACATGGACCAGGATACGGCGCGCGAATACCCGCCGCTGCGGATGGCCGATGCGCAGGTCACCCGGCTGGAGCGCGAGATCGACGCGATGAACACCCGGTTGCAGCCGCTGCGCAGCTTCATCCTGCCCGGCGGCTCTGCCCTGTCGGCGCATCTGCACCTGTGCCGCACCGTATCGCGGCGGGCCGAACGGCTGGCGGTAGAGCTGTCGGTCGCCGAACCGGTCAACCCGGCGGCGGTCAAGTATCTCAACCGGTTGAGCGACTGGTTCTTCGTCGCGGCGCGCATTGCCAACGACGATGGCCGCGCCGATGTGCTCTGGGTCCCCGGGGCGAACCGCAGCTAGGGCGCAACGTTTCCCGGACGCCGCACCCCGTCCCTTCTTCTTTGCAAAAATACCTCCGGGGAGTGTGAGGGGCAGAGCCCCTCGCCCTTTGGGGGCGCCAATTGCAAAACCGGTCAACAGCGGGGCAGGGGCCTTGGCGCCGCCTTTGTCAGACCTTTTCCGCCTCCAGCCAGACACCGCCCTCGGGGCGCAGCGTCAGGATCATCACCGGTTTCGGGTCGCGCCCTGCAACACGCGTGAAGCGGAAGCGCGACAACAACGTGGCCAGGACGATCACGGCCTCCTGGATGGCGAAGCTGGCGCCGATGCAGATGCGAGGCCCGTCACCGAAGGGCAGGTAGGCATAGCGCTCCGGCTTGCCGGTCAGCCAGCGGTCGGGGCGAAACGCGTCGGGGTCGTCCCACAGCAACCGGTTGCGGTGCAACGCGTAGATCGGGATCATCACGGTATCGCCGGGCCGGATTTCGCGTCCGCACAACGTGTCTGCCGCCTGGGCCGTCCGCGATACCAGCCCCGCCGGCGGATAAAGCCGCAGCGCCTCGTCGACCACGGCGCGCACGAGCGGCAGCCGCGCCACGTCGCCCGCCCCGGCGGCACGGCCACGCAGAACCGCCTGCGCTTCGGCCCGGGCGCGGTCCTGCACGGATTGGTCGAAGGCGCACAGGTACAATGACCAGGCCAGCGCAAGCGCGGTGGTCTCGTGCCCGGCGACGATGAAGGTCAGCAGGTTGTCGCGCAGCTCGGGCGTGTTCATGCGCCGCTTCGTCTCGGGATCCTCGCCGGCCAGCAACAGGTCCAGCAGATCGGGAACGCCATCATGGCCGGTGCGGGCGCGGGCATCTATGGCGCGGTCGGCCACGGCCTTCATCTCGCGCAGGGCGCTGCCGGTGAACACCCGGCCCGGTCGCGGCACCCAGTCGGGAAAGCCCAGCACATCCAGCAGCGAAACCCGCGCGGCGGCATCGATATAGGCGTCGATCGCGCGATGCACCGCACCCCGGTCGAAGGCGCCGCCGCCCGACAGCGTCACGTCGGAGATCACGTCGAAGGTGGTCGTTACCATCTCGTCCAGCATGTTCACGGCGCGCGGACCGGCCGCGCCGATGCGCGCGGCTGCGGCCTCGGCGGCACGGGTCATGATCGGGCCCAGGTTGGCGACGTTGCGGTGCGAGAAGACCGGCGCCGCCGCTTGCCGCTGCCAGCGCCAGTGCGCCCCCTCGGCAACGAACAGCGACTCGCCGATCGCCGGGCGCAGAAGGTTCTTGGTTGCGACGGACTTGGGATAATCGCCCAGCCGTTCCAGCAGCATCCGCCGGATCGCCCCCGGATCCATCACCATGTGCCAGCGCACCCCGGTCTTGCCAGAGATCATCGGCTGGCGCACGGCGACGCCGGGGATGATGTCCAGCAGGTTGTTGCGCGCCGCCTGAAAGCTCTGCCAGATCCCCATCGGGGTATTGTGCAGCGTCACGTGCACCGGCAGGGCAGGGGTGGGGGCGGTCGCTGTGGCGGTGATGTCCGGCACGTCGGTCTCCTTGGCTTGCGACAAAGATAGGAGCCGCGGCGGCAAGGGCAAAGCCCTGCACGTTGCGCGAGGCGCCGCGCTGGGCTATCCAAGCCGGGCTGAAACCTGGGGGGCTGCATGTTCCGTAAATTTGCCTTGCTTGTGGCCGCCGTGGCCCTGACCGCCTGTGAAAACGGCCAGCGCGAGCTGCAGCAGCCGCTGGAGCCGATGGGCAACTTCCGGCTGGGCTATGCCGAGGTCGTGGCGCCGAACCTGGTCAAGGGGCCGATTTCGCGCGACGCGACGCAGGAAGAGTGGATCGCCAGCGTCGATGCAGCGCTTGAGGAGCGGTTCCGCCGCTACCAGGGCGATCACTATTTCCACCTTGGCGTCAGCGTCGAAGGCTATGTTCTGGCGCAGCCCGGCGTGCCGTTGGTGTTCTCGCCCAAGTCGGCGCTGATCGTGCGCGTGACGGTGTGGGACGACCGGACGCAAAGCAAGCTGAACGCCGAAACCCATCAGGTTACGGTACTGGAGAGCTTCTCTGCCGAGACGATGGTCGGCTCGGGCCTGACCCAGTCGAAGGAACAGCAGATGCGCAACCTGTCGGCCAACGTCGCGCTGCAGATCGAAACCTGGATGCGCAAGATGAACCGCGAACAGGGCTGGTTCGGCGGCGAGGACGGCACCGCCGCGCCCACGGCCTCGGCCGCGCCTGCCGCGCCGGCGAACGGTGTGTCGGTTCCGGGACCGATCTTGCAGGAAGTGACCGCCCAGACGCGGTGAACGGCGCATCTTGCGCTTGATTTTCCCGGGCCGAGCCAATAAATGGCCCGCGATGCAAACTTGGGTCCCGGGGGCCCCCCAGCACGAGGCGTCTTGACAGATGGCAAAGGAAAAGTTCGCGCGGACGAAACCGCACTGCAACATCGGCACGATCGGGCACGTTGACCACGGCAAGACGACGCTGACGGCTGCCATCACCAAGACGCTCGCCGACCGCGTGCCCGGCAACTCCGCGACTGCCTTCGAGAACATCGACAAGGCTCCCGAGGAGCGCGAGCGCGGCATCAC
>JAGRMT010000100.1:0-3648 GCA_020441125.1 Roseivivax sp.
TCGAACCCCGACAACAGCAACCAGAACCTGGGCAAGGCCGGCCGCGTCCGTCACATGGGCAAGCGCCCGACCGTCCGCGGCGTCGCGATGAACCCGATCGATCACCCGCATGGCGGCGGTGAAGGCCGCACCTCGGGCGGCCGGACCCCGGTTACCCCGTGGGGCAAGGACACCAAGGGCACGCGTACCCGCAACACCAACAAGGCCTCGCAGAAGCTGATCATCCGCTCTCGGCACGCCAAGAAGAAGGGGCGGTAATCCATGACGCGCTCTGTATGGAAAGGCCCGTTCGTCGACGCCTACGTCTTGAAAAAGGCGGAGAAGGCTCGCGAAGGCGGCAAGAACGAAGTTATCAAGATCTGGTCGCGCCGCTCGACGATCCTGCCCCAGTTCGTGGGTCTGACGTTTGGCGTCTACAACGGCCAGAAGCACGTTCCCGTGATGGTGAGCGAAGACATGATCGGCCAGAAGTTCGGTGAATATTCGCCGACGCGGACCTACTACGGTCACGCCGCCGATAAAAAAGCGAAGCGGAAGTAAGTCATGGGCCAGGAAAAGAACCCCCGCCGCGTGGCCGACAACGAAGCAATGGCAAAGCTGCGCATGCTTCGCACCAGCCCGCAGAAACTGAACCTGGTGGCCGCCATGATCCGCGGCAAGAAGGTTGAAAAGGCGCTGAGCGACCTGACCTTCTCGAAGAAGCGGATCGCGGTTGACGTGAAGAAATGCCTTCAGTCGGCCATCGCCAACGCCGAGAACAACCACGGGCTTGACGTGGACGAGCTGATCGTCGCCGAAGCCTATGTGGGCAAGAACCTGATCATGAAGCGCGGGCGTCCCCGGGCGCGCGGCCGCTTTGGCAAGATCATCAAGCCGTTCTCGGAGATCACCATCAAGGTGCGTCAGGTTGAGGAGCAAGCCTAATGGGTAACAAGACCAATCCGATCGGCATGCGTCTTCAGGTGAACCGCACCTGGGACAGCCGTTGGTACGCTGACACCAAGGACTATGGCAATCTTCTGCTGGAAGACCTCGCAATGCGCGATTTCATCCATGAAGAGTGCAAGCAGGCCGGTGTTGCCCGCGTGATCATCGAACGCCCCCACAAGAAGTGCCGTGTGACCATCCACACCGCGCGTCCGGGCGTGATCATCGGCAAGAAGGGCGCCGACATCGAAGTTCTGCGCAAGAAGCTGGCGGCGATGACCGACAGCGAACTGCACCTGAACATCGTCGAAGTCCGCAAGCCGGAACTGGACGCCCGTCTGGTGGGTGAGAGCATCGCCCAGCAGCTGGAACGCCGCGTGTCGTTCCGCCGCGCCATGAAGCGCGCGGTGCAGAACGCCATGCGCATGGGCGCCCAGGGCATCCGGGTGAACGTGTCGGGCCGCCTTGGCGGCGCCGAGATCGCCCGCACCGAGTGGTACCGCGAAGGCCGTGTGCCCCTGCACACCCTGCGCGCCGACATCGACTATGCAAACGTCGAAGCCGAAACGCCCTATGGCATCATCGGGATCAAGGTCTGGATCTTCAAAGGCGAGATCATGGAGCACGACCCGCAGGCCCGCGATCGCAAGACGCAGGAACTGCAGGACGGGCCGGCCCCCCGTGGCGCTGGCGGCGGACGCCGCGACGACCGGAGGTAACTGAGCCATGCTTCAACCGAAACGCACCAAGTTCCGCAAGCAGTTCAAAGGCCGCATCCATGGTGAGGCCAAGGGCGGCAGCGACCTGAACTTCGGCCATTACGGCCTGAAAGCGACCCAGCCCGAGCGCGTGACCGCGCGTCAGATCGAGGCAGCCCGCCGCGCCCTGACCCGCCACATGAAGCGCCAGGGCCGTGTCTGGATCCGGATTTTCCCGGACGTGCCCGTGACCTCGAAGCCCACCGAAGTCCGGATGGGTAAAGGCAAGGGTTCGGTCGATTACTGGGCCTGCAAGGTCAAGCCCGGCCGGATCATGTTCGAGATCGACGGCGTCGACGAGGACATCGCCCGCGAAGCCCTGCGCCTCGCCGCGATGAAGCTGCCGATCAAGACCCGCGTCGTGGTCCGCGAAGACTGGTAAGGCGGTGGGGTGAAACCCCACCCTACGGTTTGACCCCCGGCGTGCAAACGCCGGGGGTTTTCTTTTGTGGTTCGGCATGGTGGGTTGAAAACCCACCCTACGGCCTTCGCACCTGAACCATTCCGGCCCGGACGGCGCCGGACTACCGGCACTCTGTTGCGTCTTCCACTCGCCCGCCCCCCGCGCTATCCCGTAGGCCGGGCTTCGGCCCGGTACGCCACCAAATGCAGGTCCCGCCATGTCCACGATCCGCTCGCTTTTCGCCACCCGCCTTTATCGCGCTGCCCTGTCCGAGCACGCGCCCGCCATCGACGCGGACGAACTGGCGGCCTCGTGCTTTTCGATCGCCGAGGATGACGAAGCCGGCCAGGACTGGTGCGAGGAGAACGGCTATCCGGGCTATACCTCCTACGCGTCGCTGACCGATCTGCCCTGGCGGTTCCCAATCTTCGCCGACCTGGTCAAGGCGCTGGACAAACACGTGTCGGCCTTCGCCGCCGATCTGGAGTTCGACCTGGGGGGGCGGGCGCTGGTGCTGGAGGATCTGTGGATCAATATCCTGCCGCCGGGCGGCACCCATGCCAGCCACATCCACCCGCATTCGGTGATCTCGGGCACGACATACGTGGCGATGCCCGAAGGCGCCAGCGCGCTGAAGCTGGAAGACCCGCGCCTGCCGATGATGATGGCCGCCCCGCCGCGCCGCAAAGGCTGCCGCGAGGAACTGCGGACCTTCATCTACGAGGCCCCGGCGGTGGGCGACGTGCTGCTGTGGGAAAGCTGGCTGCGCCACGAGGTGCCGCTGAACATGGCCGAAGATGACGAGCGGGTTTCGGTGAGCTTCAATTACAGGTGGGAGTAGCCCAATCCGGACCGTTTGGATGGCGAGGTCCGGCCGGTTTGCCCGCCTGGGTATAACCCCCTTGCCATCCGATCCCAACCGGCCTATACGGCCCGCTCATCCATCCTCCACCGGGAATCAGGGTGACCCTGCGCGCGACAACGGGGCAGGGGCCTGCCGGTGATGTTGATAACAACGAAAGGGCGATCATGAACGCCAAGGACCTGATGGGCAAGACCCCGGACCAGCTCCGGGACGAACTTGCCAACCTGAAGAAAGAATCCTTCAACCTGCGCTTCCAGCAAGCCACTGGGCAGCTGGAGAACACCGCACGGATGCGCCAGGTGCGCCGTGACGCTGCGCGGGTCAAGACCGTGCTGAACCAAAAAGCCCAAGCGGCAGCGGAATAAGAGGACAGACCCATGCCCAAGCGTATCCTGCAAGGTGTCGTCACCTCCACCGCCAACACCCAGACTGTTACCGTCTCGGTCGAGCGTCGCTTCAAGCACCCGGTTCTGACCAAGACGATCCGGAAGTCCAAGAAATATCGCGCTCATGACGAGCACGAGAAATTCGCCGTTGGCGACACCGTCCGTATCCAGGAATGTGCGCCGAAGTCGAAGACCAAACGCTGGGAGGTGATTGCCGAGTAAGGCAGTCACACCCGGTTTGAACGAAACCCCTGGATCAATGTCCCACGTGGGCGGTCCGGGAAGTCGGGAGAAACCAAATGATCCAGA
>JAGRMT010000100.1:3684-6489 GCA_020441125.1 Roseivivax sp.
GGGTGCAGTGCATCAAGGTCCTCGGCGGTTCGCACCGCCGGTATGCGTCGGTTGGCGACATCATCGTCGTATCGGTGAAAGAAGCCATTCCGCGCGGCCGTGTGAAGAAGGGTGACGTCCGCAAGGCCGTCGTCGTTCGCACCGCCAAGGAAGTCCGCCGCGAAGACGGCACCTCGATCCGCTTTGACCGCAACGCCGCCGTGATCCTGAACAACGCAGGTGAACCGGTCGGTACGCGTATCTTCGGACCGGTGGTGCGCGAGCTGCGCGCCAAGAACTTCATGAAGATCATCTCGCTTGCTCCGGAGGTGCTGTGATGGCTGCCAAACTTCGCAAGGGCGACAAGGTGATCGTGCTGGCCGGCAAGGATAAAGGCAAGACGGGCACCATCGAGAGCGTCGATCCCAAGGCCGGCAAGGCCGTCGTGGGCGGCATCAACATGGCCATCCGCCACACCCGCCAGAGCCAGACCAGCCAGGGCGGCCGCCTGCCCAAGGCCGTGCCGATGGACCTGTCCAACCTGGCGTTCGTCGATGCCAACGGCAAGGCGACCCGCGTTGGGTTCCGTATGGAAGGGGACAAGAAAGTCCGCTTCGCCAAGACCACGGGGGACGTGATCGATGCTTGATGCAGCAACCTACACCCCGCGCCTGAAGGCCGCGTACCGGACCACGATCCGCGCCGCCCTGAAGGAAGAGTTCGGCTACAAGAACGACATGATGCTCCCCAAGCTGGAGAAGATCGTTCTGAACATCGGCTGCGGTGCCGAAGCCGTGCGCGACTCCAAGAAGGCCAAGTCGGCCGCCGAGGACCTGACCAAGATCGCGGGCCAGAAGGCCGTGTCGACCAAGGCCAAGAAGTCGATCGCAGGCTTCCGCGTTCGTGAAGACATGCCGCTGGGCGCCAAGGTGACCCTGCGCGGTGACCGGATGTACGAATTCCTCGACCGTCTGATCACCATCGCGATGCCTCGCGTCCGCGACTTCCGCGGCGTGAAGCCGTCGTTCGACGGCCGCGGCAACTTCGCCATGGGCCTGAAAGAGCACATCGTGTTCCCGGAAATCGACTTCGACAAGGTCGACGAAGTCTGGGGCATGGACATCGTCATCACCACCACCGCGAAGACCGACGCGGAAGCCAAGGCACTGTTGAAGCATTTCAACATGCCGTTCACCAGCTGAAGGGATCAGGGACATGGCTAAGAAATCCATGATCGAACGCGAGAAGAAGCGGCAGAAGCTGGTTGAACAGTATGCTGCCAAGCGCGTCGCACTCAAAGAAATCGCAAACGACGAATCGAAGCCGATGGAAGAGCGCTTCAAGGCCCGCCTGAAGCTGGCCAAGCTGCCGCGCAACTCGGCGCCGTCGCGTCTTCACAACCGTTGCCAGCTGACCGGCCGTCCGCACGCTTACTACCGTAAGCTGAAGATCAGCCGTATCGCGCTGCGCGAACTGGGCTCCAACGGGCAGCTGCCCGGCGTAGTCAAGTCGAGCTGGTAAGGAGGGACACCCGATGAACGATCCTATCGGCGATATGCTGACCCGTATCCGCAACGCACAGATGCGGGGCAAGTCCACCGTGGCCACCCCGGCCTCCAAGCTGCGCGCCCGTGTTCTGGACGTGATGCTGTCCGAGGGCTACATCCGCGGCTACGAAGACGCCACGGATGCCAATGGCCACCCGGCTTATGAAATCAGCCTGAAGTACTTCGACGGCGCTCCGGTCATCCGCGAGCTGAAGCGGGTCTCCAAGCCCGGCCGCCGCGTGTACCTGGGCGTCAAGGAAATCCCGCAGGTCCGTCAGGGCCTGGGCGTCTCGATCGTGAGCACGTCCAAGGGCGTGATGACCGATGCAAATGCACGCGCAGCCAACGTTGGCGGCGAAGTGCTTTGCACCGTGTTCTAAGGAGGACTGGCTGATGTCTCGTATTGGCAAAAAAGCGGTTCCCCTGCCTTCGGGCGTCTCGGCCAGCGTGTCTGGCCAGACCGTCGAGGTGAAGGGGCCGAAAGGCACCCAGAGCTTTACCGCCACCGACGACGTGACCATCACGGTTGCCGACGGCGAAGTTTCGGTGATGCCGCGCGGTACGTCCAAGCGGGCGCGCCAGCAGTGGGGCATGTCGCGCACGATGGTGGCCAACATGGTTCACGGCGTGACCGACACGTTCAAGAAAGAACTGGAAATCCAGGGTGTGGGTTACCGGGCCGCCGTTCAGGGCAACGTCCTGCGGCTGAACCTGGGCTACAGCCACGATGTGGACTTCCAGATCCCCGCTGGCGTGACCGTCACCTGCCCGAAGCAGACCGAGATCGTGGTCGAAGGGCATGACGCTCAGCAGGTCGGTCAGGTTGCGGCGAACATCCGCGACTGGCGCCGCCCCGAGCCGTACAAAGGGAAGGGTATCCGCTACAAGGGCGAATACATCTTCCAGAAGGAAGGCAAGAAGAAGTAAGGACGCACAAAATGGCAAGCAGCAAACGAGAACTGTTTCTGAAGCGCCGTCTGCGCGTTCGGAACAAGCTTCGGAAGGTCAACGCGGGTCGCGTTCGCCTTTCGGTTCACCGCTCGAACAAGAACATCTCGGTCCAGCTGATCGACGACGTGGCAGGCGTTACCCTGGCCTCTGCATCGTCGCTCGAGAAGGACCTGGGCGTTGTGGGCAAGAACAACATCGAAGCGGCCACCAAGGTGGGCGCGGCCATTGCCGAGCGTGCGAAAGCCGCCGGCGTGACCGAGGCCTATTTCGATCGCGGCGGTTTCCTGTTCCACGGCAAGGTGAAGGCCCTGGCCGACGCCGCGCGTGA
>JAGRMT010000101.1:0-2598 GCA_020441125.1 Roseivivax sp.
GCAGTGCAGCCAGCCCTGGGTGTGGCTGACCATCGAGACGCTGGCGCCGGTGCCGCCGACGGGGAAGCCCGCCTCGTCCAGCGCGGCGATCAGCGGCGCGACCTTGCCTTCGTCCGAGACCATGTACTCGATGTTCGAACGGGTGGTGAAGCGCACGTGACCGTCGGCGAACTTGTCGCCGATGTCGCACAGCTTGCGGATGGTAAAGACGTCCATCTGGCGCTGGGTGCCGGCGCGGACGGTATAGATCACGTCGCCCGACTTGGCGTAGTGGCGCAGAACGCCGGGGCGGGGCCGGTCGTGCCAGTCCCACTTGCCGTAGTTCGCCTTCAGCACCGGGTGCATGTACTGGAACGGGTCCGGTACGCCGACCTCGTCTGGCACGCGGGGGGTATCAGCCTGGTCTTTCATCTCTTTCTCCCTCGGCCTGCGCTTATTCCGCGGCCGTCTCGGCGGCCTTTTCGGCGGCGCGCTTCTCGAACCACTTTTCGGCTTCCGTGTCGAAATCGTCGGTGCGGACGTAGCAGGACGTGCGCGGGTGGTTGACCATGTTCGGATCGGGCTCGATCTCCATCGCCTCCAGGAAGGCGGGCAGGCCGATACGGTCGATGGTTTCACCGATGCGCTCGTGCTCCAGCGCGTTGTCAGCAAAGAACTCCACCACGCGCTCGGCGAATTCTTCGAGCTTGGCAAAGTCCTCGTCGGTTTCCAGCTTCATGAACGGCACCACCATGATGCCCATCAGGTCGCCGATCTTCAGCGCGCGCTTGCCGCCGATCATGATCGAGATGCCGCGGTCGTCACCGGGCGACAGGGCCTTGGTCATCACGTTGATGCAGTGCATGCAGCGGACGCAGGACTTGTTGTCGATATCCAGCGTGTCGTCGTCGTTCAGCGACAGCGCCCGCGTCGGGCACATCGAGATGACCGTGTCGATCGTGTACTTGCGGCCCTTCTCCTTGACGTGCTGCTTGACCTTCTCCTGGTCGACCTTGATGTCATCGCGCCAGGTGCCGATCACCGCAAAGTCGGCGCGGTGGATGGCGTTGACGCAGTCGTTGGCGCAGCCCGAGAACTTGAACTTGAACTTGTAGGGCAGCGACGGGCGGTGCATCTCGTCCAGCAGCTTGTTGATGATGGTGCGGTGTGCGCGCACCTCGTCAAAGCACGACTGCTCGCACCGGGCATGGCCGACACAGCTCATCGCGGTGCGCAGCGCCGGGCCGGCGCCGCCCAGGTCGAAGCCGATCTCGTTCAGCTCGTCGAAGGCCTTCTGCGTGTTCTCGGTGGTGCAGCCCTGGAACATGATGTCGCCCGACTGGCCGTGGAAGGCGATCAGGCCAGAGCCGTGCCGTTCCCAGATGTCGCACATCTTGCGCAGGATCTCGGTGGTGTAGTGGTAGCCCGCCGGCGGCATCACGCGCAGCGTGTGGAATTCTTTGGATTCCGGGAATTGCTTGGCCACTTCGGAAAAGCGCGGAATGATTCCACCGCCATAGCCGAAAACCGAAACCGTGCCGCCCTTCCAGTAGCCCATTCGATTCTCGTAGGAATGGTTCAGCTGGCCCAGAAGGTCGTTCATCATCTTTTGATTGCCTTCGGACCCCTGGTCGCGCAGGCGCTTGATACCGGTGATGAAGCTGGGCCAGGGGCCGCCTTCCAGTTCGTCAAGATGCGGCGTCGGATGGATTTTCCGATCCGCGTCCTTGGCAGTCTCTTCGTCCTTCATGGCGTCCTCCCTACCATTTCCCGACCCGTCCAAGCGGATCGGCCTGAGCCCGGATTCCCCGGTCGCGCGTCCCGTGACGTCGAGTCGTCGGCGTCTTGAGCCGAAGTATCTACACATTTCATTCTACGAATGTTAAAATATTCCGCAATACTCGCGTTGCATGGCGCAAGAATATTGCGCTGCGGAAAGAAAAATGCTGCGCTGCGGAAAGACGGGAATGGTAAAGAAACAAAAGGATTACCGGCCGGAAATGGAAAAGGACACTGAAATCATCAGGCATTTTCGGTGGTCTGATTTGTCGCAGGAAGAGGGCTGGGAAGCGTGGCGAAATGCAAAGATTCGCATCTCTGAACGTGTGGCCGACCTGGCCCCTGTGGCGTTCGACAACCTGGCGAATCCCTCTCCGGACGCGGTGGCAGAGCTGGAGCGGCGCTGCCTGCTGACCAACCACGCGCTCTACCATGCGGCGAGTGAGCCGCCGACGGTCGAGGCGGCCAGCGATGCGCTGGTGTCGTTCGCCCGGCACTTCGGGCTGCTGGTCAAGGAAGACCACCGTTCCGCCTCGGAGCTGGGCGTGGTGGCGCTGCGCACCTCGTCCGAAGAAAGCCAGAAGGGTTATCTGCCCTACACCCCGCGGCCGCTGAACTGGCACACAGACGGTTATTACAACGCGCCCGACCGTCCGGTGATGGGCTTTGTCCTGCATTGCTTCCGGCAAGCGCTGGCGGGCGGCGAAAATCAGCTTCTGGATCCGGAAATCGCCTACATGCGCCTGCGCGAGGAGAACCCCGCCTTTGTCCGCGCGCTGATGCATCCGCGCGCGATGACGATCCCCGAGAACCGCGAGCCTGATGGCTCTGTCCGGCCGG
>JAGRMT010000101.1:2648-4891 GCA_020441125.1 Roseivivax sp.
ACCGCGCGGACCCGCTCGATCGAATGGCGAGACGAGGCCGTCACCCGCGCCGCGGCCGAATATCTGCGCGAGCTGTTGATGGCGGGCGATCCGCTGATGCGGCAGGTCCGATTGGCGCCGGGGCAGGGAATTTTGAACAACAACGTCCTGCACAACCGCACCGGTTTCCGGGATGGCGGGACCGAGGGTGAAACCCGCATCATCTTGCGCGTACGGTTCCACGTGCGCGTCGCAGAGGACTGTCTTCATGGCGCAGCTTAGCGATCTGATCATCAGCCACCCCGATGTCACCACCTTTTCCGAGCTGGAAGAGCTGGTGAAACACGCCGGCGAGTCGGGGCACATGTTCATCGAGTTCGATGTCAAACCGGACTTCCGTGACACGCCGCGAAACTGGCAGTGGATCCTTGAGGCGGCGTTTACGCGGGGTCTGTCCTATGACTGACAAGACCACCGATCTGGCCGAATTCGAGCTGCCGTACCGCCGCAAGGCGACGCTGAAAATGGCAGAATTCGAAAGCGGGATGAAGATGTTGCGCCTTGTGTTGCGCGAAGGGACGCGGATCACCCAGATTGATCTGGACGCCGCCAGCGCCCGTTCGCTGGCCGCGGCATTGTCGCAGGCAGCGCAGGATTTGTAGGGCATATGGACACGCTTCCGATCTTTCTGTCCGTCAGGGGCCGGCAGGTGCTGGTGGATGGCGGCGGCCCGCAGGCCGCCCGCCGGGCCGAGCGGGCGCTGTCCGCCGGGGCCGAAGTCACGGTGTTCGCGCCCGAACCCGGAGACGACCTGCTGCGACTGGCCGAGGGCGCCTCGCTGGGGCTGCGGATCGAACGGCGCGTGCCGGTCGAGGCCGACCTAGAGGGCTGCCTGCTGGTCTATGCGATGTCCGAGGATGCCGCGCGCAACGCGCTGCTGGCAGGTTGGTCACAGGCGCATGGTGCGCTGTGCACCGTCGCCGACGCGCCTGACCTGAGCGACTTCGCTTCGCCCTCGATCGTCGATCGTTCGCCCATCGTGGTGGCCATCTCGACCGGCGGGGCCGCGCCGGTGATCGCCCGGATCCTGCGGGCCAAGATCGAAACCATGCTGTCGCCGCTTTACGGCCGGCTGGCGGCCTTTGTCGGTGGCTACCGCGAGCGCATCGCCCGCGCGATCCCCGACACGCGGGCGCGCCGCCACTTCTGGGAACGGATGATCGACGGGCCTGCGGGCGATCTTTTCGCCGCCGGCGATGCCGAAGGCGCAGCGCTGCGGATCGAGGCCGACCTCGCCCGATCCACCGTGCAACAGGCGCCGCAACAGGGCGAGGTGTACCTGGTGGGAGCCGGGCCGGGCGATCCGGACCTGCTGACCTTCCGCGCCCTGCGGCTGATGCAGCGCGCCGACGTGGTGCTGTACGACCGGCTGATCGGCGACGAGATCCTGTCGCTGGTGCGCCGCGACGCCCAGCGCATCTATGTCGGCAAGCTGCCCAAGGAACATACGATGGAGCAGGGAGACATCTCGTCCCTGCTGGTCAAGCTGGCCAAGCAGGGCAACCGCGTGCTGCGGCTGAAGGGGGGCGATCCGTTCATCTTCGGCCGCGGCGGCGAGGAGATAGAGCTGCTGGCCGAGCACGGCGTGCCGTTCAAGGTGGTGCCCGGCATCACCGCGGCGGCGGGCTGCGGCGCCTATGCCGGCATACCCCTGACACACCGCGATCACGCGCAATCCTGCCTGTTCGTTACTGCCCATGGGCGCGACGGGATGCTCGACCTGGACTGGGAAACCGTCATCCGCAAGGGACAGACCGTCGCCGTCTACATGGGGCTGGGCAATCTGCCGGCGCTGGTCGAGGGGTTCGCGCGTCACGGCGTGTCGCTCAAGACGGATATCGCGGTGATCGAGAAGGGCACAACGCCGGATCAGCGGGTGCTGACCGGCACGCTGGAAGACATCGTCGCCAAGGTCGAGGCGGAAGGGTTCGAAAGCCCGTCGATGATCATCATCGGCAGCGTCGTCCGTCTGCGGACGCGGCTGGCGATCGGCAAACGTGCGGTTGAGGAGGAACCGCACGGCTTGTCGTTGTCTCCGACGGCGGAGGCGGGCTGAGGCCAAGACCAAGAACAAGGACCGGGGGCACCCCCCGGCGAGGGAGAGAGAATGTCGGCAACACCTACCGCGCGCATCGCGCCGCGCCCGTCGCCCAAGGTTTCGGACGAGATCCGCAAGACCACTTGCTACATGTGCGCCTGCCGCT
>JAGRMT010000102.1 GCA_020441125.1 Roseivivax sp.
TCATCGTCTGCGTGCCGCATGGCGCAACCCCGGTTGAAAAGCGCGCGATCCGTCAGTCGGTGCTGAGCGCGGGCGCCCGCCGGGCCGGCCTGATCGCCGAACCCATCGCCGCCGCCATCGGCGCCGGGATGCCCATCACCGACCCGACCGGCAACATGGTCGTCGACATCGGCGGCGGCACCACCGAGGTGGCGGTTCTGTCGCTGGGTGACATCGTCTACGCCCGCTCGGTCCGCGTCGGCGGCGACCGGATGGACGAGGCCATCGTCAACTACCTGCGCCGGCAGCAGAACCTTCTGGTTGGCGAATCCACCGCCGAACGCATCAAGACCTCGATCGGCACCGCCCGCATGCCCGACGACGGGCGCGGCTCTTCCATGCTGATCCGGGGGCGCGACCTGCTGAACGGCGTGCCCAAGGAAACAGAGATCAGCCAGGCCCAGGTGGCCGAGGCGCTGGCCGAACCGGTGCAAGCGATCTGCGAGGCGGTGATGACCGCGTTGGAAACCACCCCGCCCGACCTGGCCGCCGACATCGTCGACCGGGGCGTGATGCTGACCGGCGGCGGCGCGCTGCTGGGTGACCTGGACCTGGCGCTGCGCGAACAGACCGGCCTGGCCGTGTCAATCGCCGACGAAAGCCTGAACTGCGTGGCCCTGGGTACCGGCAAGGCGCTGGAATACGAAAAGCAGCTGCGCCACGCCATCGACTACGACAGCTAAACCCGGCCATCACCGCGCGAGGGGATCCCGTTGGCCAGCGAGCGCAACAGGACTGACACCTATTCCGGCCCGCTGAAGCGTCTGCTTCTCGGCGTCACGGTTCTGTGCCTGTTCGGCCTTTTCCTGCTGTGGCGTATCGACAGCCCGCGGGTCGAGCGGTTCCGCGCGCAAATCGTCGATCGGGTGGTACCGAATTTCGATTGGGCGATGGCCCCGGTTACCGCCACGGTCAAGATGATCCGCGATTTCCAGAGCTACCAGGCGATTCACGACCAGAACCAGGAACTGCGCCGCGAATTGCGCCAGATGACCGCCTGGAAAGAGGCCGCACTGCAGCTGGAGCAGGAAAACGCCCGCCTGCGCGATCTGAACAACGTGCAACTGGACCCGCGTCTGACATACATCACGGGCGTTGTTCTGGCCGACAGCGGCTCACCCTTCCGTCAGTCAGTTCTGATCAATGTCGGCTCTCGTGATGGAATTGTTGACGGCTGGGCAACAATGGACGGGATCGGCCTGGTCGGTCGTGTGTCCGGCGTGGGCGCCAACACCAGCCGGGTGATCCTGCTGACCGACACCACCAGCCGCATCCCGGCGATCATCCAGCCCTCGGGCCAACGCGCGATGCTGGTTGGTGACAATACCGCCGTGCCGCCCATCGACTTTCTCGAAGACCCCGACCAGGTGCGCGCGGGCGACCGTATCGTCACCTCGGGGGATGGCGAGGTGTTCCCCCCTGGCCTTCTGATCGGGCAGGTCACCCAGGATCCGGGCGGGCGGCTGCGCGCACGGCTTGCCGCGGATTACGAGCGGCTGGAATTCCTGCGCGTGCTGCGCGACCACGGCATCGGCCGCGTCGATCAGCCCAGCGCGCTGATCCTGCCCGAGCATCTGCCTGACCGGGCCCCTGCCCAGACCACCCCGCCAACCCCCGCACCGGCGGCGGAGGGTGGCAACGATGGCTGAACACAAGCCCTCGCGGCTGTGGGTCATGCGCTCGGTCTACCTGGGGATTGCCCTGCTGATCCCGCTGTTGCACCTGCTGCCGCTGACCGTGGGCCCGCGCGCCTGGGCCCCACCTGACCTGCTGTTCGCGCTGACCTATGCCTGGGCTGTGCGCCGGCCGGAATACGTGCCGGCGCTGGCCATTCTGCTGGCGGTGCTGCTCAGCGACTTCCTGCTTCAGCGTCCGCCCGGGCTGTGGACGGCAATCGTGCTGGTGATGATCGAATGGACCAAATCGCGCGAGTCGCGGCAGGTGGAAACCACGTTGGTGCTGGAATGGATGTCGTTTGGTCTGGTGGTCGTGGCGGCCATCCTGATCAATCGCCTGGTGCTGCTGGTTTCCGTCACATCGACAGGCGCCTTCAGCCTGGCCGCGATCCAGGCCGGTGCGACCATTGCGATCTATCCCTTGGTTGTGCTTGTCTCCCATCTTATCTTCCAGGTGCGCCGCACGGCGCCCGGCGACATCGAACCTTACGGCTGAACATATGAGACGGTCAGCGAAAGACACCGCCGACAGCTTCCGCACGGTTTCGCGCCGCGGCGTGATCCTTGGTGCCGCCCAGCTTGGATTCGCTGGGCTTTTGGCGCTTCGGATGCGCTATGTGCAGGTCGATCAGGCCGATGAATTCCGGCTGCTGGCCGAAGAGAACCGGATCAACATCCGCCTGATTCCCCCGGCGCGGGGCCGAATCTTCGATCGCAACGGCAAGGTGCTGGCCGAGAACGAACCTTCGTACCGCATCACCATTGTCCGCGAGGACGCGGGCAATGTCGAAGAAGTGATCGCCAACCTGTCCTCGCTGGTCGAGCTTGAGGACGACGATCTGAACCGCGCGCTGACAGAGATGATGCGCAGCCCGCCGTTTCTGCCGATCACCGTCGCCGATCGCGTGACGTGGGAAGAGATCAGCCGCGTTGCCGTCAACGCCCCCGCCCTGCCCGGCGTCACGCCAGAGGTGGGCCTGTCGCGCGCCTACCCGCTGGGCGAGCCGTTCGCCCATGTCGTTGGCTATGTCGGCCCGGTCAGCGACCGCGACCTGGCTCGCTACGAAGAGCCCGAGCCTCTGCTGCGTATTCCGCGCTTCCAGATCGGCAAGGTGGGCGTGGAATCCAAGTTGGAGGAGTCGCTGCGCGGCCGCGCCGGCGCCAAGCGGGTTGAAGTCAACGCCGTTGGCCGCGTCATGCGCGAACTGGACCGGCGCGAAGGCGTGGCCGGAGCCGACGTGCAGCTGACGCTGGACGCCGACCTGCAGAACTACATGCAGGCCCGGCTGGGCGAGGAAAGCGCCAGCGCTGTGGTGATCGACCTGGCCAGCGGCGACCTGCGCGCCATCGTGTCGTCACCATCGTACGATCCCAACCTCTTCGTGCGCGGTATCTCTGTCGACGATTACAGCGTGCTGCGTGACAACGATCACCGGCCTTTGGCCTCGAAGACCGTGCAGGACGCCTATCCGCCCGGCTCTACCTTCAAGATGGTCACCGCGCTGGCGGCGCTGAATGCCGGCGTGATCAGCGCCGACGACACTGTGTGGTGCCCTGGCTACCTGGAAGTGGCCAGCCGCCGGTTCCACTGCTGGAAGAGCTCTGGCCACGGCCACATGACGCTGGAACAGTCGCTGCGCGAAAGCTGCGACGTGTATTATTACGACCTCGCGCTGAAGGTCGGGATCGAGAAGATCAACGAGATGTCCGCCATGCTGGGCCTGGGCGTGTCGCATGACATTCCGATGTCTGCCGTCTCGGCCGGAGTGAATCCCGACAAGGTTTGGAAGCTGCGCGAGATGGGCAAGGAATGGGTGATCGGTGACACGGTCAACGCCTCCATCGGTCAGGGCTTTGTGCTGACCTCGCCGCTGCAACTGGCGGTGATGGTGGCCCGCATCGCCACTGGCCGGTCGGTCACACCGCGGCTGATCAAGTCGGTCGATGGTGTCGAAACGCCCAGCGGCGCCGGCGAAAGCCTGGGCCTGAACGAAAACCACCTGCGCCAGGTGCGCAAGGCGATGTTCGAAGTATCGAACAACCGCCGCGGCACTGCCTATGGCTCGCGCATTGCCGAGGACGCCTATCGCATGGCTGGCAAGACCGGCACCAGCCAGGTGCGCAACATCACCGAGGCCGAGCGGCGGCGCGGCGTGACCCGCAACGAGGATCTGCCCTGGAAGCGGCGAGACCACGCCCTGTTCGTCAATTTCGCACCCGCCGACAACCCGCAGATCGCGGTATCGGTGGTGGTGGAGCATGGCGGTGGCGGGTCGGCTGCGGCCGCGCCCATCGCGCGCGACATCACCTTGCAGGCGCTTTACAACGGCGATCCGCCGCTTGAGGCCTACCCCTCGAAGGACCGCGACCGCATCGCCGCCCAGCAGGAACGGCTGCGCGCCCTGCTTGCCGCCCGCCAGGCGGACCAGCGGGGCCGGGCATGAGTTATCTAGAGTACGCCATCAAGACAGCCCCCACGGGCTGGCGCAAGATCCTGTACCTGAACTGGCCCCTGGTTCTGCTGCTGTCAGCGGTGGCCGGTGTCGGGTTCTTGATGCTGTACTCGGTGGCGGGCGGTTCGCTGACACCCTGGGCCGAACCGCAGATGAAGCGTTTCGCCCTCGGCCTGACGGTGATGATTGTCGTCGCCATGGTGCCGATATGGCTTTGGCGCAACCTGGCCTTTGTTGCCTACCTGATCGGCCTGTCGCTGCTGGTTCTGGTCGAGTTTTTCGGCACCATCGGCATGGGTGCGCAGCGCTGGATCGACTTGGGGTTCATGCGCCTGCAACCGTCCGAGTTGATGAAGGTGGCGCTGGTGATGATGCTGGCCGCCTATTACGACTGGCTGCCGATCAAGAAGACCTCGCGCCCGCTGTGGGTACTGCTGCCGGTGGTTCTGATCCTGCTGCCGACCGGGCTGGTGCTGACCCAGCCGGACCTGGGCACAGCCATCCTGCTGCTGGCTTCGGGCGGAATGATGATGTTCCTGGCCGGTGTGCACTGGGCCTATTTCGCCGGGGTCATCGCCTCTGGCGTGGGCGGTATCTACACCGTCTTTCTCAGTCGCGGCACGACATGGCAGCTTCTGAAAGATTATCAGTTCCGCCGCATCGACACCTTCCTGGACCCGTCGTCAGATCCGCTGGGCGCCGGTTACCACATCACCCAGGCCAAGATCGCAATGGGTTCGGGCGGTTGGACCGGGCGCGGTTTCATGCAGGGCACGCAGTCGCGGCTGAACTTCCTGCCGGAAAAGCACACCGACTTCATCTTCAACACCCTGGCCGAAGAGTTCGGCTTTGTCGGCGGCTTCTCCCTGCTGCTGCTCTACGTTCTGGTAATCGTGTTCTGCATCGTCTCGGCGTTGCAGAACCGGGACCGCTTCTCATCGCTCTTGATCTTCGGTATCGGGCTGAACTTCTTCCTGTTCTTTGCCGTCAACATGGCGATGGTGATGGGTCTGGCGCCTGTCGTGGGTGTGCCGCTGCCGCTGGTCAGTTACGGCGGCTCTGCCATGTTGGTGTTGATGCTGGCCTTCGGCCTGGTGCAAAGCGCCCATGTCCACCGGCCACGCTAAGATGACAACCGGTATCCTCTTCGCCGCCACCGATGTGCGTTGGGCCGAATACGAGGCGCCGCTGCGCGCGGCGCTCGACACCACCGGGCTGCCCTATGCGCTGGCCACCGATTTGCCGCCGGAGACGGTCGATTACATCGTCTACGCCCCCAACTCCTCGCTTCAGGACTTCGGCCCATTCCCGCGGCTGAAGGCCGTGCTCAGCCTGTGGGCCGGGGTCGAGGGCGTGGTGGGCAACGCCACGCTGACAGTGCCGTTGACGCGGATGGTCGATGCCGAGGGGCTGACCCAGGGCATGGTCGAGTACGTCACCGGCCATGTGCTGCGCCATCACCTGGCGATGGACACCCACATCGTGAACCCGCGCCACGAATGGACCCCTATCGCGCCGCCGCTGGCCGCCGACCGGCCAGTGACGGTGCTGGGGCTGGGCACGCTGGGGCTTGCCTGCGCCCAGATGCTGCGCACCATCGGCTTTCCCGTAACCGGCTGGAGCCGCACCGCCAAGAGCGCCGAAGGTATCCGCTGCCTGTCAGGCGCTGCCGGGCTGTTGCCGGCGCTGAACGGGGCGCAGATCGTGGTGCTGCTGTTGCCCGACACGCCGCAAACGCGCTGCGTGCTGGATGCCGAAACCCTGGCCGCCTTGCCCCGCGGCGCTGTGATCGTAAACCCCGGCCGGGGACCGCTGATCGACGATGCCGCCTTGCTTGACGCGCTCGACAGCGGCCAGATCGGCCATGCCACGCTGGACGTGTTCCGGCAGGAGCCGCTGCCGCAGGGCCATCCCTTCTGGGCCCATCCGCAGGTGACGGTAACGCCGCATATCGCCAGCGAAACCCGTGTGGCGAGTGCCAGCCGCGTGATTGCAGAGAACATCCGCCGGGGCGAGGTTGGCTTGCCCTTGCTGCACCGGGTCGACCGGGCCGCGGGCTATTGATCCGACGGATCGCTTAGACGCGGCCGCGCCGATAGCGGAAAACGCCCGAGCCCTTGGCCAGAACCTCGCCGGTTTCGTCAAGCAGCGTCCCGTCGGCAAAGAAAGTCATCAGCCCGCCGCCGGTCTTGAACCCTTCGGCGATGAACATCCGCCCGCGCGGACGCGAGATGTACTGCGTGTTCAGCGACAGCGTCAGGCACAATTGCCGTTTGTCCGGATCGCCGGTCCAGCAGCCTGCATAGCCCATCGCGGTGTCCAGCAACGCGGCATGAATACCACCATGCGGGCTGCCGTGGCGGTTGTCGTGGAACGGTTGCAGCGCCATCTCGATGCGCGCGTATCCTTCCGACCAGTCCACCAGTTCCATGCCCAGATGGCTGGCGAACGGATAGGATTTTTCGCGGAAACGCTCATCCATAGCGGTCCTTGGCCTCCAGCCCCAGTTCGGCGAAATGAGGGACGAAAGCCCCGAGTTTCAAGGCTTTGTCAGGGTTCGAAGCGTTGCCGTCAAGGGCCCGCTTCTTCACTCCCTGCAAGATCGCTGCCATTCGGAAGAAGGCAAAGGCGACGTAATATCCAAAGCCTTCGATCCCGGGCAGGCCGCGCCGCCGGCAATACTGGTCGACGAATTCCTGATCGCCGGGCAGACCCAGCGAGGCGCGATCCAGCCCGGCCAGCCCGCGCCCCTCGGTGCCGGGCGGCAATTGCCACTGCATGATCACGCCCGCAAGATCGGCATAGGGGTTGCCGATGGTCGACAACTCCCAGTCCAGCACCGCCCGGCACGACGGCCCGTCTGGCGCAAACAGCAGGTTGTCGATGCGATAATCGCCATGCACCAGGGTGCTGGGCACGGTATCGGCGGGCATATGCGCGCCCAGCCAGTCGATCAGCGCCTCCATCCCGTCGATCCGGGCGATCTCGCTGGCGCGGTATTGCTTGGTCCAACGGCCATACTGCCGCTCGACGTAATTGCCCGGCGGGCCGAAGTCGCGCAGCCCGGCAGCGTCGAGATCGACCGAATGGATTGCCGCCAGCACCCGGTTCATCTCGTCCATCACCGCGCCACGCATCGCCGGCGTTTCGCCAGGCATCGACGGGTCGAGCAGGCTGCGCCCCTCCACCGCCTGCATCACGTAGAACATCGAGCCGAGGACGCTGTCATCCTCGCACAGTGCATAGACCGCCGGCACAGGTACGTCGGTTCCGGCCAGCGCGCGCTGCACGCGAAACTCCCTGTCAACCGCATGCGCCGATTTCAGCAGCGTGCCCGGCGGTTTGCGCCGCAGCACGTAGTCACCCGAGGGCGCGCTCAGCCGATAAGTCGGGTTCGACTGGCCGATATTGAACTTGTGCAAGCCCTCGATCGGCCCTGCAAAGCCCGGAACGTGCTGCCGCATCCACCCAGACACCGCCAAAAGTTGTTCTTCGTCCATATACTACAACTTGTCATTGACGTAGCGCTTCAATTCGGCCCGCGCCACCTGGCGACGATGCACGGCGTCCGGACCATCGGCAAATCGCAAGGTGCGCACATGGGTCCACATCCGCGCCAGGTCGAAATCCTGGCTGATGCCGGCGGCACCATGCAACTGCATCGCTTCGTCGATAACCTTGCCGGCCATCAGAGGCGCCACAACCTTGATCTTGGAAATCCACGGCTGGGCCGCCTTGACCCCGGCGGTGTCCATCATCCAGGCCGCTTTCAGGCACAGCAGGCGTGCCATCTCGATCTCCATCCGGGCGTTGGCGATGATGTCGTAATTGGCGCCCAGCTCGGCCAGCTTCTTGCCGAAGGCTTCACGCGCCAGACCGCGCCGGCACATCATCTCCAGTGCCTTTTCCGCCTGCCCGATCGCGCGCATGCAGTGGTGGATGCGGCCCGGTCCCAACCGGCCCTGCGCCACCTCGAAGCCGCGCCCTTCGCCCAGCACGATATGCCGGGCCGGAACGCGCACATTGGTAAATCGGATGTGCATATGGCCGTGCGGTGCATCATCCTCGCCGAACACCTGCATCGGACGCAGCACCTCGATCCCCGGCGTATCGGCATCCATCACGAACATCGTGTGCCGGCCATGCTTGGCTGCGTCAGGATCGGTGCAGGCCATCACGATGTACAGCGCGCAGCGCGGATCGCCGGCGCCGCTGATCCACCACTTCTCGCCGTTCAGCACGAAATCGTCACCGTCGCGCCGGGCCGACAGAGCCAGCTGCGCCGCGTCAGATGAGGCCACCCCCGGCTCCGTCATCACGTAGGCCGAGCGGATCTCGCCCTCCAGCAGCGGCGTCAGCCAGCGGTCCTTCATCCACTGGGCGCCGTAACGCTCCAGCACTTCCATGTTGCCGGTGTCCGGTGCGTTGCAGTTGAACACCTCTGCCGCGATCGGCACCTTGCCCATTTCCTCGGCCAGGTAGGCATATTCCACCGTGCTCAGCCCGTAACCCTTGTCAGAGTCGGTCAGCCAGAAGTTCCACAGCCCTTGCGCCCGTGCCTTGGCCTTGAGCCCGTTCAGAATCTCCAGCTGCCGGTCGGTGTGCTTGAACCGGTCACCCGAGGGGTGGCGGCCCACCTCGCGGTGGAACTCAGGGTCAAGCGGAGCGATATCCGTTTCGACAAACGCCCGCACCTTCGCCACCAGCGGGCGAACCCGGTCCGACATCCCCAGATCCATCTAGTCCTCCATCACCAGCCGGGTGATCCATTGCGCGACCAGCGCCGGCTTTTCCATATCCTCGGCCGTCACGGCCACGTCCCAATGCACCGTCAGGTGCCCTTCGCCCTCGTCCACCGAGGCAACGGTAAAGCTGCCGCGCACCCGCGTGCCGACCGCCACCGGCGAGACAAAGCGGATGCGGTCGAAACCATAGTTCACGCTGCTGCGCACACCGGGCAGCTCGGGCACCACCTGATAGGACATGGCCGACAGCATCGACAGTGTCAAAAAGCCATGCACCACCGGTGCGTCGAACCCGGCCGCCTGCGCCGCAGTGCCGTCCAGGTGGATCGGCTGCCAATCCTCTGTCACATCGGCAAAGGCCGCAACCCGGGCGGCGTCCAGCAGGAACCAGTCAGTCTGCCGCGGCGGCAGCGCGCGCAGCGTTTCAGCGGACATCCGGCAGCACGTAATCCGCAAAGGTCTGGCGCAGCGTCAATTTCGATACCTTTCCAGTCGCGGTCAGTGGCAGCGCCTCGACGAACACCATGTCATCGGGCAATTGCCATTTGGCCATGTGCCCCTCCATCAGCGCGTGGATTTCCTCCAGCGTGGGCCGGTCCTCGCCTCTGGGCACGACCACCAGCAAGGGCCGTTCATCCCATTTCGGATGCGCCACCGCGATTACGGCGCAATTGGCCACCTTGGGATGCGCCATCGCCAGGTTCTCAAGGTCGATGGAGCTGATCCATTCGCCACCCGACTTGATCAGGTCCTTGGTCCGGTCCTGGATTGACAGAAAGCCGTGCGGGTCGATCGTGGCCACATCGCCGGTGCCGAACCATCCATCGTCATCCAGCGCCGCGCGGGTGGCTTCGGGGTTGTTGAAATAGCCCGACACCACGGTATTGCCGCGTACGAACAGCTCTCCGGCTGCCTTGCCGTCATGCGGCAGGGCCGTGCCATCCTCGGCCACGATCTTGAGGTCGACACCGAACACGCGGCGGCCCTGCTTGGATTTCAACTTCATGCGCTGCTCGAAGCTCAGATCGCTCATCGAAGCAGAGAGCTGCCCGTGGGTGCCGACCGGGCTCATTTCGGTCATGCCCCAGGCGTGGCAGACATCCACGCCCATCTTCTCGAAATTCTCGATCATCGAGCGCGGCGCCGCCGATCCGCCGATGACCGCCTGCGTCAGTGCGTGCGGCGCGCGACCGCGCTTGGCGATCTCGGCCGTCAGCCCCAGCCACACCGTGGGCACGCCCCAGGAGGCGGTGACGTTCTCAGTCTCCATCAGTTCCCAAACCGATGCGCCGTCGAGCTTGCCTCCCGGCATGATCAGGCTGGCGCCGACCATGGGCCCGGCATAAGGCAGGCCCCAGCTGTTGACGTGGAACATCGGCACCACCGGCAGCACCCGCGCGCCTTCGTTCAGGCTCTTGGGCAGGGACACCGCGATTGAAAACGCGTGCAGAACAGTCGAGCGATGGGAATAGAGCGCGCCTTTGGGGTGGCCCGTGGTGCCGGAGGTATAGCACAGTGCGGCGGCGCTATCCTCGGGCAGCTCTGGCCAGGCGAAGCGCTCTGGCTGACCGGCCAGAAGCTCCTCGTAGCACAGCAGATCCAGCCCGGTTTGCGGCATGTGCTCCCGGTCAGTCATCACCACCAGCCGCAGCCCCTTGGGCAGGTGTTCGGCCAGCGCCTCGATCAGCGGTACGAAAGTCAGGTCGAAGAACAGCACGCTGTCGCCAGCGTGGCCGATGATGTACAGCATCTGTTCGGCCGAAAGGCGCGGGTTGATCGTGTGACAGACCGCCCCCATGCCGGAAATCGCGTAATACAGCTCGAAATGGCGATAGCCGTTCCAGGCCAGCGTCGCCACCCGGTCGCCGCGCTTGACACCAAGAGCCGCCAGCGCATGCGCCAGCTGGGCACTGCGCGCCAGCGCCTCGGCATAGGTTTCGCGGTGAATGTCGCCTTCGCAACGCACCGATACCAACCCGGCGCCGGGGTGCGCCTCGGCGGCATAAGTCAGCAGGTCAATAACCGCCAGCGGGCGGTTCATCATCATTCCTTGCATCCGGCCCTCCCTTGCCTTCTGCGGAACGCAGCCGTTCGTCCGGCCACTTCACCCGGTCGCGGCGCGCGGGGCAAGCGGGTTTTTCCCTGCCGCGATCACTCTTCCTCGGCGGTCAGGGACAGCGGCGCCGGACCCACGCCCAGATCATCGACCCGTAGCGGCCCGCTGGGGCGTGACAGCCGGTTGCGCACCACCCAGATCAGCCGCTCTTGCGCGCGGGTGATCGCGACATAGGCCAGCCGTTTCCACAAAGGCTGCCCCGCCTCCACCCGCCCGGCCCGAGCGGCGGCATACAGATCCGGCGCAAAGACCTGTACCGTATCCCATTGCGATCCCTGCGCCTTGTGGATGGTCACTGCGGCGCCGTGCAGGAAGGCCGCCCCCATGCGCGCCGCATATGGGATAAACGGCTCTTCCTCGTCCGGCTTCTCGATCTTGACGATGGACGCGGCGGAAACCTGCGGCTCTTCCGCGCCAAAGACGTGCAATCGTGAAAAGCCCGGCTTGCGCCCCGGCCCCAGGTATATCACCTGCGCACCCTTGATCAGACCGCGCGCCTCAAGGTCCAGCCGCTTCTTTCGGTGCTTCATCGGCAGTTCGATGCCGTCGCAGATCAACGGCTCGCCTGCCAGAAGCTCGGTCTCGGGCGCACCATGGACGCTGCGGAAGGCGTGGATCAGCCGAATGCGCGTGGCATTGCGCCAAACCAGCACCGGCGAGCGCGCCATCAGGTCCACCTCGACCCGCTGGCCCCACACGACCCTGTCGTCACGCCGCGCGGTCTCTTCGACCATCCGCTCGAAATCCTCGAACGACAGCGCCGGGTCGGCCAGCGCGTGGGCCAGGTCGAGGATCGGGCTGTCGGCCTCTTGCCGGTGGACGCGATGCAACTCCATCTTCTGCGACGGCTTCAGCGTGTCGAAGACCATCTGCCCGGACTGGTTCACCGGCGCCAGCTGCGCCGGATCGCCAAACAGCACCAGCGTGGGGAAAATCTCCTGCAAGTCCTCGAACTGCCGGTCATCCAGCATCGACGCCTCGTCGATAAAGCCGACATCCAAGGGATCCTCGCGCCGTTTCCAGCCAGTGATGAAGTCTGATCCGCGCAGCCCCGCCGCCGCCAGTGCCGCCGGCACCGACTTGTGCGTCTGGTATGACAGAAGTGCGCGTTCCAGCGCCGCCTCTGACAGCCCCTCCACTTCGGGCCGGTCGCCGTGGCCGGTCAGCCATTCCGCGATCCGCTCGTATTCCGGGTCATAGACGGGGGTATAAAGAATGCGGTGGATTGTCGTCGCCGGTACCCCGCGCGTGCGCAGTACCGAAGCGGCCTTGTTCGTCGGCGCCAGGATCGCCAGCGTGCGCCTGTCCTTGCGCCGGCGGCTTTCATAGTCGCCCGAGACCACCTCAAGCCCCGCCGCCTCAAGCGCCTTGTAAAGCTCGGCCAGAAGCAGCGTCTTGCCCGATCCGGCCTTGCCGATCAGCGCCATGACGGCAGACTTGCTTTCGCGGGCGGGCAGCACCAGCCCCTGTTCCAGATCAACGCCCATCTCGCGCAGCAGATCGGCAACGCGGTCATAGGCTTCGGCCTGGTCGGCGGACAGGGTCAGTGCGGGCAATGTCATGCGCGCGACCCTAGTGCGCCGCACCGCCGGGGAAAACCGCGATTGCGCAGCCCGGCGTGAAAATCCGGCCCCTCAGTCCTGCCGGGCAGCGTGGCGCGAAGCCGCACGCAGATCGCCTGGCAGCCGGCCTTGCATTTCCGTCTCTGCCACGACGCGCGCATCGTCCAGCGATTGCGCCAGAACCGGCATTCCGTTCATCATGGCAAAAGCTCTCAGGTCGTTCAAAACGGTGATGACCCAGTCATGAGACATTCGGCCCACCTCCCTCTCACCTGCACGTCGCGACAAAGTCTCGATTCGAGCGGTCGCACAAAAAGAAACCGCGGCCTCATAGGGCCGCGGTAATTGTTTCCAAAAAGTAAACGCGACGTTCTCTGACGTCAGGCCCTTGCGGCCAGTGCGTCTTCGAAGGTACGCAGCCCGGTCGTGGGCGCCTGCACCAACACCGCCATGTTGCCGGGCTTGTGCTCGTTGCGCAGCATCTTGGTGTGGGCCTTGGGGATGTCGGCCCAGGGGAAAACCTCGGACATGCACGGATCCAGGCGCCGCTCCACCATCAGCTTGTTCGCCGCGGCGGCCTGCTTGAGGTGCGCGAAGTGCGAGCCTTGCAGGCGCTTCTGGTGCATCCACATGTAGCGCACGTCGAAGGTGCAGTTGAAGCCCGAGGTGCCGGCGCAGATCACGACCATGCCGCCCTTCTTGACCACCAGGGTCGAGACGGGGAAGGTTGCCTCGCCGGGGTGTTCGAACACCATGTCGACGCTGACGCCCTTGCCGGTGATGTCCCAGATCGCCTTGCCGAACTTGCGCGCCTCTTTCAGCCACTCGTTGTACTCGGGCGAGTTGACCTTGGGCATCTGGCCCCAGCACTTGAAATCCTTGCGATTGATCACGCCCTTGGCGCCCATCGACATGACGAAGTCACGCTTGTCCTCGTCAGAGATCACGCCGATGGCGTTTGCGCCGGCGGTGTTGGCCAGCTGGATCGCATAGGACCCAAGACCGCCCGAGGCGCCCCACACCAGAACGTTCTGGCCGGGCTTCAGCTCGTGCGGGTGGTGGC
>JAGRMT010000103.1:0-3007 GCA_020441125.1 Roseivivax sp.
CAAGCCCGCCGGCTTCCTGTCGCCGGACAAAGCCTATGCCGACGCGGTCACCGAAGCCGGCGCCACCTTCGTGGCCCGCGACATCGACATGGTGGCCCTGAAACGGGCGCTGCGGGCCAGGATGTGATCACGCGCGGCGCGACAGCCGGCTGTCCAGCAATTCGCCCGCCTCCTCGATGATCGGATAGGCGACATAGCTGAACGAGGCGTTGACCTGCTTGAGCAGGCGCAGCACCTCTTGGTGCATGTTGGTGCTGGCCACGCTGTCGGACCGGCGGTCTTGCAGCCGTTGCAGGTGACGTTCCTGCAATTGCTGCTCGATCCGGCGGATCTCGTCCTTCTGGGTGACCAGCTGGCGGGCATCGTCTGGGTTGCCGGTGGTCAGCACGCCCAGCGCCAGCTGCGCATTGGCGACGACCAGATCGTGAAACCCCTCCAGATCGGCCAGCCCGTCCTGGGAAAACGAAATCGCGTTGCGGTCCATCTTGGCCGCACCCGCCAGAAGGTTGACGGCGATGCGATCCGCCGCCTCCTCCAGCCCGTTGGCGACGGTGACCACCTCAAGGCACTTGCGTGCCTGTGCCTCGCTCAGGTTGGCCGCGCGCAGGCGCGAGACATAGAGCTTGACCTCGTAATGCATCCGGTCGACAGACCTTTCATGCCGTGTGATGCGGGCCGCCGTTTCAGGGTTCCAACCGTGAAACAGCCCCTTGACCAGCCCCAGCATCACCTGGACGGTTTCGGCCATGCGCATCAGCTCTCGCTGCGCGCAGGCCAGCGCCAGGCGCGGGTCGGACAGCGCCGCGGGGTCCAGCGCGCTGATCTCTTCCTGTGCCGGATCGGGGGAGCGGCGCACCAAGCGGTGACCCAGCCACAACAGAGGGCCCAGCACCGGCAGCGCCAGGATCGCCAGCACGCCGCTGAACAAGATGTGCAGCACCACCACCGCCTGACCCGGCCCGGCGGCCGGCATCGGCACGGTGATGTTGCCCAGGGCCATCGCCGCCAGGCCAGCCAGTGCCAGACCGCTGCGCGCCAGCAGGTTTGCCGCAAGCACCACCCGAACCGGATGCGGCGCACCCGACAGCAATGTCATCGGGATCAGTGCCCCCCCCAGGTTTGCCCCCAGCATCAACGCAACCGCAACCGGCCACCCTGCCACGCCCGACGCCGCCAGGGCGGCAACGGTCAGCACCGCCGCCAGGCTGGAATACATCGCCCAAGCCAGCAGCCCGCCCAGCAGGCAGGCGCTGAGCAGATCGCCTTGCAAGTAGGCGGCGATGGACAGCACGATCTCGTTCCCGGCAATGGGGGCGGTGGCGGCGCGGATCATGCCAAGCGACACCAGCACCAGCGCCAGCCCGATCACGATGCGTCCGCCCTGCTGCGTGGTCTGCGACCGGCCGTGGAACGAGGCCGCCACACCTACCAGAAGCAGAACCGGAATCGCCGCCTGGATAGGAAGGAAGAGCACGCGCGCCATGACGGCAGAGCCCAGCTCTGCCCCGATTACAAGTGCAAGCGCGGCGGTTGGAACGATCGCGCCGGAGGCGATGAAACCGCTGACGATCAGGGTCACCGCCGTGCTGCTTTGCATCAGCATCGCCGCCGCCGTGCCGCCCGCGGCCGCCTGCACCCGCCCGTGAGAAAGCTTTTGCAGCGCCAACCGGACGCGCGGCAGAAAGGCCCGCTCAACCCCCGTGCGCACCAGCCGGACCGACCACAACAGCAGCGCCACGCCGGCGGCCAGATTGATGACGAACCCGATCACGCGGCCTGCGTCCTTTCTGGGTCAGACATTGTGGACATTGGCATTTTCTGAATTTTCAGCACCCCGGCGAGGGATATGCAACAAAAATGATTGAAAAATGGTGCAAAGCCCACAAACATGCCAGAAACCCGTGACTCAGGATCGCTCGTGAGCCTTACCAGACACAAACCCGGCAAGCCCAAGGGCGATGCGCAGCGGCTGAGAAAGTCAGAGCGCCGCCGGCAGATCCTGCTGGAACTGACGCTGCGCCCGCATGTGCGCATCAGCGAGCTGGCAGATCGGTTCAACGTCTCGACCGAAACCGTGCGGCGCGACTTCGATGCGCTGGCCGATGACGGGTTGGTCAGCCGCGCCCATGGCGGCGCTTCGGCCCATGGGCCGGGCCATTACCCCGGGCTGGACGAACGCGCCAACGCGCGCACCGCCGAACGCGAACGCATCGGGCGGCGCGCCGCGATGCTGGTTGGCGAAGGCGAGACGGTGATGGTCGATTCCGGCTCGACCACGATCCAATTCGCGCGGGCGCTGGCGCTGGCTGGCACGCCTTGCACCGTCATCACCAACTCGATCCCGGTGGCAATGACCCTGGGCCAGGGCGCGCAAGAGGTGCTGATGTGCCCGGGAGAGTACCTGCCGGCGGAATCGGCCGTGGTCGGAACCGACACGCTGGAATATCTGGGCCGATTCAAAGTCGACCGGTGCATGATCGGCGCTTCTGGCCTGACCGAGGAAGGACCGTCGGAAGCGGTGCGCGGCTTTGCTGCCGTCAAGCGGATGATGCTGGCCCGGGCGACCCGGCGGCACCTGCTGATCGACGCCCAGAAATACGGACAAACGGGGCTGACGCGCGTCGGCGGGCTGGGGGATCTGGACACGATCGTGGTTGATCGCGCGCCTGACGCCGGCCTTGGCGCGGCATTGGCGGCAGGAGGCGTCGAGATCCTGCTGGCAGACTGACACCACAGAAAGCGGCGGAACTGCCGCGTTAAAGGGAGGAAAGACCATGACCAACACATTCAGGCTGATGCTGGGCGCATCGGTGGCGGCGCTGCTGTCAACCGGTGCGGCGATGGCACAGGATTGCCCGCGCGGCGATCTGGACAAGCGGTTCTGCGACGCCGACGGCGACCTGATCGCTGATATCCCCGCCGATGCGGGCCAGTGGATCGACCCCGATCCGCTGATCTTTGCCTATACGCCGGTCGAGGATCCGGCGGTCTACAAGACCGCATGGGC
>JAGRMT010000103.1:3135-18583 GCA_020441125.1 Roseivivax sp.
AACACCGGCTCCAACCCGCTGGCGGTGAACTGCGCCGGGTTCCGGCCGTTCACCATCATGGCCTCGCTCGACGGGCACTTCGGGTACGAGATGGAAATCATCACCTATCCCGGCTCGGGTATCGAGAAGGTCGAGGATATCAAGGGCAAGCAGCTGGCCTTCTCCTCGCCCACGTCCAACTCGGGGTTCAAGGCGCCGTCGGCCATCCTGAAGGGCGAATACGGCATGGAAGCCGAGCGTGACTTCGAGCCGGTTTTCTCGGGCAAGCACGACAACACGATCCTGGGCGTGGCCAACAAGGATTATACCGCTGGCGCGGTCGCCAACTCGGTCATGCAGCGGATGATCGAGCGTGATGTGATCAAGCCCGAACAGGTGGTGTCGATCTACAAGTCGCAGACGTTCCCCACCACCGGCTTCGGCGTGGTCTACAACCTCAAGCCCGAGTTGCAGGAACAGATCAAGCAGGCGTTCTTCGAGTTCCAGTGGGAGGGCTCGTCGTTGCAGGAAGAGTTCAAGAAATCCGGCGAAGAGCAGTTCATCGAGATGAACTACAAGGATTTCTGGGACGTGATCCGCAAGATCGACGCGGCCAACGGCGTCTCTTACGCCTGCGAATAAGCTGATACCGGCGAGGGCGGGCCCGAAAGGGTTCGCCCCGCCCCCAGAGGCAGGGGACGGCGATGCTGCGCCTAGAAAAACTGACCAAGACATACAAGACAGGCGACATGGCCCTCAAGGGCATCGACCTGGAGGTGCCGAAAGGCCAGGTGCTGGCCCTGATCGGCCCGTCGGGCGCGGGCAAGTCGACCCTGATCCGCTGCATCAACCGGCTGGTCGAGCCGAGCGCGGGCGCTGTCCTGCTGGAAGGCACCGACCTGACACGGCTGGGCGCGGGGGCGTTGCGCCGGGCGCGTCGCGAGATGGGCATGATCTTCCAGGAATACGCCCTGGTCGAGCGGCTGACGGTGATGGAGAACGTGCTGTCGGGCCGGCTGGGCTATGTCGGCTTCTGGCGGTCCTTCCTGCGGCGCTTCCCGCAAGCCGACACCGACGAGGCATTCCGCCTGCTGGACCGGGTTGGCCTGCTGCACATGGCCGACAAGCGCGCCGACGAGCTTTCGGGCGGGCAGCGCCAGCGCGTGGGCATCTGCCGCGCGCTGATCCAGAATCCCAAGCTGCTGCTGGTGGACGAACCGACAGCCTCGCTCGATCCCAAGACCTCGCGCCAGATCATGCGCCTGATCAGCGAGCTGTGCGCCGAACGCGGCCTGGCGGCGATCATCAACATCCATGACGTGGCGCTGGCGCAGATGTTCGTGCCACGCGTGGTCGGACTGCGTTTCGGTGAAATCGTCTATGACGGAGCGCCCGGTGGGCTGACCCCGGACAAGCTGACCGAGATCTACGGCGAGGAAGACTGGGAAGCGACGATCCAGAAGGTCGATGAAGACGCGGCGGAGGCAGCGGAATGAGTCATCGCGAACTGGACGACATGCTGGGACGCGGCTGGCGCAAGCCGCCGCTGATCCGCCACCCGGCGCTGCGCTGGGGCCTCTTGGCAGGGTTCGCCGTCTACCTGGTGGCGGCGGTGATGACGATCCAGGTAGACTGGGGCCGGGTCTACGAAGGGCTGGACCGGGGCGCACAGTTCATCCTGGCGTTCACCCGCCCGGATTTCCTCAGCCGGGCTACCGATATCTGGGAAGGTCTGCGCGAAAGCGTGGTGATGACCGTGGCGGCGTCGGTGGTCGGTATCGCCATTTCCATCCCCATTGGGCTGGGCGCGGCACGCAACATCGCGCCGCTGCCGGTCTACGTGGTCTGCCGTGCGATCATCGCGATCAGCCGCGCGCTTCAGGAAATCATCGTGGCGATCCTGCTGGTCGCCATCTTCGGTTTCGGCCCGCTGGCCGGGTTCCTGACGCTGTCCTTTGCCACCATCGGGTTCCTGTCCAAATTGCTGGCCGAGGACATCGAGGCGATGGACCGTGTGCAGGCCGAGGCGATCCGCGCCTCGGGTGCGCGCTGGACTCAGTGGATCAACTACGGCGTGCAGCCACAGGTGATGCCGCGCCTGGTCGGGCTGTCGATGTACCGGGTGGACATCAATTTCCGCGAAAGCGCCATTCTGGGGCTCGTCGGCGCCGGCGGCATAGGCGCGACGCTGAATACAGCCTTCGACCGCTACGAGTATGACACCGCCGCCGCGATCCTGATCATGATCATCGGCATCGTGTTGGCGCTGGAATACCTGTCGGGCATCATCCGCGCGAGGGTTCAGTAATGCCGGTTCTGACACGAGACGGAACACAGGTCTGGCGCCGCCGCACCACCGGGCAGGCGTTGGTACGCTGGTTCGGCTGGCTGCTGGGGGTGGCGGTCTTTGTCGTGTGCTGGCAGCAGATTTCGCAGGCCACCACGTGGTTCTTCGTCTGGGACGCGCCGCGCATCGCCGGCGACATCTGGGACCGCGCCACGCCGCCCCGCTGGGAATATATCGCCAAGCTGGGCCGGCCGATCTGGGACACGCTGAACATCGCCACGCTGGGCACGCTGATCGCGCTTGTGCTGGCGGTGCCGGTCGCGTTCCTGGCGGCACGCAACACCACGCCCTCGGCGCTGTTCGTGCGGCCGGTGGCGCTGTTGATCATCGTCGCCACGCGCTCGATCAACTCGCTGATCTGGGCACTGCTTCTGATCGCGATCATCGGGCCGGGGGTGTTTGCCGGCGTGGTTGCCATCGCCATCCGCTCCATCGGGTTCTGCGCCAAGCTGATCTACGAGGCGATCGAGGAAATCGACCGCACCCAGGTAGAGGCGATCACCGCCACAGGCGCCAGCCGCTGGCAGGTGATGGCCTATGGCATCGTCCCGCAGATCCTGCCCGCCTTTGCCGGGGTCGCGGTGTTCCGCTGGGATATCAACATCCGCGAATCCACCGTGCTGGGCCTGGTCGGTGCGGGCGGTATCGGGCTGCAGCTGTCATCGTCCCTGAACGTGCTGGCATGGCCTCAGGTATCGCTGATCCTGCTGGTGATCCTGGCCGCCGTGGTGATCAGCGAGTGGGTCTCTGCCAAGGTGCGGGGGGCGATCATTTGAGCATGACCGTTGAAACCGCCTTTGCCGCTTACGAGGCGGTGCGGCACCGGCTGCCCCCGCCCCAGCCGCGCCAGCCCGCGCCGCTGATGGCGCGGACCTTGTCCGACGTGGCCGGGCGGTACGACGCCTTCCTGCTGGACGCCTTCGGCGTGCTGAACATCGGCGAAACGGCGATTCCGGGCGTAGCAGAGCGAATTGCCGAACTGCGCGCGGCGGGCAAGCAGGTGCTGGTGGTGTCCAACGCCGCCGGTTTTCCTCATGCCGCGTTGATGGAGAAATACGCCCGGCTGGGCTATGATTTCGCGCCCGAGGACGTGATCACCAGCCGCGCCACGCTGCTGGCCGGGCTGAATGGGCGCACTGGCCTGCACTGGGGCCTGATGGCGACCCGCGCCACCGGCCTGCGCGATCTGGAAGGGCTGAACCTGACCTATCTCGAAGAGGACCCGGCTGAATACGAACGGGTGGAGGGTTTCCTGCTGATCGGCAGCGCCGCCTGGACCGAACAGCGCCAGGCGCTGCTGGAAGCGGCGCTGAAGGCGCGGCCACGGCCGGTGCTGGTGGGTAACCCCGACATCGTCGCCCCGCGCGAGACCGGCTTTTCCACCGAACCGGGGCATTTCGCCCACCGACTGGCCGACCGCACCGGGATCGTGCCCGAGTTCTTTGGCAAGCCTTTCACCAATATCTATGCGCTGGCCTTTGCCCGGCTGGACCCGATGCCGCCCAAGGCGCGCATCCTGATGGTCGGCGACAGCCTGCACACCGACATCCTGGGCGCTCAGGCCGCCGGTGTCGGCTCGGCGCTGGTATCGCGCTACGGGTTCTTTGCTGCCGGCGATCCGCAGGGCGCCATAGCTGCGGCCGGCATCTGCCCGGACATCATCGTCGAGCGGCCGTGACGGCGGCGCCGCGCCCGGTGCCCTACCAGTCCGCCGAGGTGCCAAATCGGCAAATGGCATTCAGCTCGTCGTAGCTGCCTGGCCCGGCGCCCATCACCGGCGCGGGGCGCACCAGCCCGTCGCCATCCGGGAAGGGCAGCACGCGGCCCCCTGCCTCCAGGATCAGCGCATAGGCGGCCATGCAGTCCCACGCGCTCATCCGCGGTTCGGCGTAGCCGACCAGCCGCCCTGCCGCGACCCAGGCCAGCATCAACGCGCCCGAACCGTAGCGCACCCAGGAAGAACCGGCCTGCATCAGCTCGGCCAGCATTGTGCCCACCCGCTCGGCGGCGACGCGGTCATTCGCGCCAATGCCCAGCAGGCCAGAGCGCAGATCGCCCGTGGCCACGCCCATCGGCTGGCCGTTCAGCGTGGCGCCCTGCCCGCGGGCGCAGACGAACAGCTCGTCCAGAACTGGCGCATAGATCACCCCCAGGGCCGGGCCGTGCGCATCGCAACCGCCAATCGACACGCACCAGCCGGGCAACCCGTTCAGATAGGGCGCCGTGCCGTCGATCGGGTCGATTACCCAGGTAAAGCCAGAGGTGCCGCTGCTCATCCCGTGTTCCTCGCCCAGTTGGGCATCGTCGGGAAAGGCCGCCGACAGCGCCTCGCGGATCAGCGTTTCAACGTTGCGGTCCGCTTCGGACACCAGGTCGGTGACGTGGCGCTTGGTCTCGATCTGCAACGCGTCGCGCCGGTCGAAATAGTCGCGCGCCAGCGCCCCGGCACGCTTGCCGATGTCGACAGCCACCTGTAGCCGCGCCGCGGCCAGTTCGGTCTTGCTCATGCGTCCCCCGGGATCAGCGCCAGCCCCCTGGCGCGCAGTTCCAGCACCACGCCGGTGCCCACGGCCAGCGGCACATCGCTGTTGTCGTCCACCACGAAGACCCGCCCAAGCGGGCCGTCAATCTCGTATTCCACGTGATCGCCCAGATAGGCCGAGGACGCGACGGTGCCCGCCACGCCCGCACCTTCGGTGCGCACCCGCGCGGCATTGGCCCGCAGCGACAGCCGCGCCGGGCCGGGCCGCATCCCCCTGGCCGGCAGGCTCAGCACCTGGCCGCCGACATCGACCTGCGCCACATCGCCTTCGACCGACAGCACCTGGCCGGCAACGACGTTTGCCTCGCCGATGAAATCGGCGATGAATTCGGACGCGGGCGACTGGTACAGCGCGCGCGGCGATCCGACCTGCGCCACCAGCCCGTCGCGCATCACCACGATGCGGTCGGATACGGCCAGCGCCTCTTCCTGGTCGTGCGTGACATAGACGGCGGTGAATCCCAGCCGTTGTTGCAGCTCGCGGATTTCGGTGCGGACCTTGCGGCGCAGGCGCGCGTCGAGGTTCGACAGCGGCTCGTCCAGCAGCAACACCTGCGGTTCCAGTACCAGCGCCCGTGCCACCGCGACGCGCTGCTGCTGCCCGCCCGACAGTTCGGCCGGCAGCCGCCCGCCCAGTCCGCCCAAGCCGACCATCGACAGCGCCTCGGCGGCGCGCTCGCGCGCTTCGGCGGGTTTCATCCGCCCCGCCTCAAGACCATAGGCCACGTTCTGAGCCACGCTCATGTGCGGGAACAGGGCGTAGCTCTGAAACACCATCGACACGTCCCGCCGGTCGGCCGGCAACCGCGTGACATCCTGCCCGCCGATCAGGATTTGCCCGGCTGTGGGCGTCTCCAGCCCGGCCAGCATCCGCAGCGTGGTTGTCTTGCCGCAACCGGACGGGCCCAGCAGGGTGACCAGCTCTCCCGGCTCGATCGTCAGCGACAAGTCGGGGATCGCGGTGAACTGGCCGAATGTCTTGCGCACGTTACGAAATTCGACGGCGCCTCGCGCTTGGGTCATGCGGTGCGTTCCTTTGCTGCGGGAGCCTTGGGCCCGTGATCCTGCCGGCGAATGCGGCGGTCGCCGACCAGCAGCTGGAAGCCGCCGATGACGGTGATCATCACCAGGATCAAGACCGAGGAATAGGCGATGGCGATCCCGTATTCGCCGTTCTCGACCAGCCCCACGATATAGGCCGTGGCCATGTTGTACTTGGCGCTGACAAGGAAGATAACCGCCGAAATCGAGGTGATGGCCCGGACAAAGCTGTAGACCAGCGCCGCCAGGATCGCCGGGCGCATCAAGGGCAGGATCACCTTGCGCATGGTGCGGCCCGAACCGGCACCCAGCGTCAGCGATGCCTCGTCCAGCGATCCGTCCAGTTGCGCCATCGCCGCCACGCCGCCGCGCACGCCCACGGGCATGTTGCGGAACACAAAGCAGGCGATCAGGATCGCGGCGGTGCCGGTCATCTGAAGCGGCGGCAGGTTGAACGCCATGATGTAGCTGATGCCGATCACCGTGCCGGGGATGGCAAAGCTCATCATCAGGGCGAATTCGAACACCGCCCGGCCAGGGAAGCGCTGGCGGACAATGAGCCAGGCAGTCAGAAGGCCCACCGCAGCGGTCAGCGGCGCCGCCATCAGCGCGATCTTCATCGTGGTCCAGAAGCTGTCCCAGGCGACGCCGGTCCAGGCCAGACCGCCGCTTAGCGAAATGCCGAAGGCACGCGCGTAATGCTCCAGCGTCAGCGAATGGTCGAGGCCCCAGACCTTTACGAAACCGCCGAACAGGATCATCGCATAGACGGTGATGGTGAACAGCGCCCAGGCCACCGCGACAGTGATCACCGGCCAGGCCACGCGGCGCGGCAGCAGCGCGTGGCGCCCGCCGTCGCCCTTGCCTGTCACCGTTGCGAAGTTGCGCCCCGACAGCCACAGCCGCTGGGCAAGGAAGGCCGACAGCGTGAACACCAGCAGAACCGAAGCCAGAACCGCCGCGCGCGCCGGGTCGTTCTGTGCACCGACCACGGCAAAGAAGATCTCGGTCGACAGCACGCCGCCCGAGCCGCCCAGCACCAGCGGGTTGCCGAAGTCGGCCATCGATTCGATGAACCCGATCAGGAAGGCATTGGCCAGCCCCGGCGCCATCAGCGGCAGCGACACCTTGCGGAACGTCCGCCAGCGATCCGAGCGCAGCGTCTGGCTGGCCTCTTCCATCGAGGGAGAAATGCCATCGACCACCCCGATCAGCACCAGAAAGGATATCGGCGTGAAGCTGAGCATCTGCGCGATCCAGATGCCCGTCAGACCATACAGCCAGCGGCCCAGCTCCCATCCGGTGGCCATCTCGATCCATTGCGTCAGCGTGCCCGACCGGCCCAGCAGCATGGTCAGCGCAAGCCCCACCACAAAGGGCGGGGTGATGATCGGCAGCACGGTCAGCAGGCGCAACGATTTCTTGTAGGGAAAGCCGGTGCGCGTGGCCACCAGTGCAAAGACCAGGCCCATCAGCGTGGTGCCGGTGGCGGTGCAAACCGCCAGGAAAAAGGTGCGCCAGGCTACGCCGCAATTGCCCCCCGTCAGGCAGGCCAGCGACCAGATCTTGGGATCGACGATATTGCTGCGCACCCCTTCGGTGGTGAAGGACCCGTCGAAATCCTGGAATGCGCCGGTGAACATCGACACCAGCGGATAGAATACGAAAACCGCCACCAACAGCACCAGTATGGTGATCGCGCCCAGCACGAAGGCATCGCCTTTCAGCGCCCCGCGCTCTGCCGCGCCGAAGGCCGCGATCAGGGCAAAGACCGTGCCCAGCACGACCGCTCCGCCGCCAAAGGCCTGTTGGCCCGCGACATCGCCAAAGATCTGTTCCAGCAGTCCCCAGTTCCAGCCACGCAGACCGACCGACAGCCCCTCGACCAGCAGCCAGGCCAGCCCGGCAAGTCCGATCCCGATCAGCGCGCGCCCCCGCGCGCCAGGGGCCCGCGTCGTGCGCAGCAGCACCGCTGCCGCCAGCAGTCCCAGCACGGGCCACAACTGCCAGCGCCCTGCGATCAGCGCCTGGAACAGCCCCGGCCACAGCTTTTCCGTGCCGACGACATCACCGATCCAGTCCAGGCTGAACAGCCCTTGCCGGACGCGGTACCAAGGCAGCACAAGAAGCGCAAAGACCCCGGCCGCCAGGATCATGTCGAGCCTGCGGTTGTCTGTGTTCATGGAATATCCGACGAGTCAGAGGATGGGGTGCGCGTGCGCCGCGCACCCCGAGGGATCATTGCAGCGGCAGGCTGCCCACTTCCTTGTCCCAGCGCGCCAGCAACTGCTTGCGCCGCTCGGCGCTGCCGTATTCGGCGAAGTCGTAGTCGATCAGCTTGATCGTCGACAGGTCGGGCGCCTCTTTCGGCGGCGTCGCCGAAGCGTTGGACGGGATTTGGAACGAGCCGGCCTCGGGCATCATGCCCTGGACCTCTGCGGTCAGCACCCAATCGTAGAAAGCCTTGGCCTCGGCCTCGTTCTGGCCGCCCTCGATCAGAGACATCGAGCCGATCTCATAGCCCGTTCCCTCGCACGGAGAGCCGACGGCAACCGGGAAGCCTTCGACAGCCTGCGCCACCGCGTCATGCTGGAACACGATGCCCAGGCCGGTTTCGCCGCGCGCCGCCGCCTTGACCGGGGCAGAGCCCGACTTGGTGTATTGCGACACGTTCGCATGCATCTTCTTGAGGAACTCGAACGCCTCGTCCTCGCCCATGATCTGCACCAGCGTCGCCAGCGTGGTATAGGCGGTACCCGAGGAGTTGGGGTCGGCGATCTGGATTTCGCCTTTCAGCGCGGGGTCCAGCAGGTCAGCCCAGCAATTGGGCGGGGTGATGCCCTTCTGTTTGAAAATCTCGGTGTTATAGCCCCAGCCCAACGCACCGGAATACACACCGACGGTGCGGTAACCCGAGGTTTCGGCCTGTCCCTGCGCCCAGTCGTGCAGCTGGCCCAGCATCTCTGACTTGTACTCGGCGGTCAGCCCGTCCTGCGCGGCCTGAAGGTGCGGATCGCCGGTGCCACCCCACCACAGGTCGGTCTGCGGGTTGCGCGCCTCTGCCCGCACCTTGGCGTAAGCCTCGCCCGACGACAGCCGCACCATGTTGACGTCAATATCGGAATGGCTGGCCTCGAATTCGCTGACCAGCTTTTCGCAGATCACCACGTCGGCCGAGCAGATCAGGTTCAGCTCGCCCGCTGCGGCGGCTACCGGCATCAAGGCCACTCCGCCCAGCAGGACGCTTGTCAATGTCTTCATTCTATCCTCCCTTGCCCCGGTGTTTTTCCCGGACCGGATGTATTGCACACCCGTGCATCAGGTTGGCCACCGTCTGGGCAGTTGTCAACAAAACTTCACAAAACTATGCTGTAGTCACGTCGGCAAAGTTATGCACAGGATTGCACCACATATGACAAAACGGCAGGTCAGCGCAAAGGACGTGGCCGAACTGGCCGGCGTTTCGCGCACCGCCGTGTCGCGTGCCTTTACCCCCGGCGCCTCTGTCGCCAAGGACACCCGCGCCCGGATCGAGGCCGCGGCAGAGCAGCTGGGCTATCAGGTCAACCACCTGGCCCGCGGGCTAATCACCGCGCGCACAAACCTCGTGGCGCTGATCGCCGCCGAGGTGAACACGCCCTACCGTTCTGCCTTGCTGGCGGCGTTGACCGAACGGTTGCAGTCCGCGGGCAAGGTCGGCCTGCTGATCAACACCGACCGATCTGACGACAGCGTGGCGCAGGCGCTGCGTCAGGCCATCGCCTATCGCACCGATGCGGCGATCGTGCTGTCGGGGATGCCGGACGGATCGCTCAGCGAGACGTGCCTGAAGAACGGGATGCGGCTGGTTCTGATCAACCGCAACGAGCTGCGCCCCGGCACGCTGACGATCAGGGTCGACGATGAGGACGCCGGGCGCCGTGCCTTTGCCGCGCTGTGGGCGGCGGGGTGCAGGCGTCTGGCACTGGCCAATTCGCGCGCAGGAACCGCGAGCCTGGAAGATCGCGCCGCAGGCTTCCGCGCCGCGGCCGCTGCCACCGGTGTGGACATCGCCGAAGAGGCGATCGGCGCCACCTCCTATCAGACGGGGCTGGACCTGGGCACGCGCCTGCTTGGCGGGCCGGACAGGCCCGACGGCATCTTCTGCACCACAGACCTGATCGCCTGCGGCGTGATGGATGCCGCGCGCACGCGCTTTCGGTTGAGCGTGCCCAACGACGTCTCGGTCATCGGTTTCGACGATATCGAGCAGGCCGGGTGGGAGGCTTATGCCCTGACCACCTTCCGCCAGCCGGTAGAGGACATCGCCCGCGCCGCCGTTGCCACCTTGGCCGGCGAGATGGCAGAGGCGCCCCAGCGCATCACCATCCCGACGCGGCTGATGTGGCGCAGCTCGATCCGGAAATAGCGCGCCGTCAAACGCCGGACGGGCGCCGCACGATCCCCGGCCCAGCCAGCGCCAGCGCCAGCAGCGCCACGGCAAGACCGGCAAAGGCCGCGCCCAACGAGGCGCGCTCAGCCACCAGCCCGATTGCGGCGGGCCCGATCAGCATCCCGGCATAGCCAAATGTCGTGACGGCTGCGATGGCCAGGCTGGCCGGCATCGCGGTTTGCGCGCCGGCCGCGGAAAACAGCACCGGCACGATGTTGGACGCGCCCAGCCCAACCAGTGCGAATCCGGCGAAGGCCAGAACCGGCAGGGGCGCCGCCACGGTCAGGGCAAAGCCGGCGGCGGCCAGCGCCCCGCCCAGCGCCAGCACGCGCGGACCGCCCAGCCCCCCGACGATCCGGTCACCGGTCAGCCGGCCCGCGGTCATCGCCACGGCAAACATCATGTAGCCCAGGCCCGCGTTCTCGGCAGGGATGTCCTGCGCTCGGATCAGGAACAGTGCGCTCCAGTCCAGCACCGCGCCTTCGGCCAGGAAGACGGCAAAGCACATCAGCCCGATCAGCACGACAACGCCGCGCGGCAGCACGAACAGCGGTCCGCCGCCCTGCGCGGCGCTACCCGAGGGCAGCAAACCCGGTGCCGAAAGCGCCAGCAGCGCCAGCACCAGCGCCGCGCCCAGCCCGATGGTGGCCAGCGTCCCCAGCCCGGCGCCCAGCGCCAACGCAACACCGCCGGCGCCCAGGATACCGCCCAGGCTGAACATGCCGTGGAACCCCGACATCAGCGCCCGCCGCGCCTGCTGTTCGACCGCCACCGCCTGAACGTTCATCGCAACGTCGACAGTGCCCACTGCCGCGCCGAATACCGCCAGCGTCAGGCCCAGTGCCAATGGAGTGCTGGCCAGCACCAGAAACGGCATCGCCGCCGCCAGCACCGCCGCCGCAACCAGGATCACCTTGCGACAGCCATGCCGCGCCGCCAGCACCCCGGTGACCGGCATCGCCAGAAGCGAGCCGATACCCAGGCACAGAAGCAGCAGCCCGAAAACCGCCGCATCGACGCCCAGCCGCTCCTTGGCAAAGGGCACCAGCGGTGCCCAGGCAGCGGTTGCAAGCCCGGCCAGCAGAAAGACAAGACGGGTAGACAGGATCGGACCGACCCCGAAGAGATGGTTCATGATGCTTCCTTGTGCATGACGACCGGGTCAGGCGCCGAGCGCAACCTGTACCCCCTCAGGCCCTTCCACAAGGGCCTCGTAGCAGCCATGTCCGATCTGGCGCGGGCCTGTGCCCGGGCGGGTGAGTTTCGCCGCCTTCATGGCGGCGCCCTGCCCCCCGCGCCCGATCTGGGCGATATCGCCATCCGGCAGACCGCCCTGCCAGAGGCCAAGGCAGCGCTTGCGCCGGGGTAACGGCGCATGACCCCGAAGAGGCGGCGTTGAAACGCATCCTGGTCTCGCAGGCGCGCCGGGTGATCGTGGACGTGTGACCGGGCGCACGCCGGACCGAAAGCGCGAAATTCACCGGTACGAAAGGCGGCACCGCTCTGCCGGGAGTTGAACAGGCTGGCACAGCGGCCACGCTTGTGACCCCGCCGCCACGCGCAGGCTTGCGGCGCTGCCGCCGGAATGCCACCGTGCCGGCAAAACCGACATTCCGGAGTTTCCGACCATGATCAGACCCTTGGCTATCCTTGCAAGTCCCCTGGTTTTCCTGGGTCTGGCGGGATGCGAACCGGTACCCGCCTCAAACCCGCGGCCGGGCGTTGTCAGCGTGCCGCAATCGGTCGCGTCGATCGCAGCGCCCTACCAGGACGTGACGACGGCCCGGCTGAAGCCAGAGGATGGATGTTTCTGGTATCTGCACCAGGGTCCGGTCGAAACGACCGAGCTGCCGCTGCGCACCGCAGACGGCAGCCCGATCTGTACGCGCCCGCAGGGCTGACCGGCTTACAGCCGCGCGCCGTTGGTCGGGTAGAGGTAGGCGGTCACGCCTACGTCGACATTATCGTACAACTGGTTGATATGCGGCATTACCATGCGCACGCAGCCGGAGCTGGCGCGCGTGCCGATGGACCGGGGCGCCGGAGTGCCGTGGATCCGCAAGTGCGAGTCGCGGTTGCCGATGTACAGGTATAGCGCACGCGAGCCGAGAGCGTTGTCCGGCCCCGGTGCCATTCCCGATCTCCAACGGGCATACTTGTCGGGTTCGCGCGCGATCATCTGGTCGGTCGGGGTCCAGCTGGGCCATTTTGCCTTGCGCCGGATGGAATACACGCCGGGCTGGTACAAGCCGTCGCGCCCGATTGCCACGCCGTAGCGCATCGCCGTGCCGTCGCCCTGGATGTGGTACAGGTACCGGGCGACCGCATCGACATGCACATCGCCCGGATTCAGGCCCGGGTTGGCCTTCACGCGCACCGGCAAAAAGCGCGGGTGCAGGCCCCACGGGTTGGTGCTGCCGGGGTCGAAGTTTTCGGGCGTGACCTGGGCATCCCAGGCATCCCACTCACTGGGGGCGGCCAGGGCGGGCCGGGCGATGGCCGGGGTGGCCAGCGCGGCAAGAGCCGCAATCATGAAGCGTCGGGTGACCATGCGTGACCTTTCAGACATACAAAACCGGTGATGCGGGCCGCCCGCAGGCGCCCGTTGCGCCCATACCAAACCGTCAAACGCCGCATCGGTTCAAATGCAATCTGCGTTCGGCGCAATTTTCCAGACAAACTGCGGTATTACGGTTGCGCCAACCGCAACCCGCACGGTTTGGCGGGAATCGAGGGGTCTTTGTCCTAACCGTCATTGGCGCCGATGGGCTAGTGTCAGATCATGACACGAACACAGCGAAATCAGACAGACCGGCGCGGGCGCCGCGTCGTGATGGTCACCTACCCCGATGCCCACATCCTGGATGTGGTTGGCCCGCTGGAGGTGCTGACCGGCGCGAAATACTTCCTGCCGCAGGGCCCGGCACCCTATGACGTGACCGTGGTCGCCGCGCGCGCCGGTGCCGTGCCGACAACATCCGGCCTCAGCCTGACGGCGCACCTTTCGTTTGCCGAGGCGATGGACGATGCCGGCGCGATCGACACGCTGACCGTCAGCGGCGGCCATGGCACAATGGCGGCGATCGAGGATCCGGCGCTGCTGGCCTACGTTCGCCATGCCGCGGCCCGGGCGGGGCGGGTTGTGTCGATCTGCACCGGTGCGATGATCCTGGCCGAGATCGGGCTGCTGGACGGCAAACGCGCCAGCACGCATTGGTGGTGGTGCCCGATCCTGGAGCGGCGCTACCCCAAAGTGCAGGTCGAGCGCGACGCGATCTATGTGCGCGACGGCAACATCTGGACCTCGGCCGGCGTCACCGCCGGCATGGACCTGGCCCTGGCCCTGGTCGAGATGGACTGGGGCCATGCGGTGGCGTTGCAGGTGGCGCGGTACAACGTGATGTACATGATGCGCCCCGGCGGCCAATCGCAGTTCAGCGCCCATCTGGTGGCGCAGCGGGCCGAGGATCCGGCGATCAATGCCACGCTGGAATACATCATGGCCACACCGGGCGATCCGCTGACCGTTACCGCGCTGGCGGCGCGCGCCGGCCTGTCCGAACGCACCTTTGCCCGGCGCTTCAAGGACGAGACCGGGCTGACCCCGGCCGCCTATGTCGAAACCGCCCGTGTTCAGGCCGCGCGCGTGGCGCTGGAGACGACAGCGCGCGGGATCGAACAGATCGCCCTGGGCGCCGGCTTCCAGAACGCCGAACGGATGCGCCGCGCCTTCCAGCGGCACCTGGGTGTGTCCGCCTCCGACTACCGCGACCGGTTCAGCGGGCTGCATAGCGGATCGGACCTGATCCGCGACGGGCCGGACTGATCCGCACCTGACCCATTCAACCCTTTCCAAACCCAAGGACCGCGCCTGCGCGATCCCTTCCCTTTTGTCTGAAACCAAGGAACCCAATGATGAAACCCTTGTACCTGTCCTTCCTTTTGCCCGTCGCCCTGGCGGCCTGCGCTGACAGCGGCGCGAATTACGTGCCGATCCTGGACGGCACACCCAGCGCCGCCTACCAGAGCGACCTTGCCGAGTGCCAGGCACTGGCCCGCAACCAGCGCCATTTTGACCAGGAAACCGCCGGCGCGGCGGTTCTGGGCGCCGGGGCAGGCGCTCTTCTGGGCGCGGCCGATGACGAGGGCGACGCCGCCGGCGGTGCGATTGCCGGAGCCCTGGCGGGCGGCGTTGCCGGTGCCGTCAATGCCAGCGAACGGCGCGAGGCGATCGTGGTCGAGTGCCTGCGCGGCCGCGGTCACCGGGTCGTCGGATGAGCCCGCAAACGCTTGCCGCCGCCTATGCGGCACTCGCCCTAATGCCGGTAGCAATGCACCTGGCAGTGGCAGCGGGCGCGCCGCTGGGGCGATACACCGTGGGGGGCCGGTTCGCCGGCCGCCTGCCGCCGGCCTGGCGCGTGTTGGCGCTGGTGCAGGCCGGGCTGCTGGCCGGCATGGCGCTGACCGTGCTGGACCGCGGCGGGGTGATCGACACCGGCCTGCCACGGGGCCTGTTCTGGCCGGTGGCCGCGCTGACCGCGATGACCTGCGCGGCCAATGCCGCGAGCCCGTCGCGGCCGGAACGGCGGCTGTGGACCCCTGTCACGCTGGCCATGCTCGCGGCGGTCCTGGGGGCCGCGCGGGCATCATGACGAACCACGAAAGGAACGGATATGAAGACCGTGTTCATTGCCGGGGCGACCGGCTACCTGGGTCGGCACCTGTGCGCCGAATACCGCAGGCGCGGGTGGCGCGTTCACGCACTGGTGCGCAACGCCGCGCGGGCGCGCGGACTACAGGCTGACGCGCTGATCACAGCCAAGGCCACCCGGCCACAAAGCCTGACCGGGGTGATCGATGGCGCCGAGCTGGTGATCTCGGCGCTGGGTATCACCCGGCAGGCCGACGGGATGGGCTATCGCGAGGTCGACTACGGGGCGAACCTGAACCTGCTGTCAGAGGCGCTGCGCGCCGGGGTGCCGCGCTTTGCCTATGTTCACGTGCTGAACGCGCCCGCCATGGCCGAGGTGCCGCTGGTGGCGGCCAAGGCGGCGTTTGTCCGTGCGTTGCAAAGCGCCGACATCGCCTCGACCGTCATCGCCCCGTC
>JAGRMT010000014.1:0-5711 GCA_020441125.1 Roseivivax sp.
CCATGCGCAATTCGCCGAACAGGCGCTGATATTCGATCTTGGGGCAGCGGTCCTGGATCACGGTGATGCCCTGCGCCTCGGCCCGGGCGGCGGCGGCGGCGTGGGTGACGCCGATCTGCATCCAGATCGTGCGCAGTGTGGCGGGAAAGGCCGCCAGCGCCTCGTCTACCACGGCGGGTACCGCCTCGGGGCGGCGGAAGATGTCGACCATGTCCACCGGGGCGTCGATCTCGGACAGTGTGGCGGCGGTGGTTTCGCCGAAGAGCGGTTTGCCGGCATGGCCGGGATTGACCGGGATCACCCTATAGCCCTTCAGCGCCATGTAGCGCGCCACGTAATAGCTGGGGCGCACCGGATTGGGTGAGACGCCGACCACGGCGATCACCTTGGTGCGTTCCAGGACGGATTTCAGCAGCGCATCGGAATAGCTCATGGCGCGGATCATGGCGCGGCGGCGGGGGAATGGGAAGGGGGCGCGGCGGCGGTTGACGCAGGTCAAAGATAGGTATGAAAAACGGAATATGTTGACCCGGCCACAAGGGCATGGAGAGACATGATGAAATCAGCGATTTTGGCCGGAGCGGTGCTCTGGGGTTTGGCGTCGGCGGCCTGGGCGGGGCCGGTGGCGGAGTTTGAGACCGCGTTCCGTCAGACCTATGGCGCCTATCGGGTCGCCTTGTTCCGCACCAACGCAGGACAGCAGGCCGACTCTGTCGCGGCGCTGGGGCAGGTGCAGGCCGGGCTGACGGCGATGATGGCACGCTACCGCGATGCCCCGCCGCCGCATTATGCCGACGATCCGCAATGGGCAGAGACGCTGGACAAGGTCGCGGCGCTGGTTGCGGCAGCGCAGGGTGAGGTGGACGCGGGCCAGTTGCCACAGGCGCATGAAACGCTGGAAGGCGTGCGCGACCTGATCGGCGATCTGCACGCACGCAACAGTGTCGAAACCTTCTCGGACCGGATGAACGCCTATCACGCGGAAATGGAGCACGTTCTGGCGCTGGACCTGTCCGGGCTCGATGCGGCCGCGATGGGCGACCTGCGCGAGCGCGCCGGCGTGCTGGGCTACCTGGCGCAGGACGTGCTGGGCGCGCCGCCGCCAGAGGCTGCCGGCAATGCCGAGTATGACGGGCTGGCCAAGGCCTTTGCCGGCAGTGTCGAGGCGTTGCGCGCCGCGGTGCGCGGCGATGATGCTGAACAGATCAAGGCGGCAGTGGGCGGGCTGAAAGTGCCCTATTCCAAGCTGTTCCTGAAGTTCGGTTGAACGCCTCGTGGTGCCAAGAGCTTGCATCTAAACAAAAAAGCGCCCGAGCTGGGGCCCGGGCGCAGGTTTTGGAACGAGGGACAGTAAAGGTGTCGCGGAGGTTCCATTCCGCGATCCTGATCAATAGTTAGGTACGAAAGCCACAGGGTAAAGGGCAGTCGCGCGTTTGTGAGCGAAAAGGGTTGACAATTACTCCGCCGGGGCCGGCTTGCCATCCTCGGCGCGCGGCACGGTGTCGTGGATGCGCTCTGACCGGTCCGCGCCGACAACCCGCGGGGCGCGCAAGACAAACAGCCGGCCCAGCCCGTTCCATGTGCCCATCGACGGCGCATCGGGGTCGCAGGGGAATCGGCCGCGCCATCCCTGCGGCAGCTGAATGCCGTGCCGTTCCAACCGCTCCAGCATCCACACCAGCGGAATATTGGCCAGCGGGCGCGAGGTCTCCGTCCCGTCGAGATGGCCGCCCACGTCGCCGTGCGTGCCGCGGAACCAGACCTGTTCGACCTGGCCGTCATAGCCGTCCGGGCAGCGCCACATCACCGGGGTGTAGGCCTGGCGCGTCTCGTCCAGCGCCAATGCGTGATAGCCGTGACGGATGTGGCGGCCCAGCTGGTGGTTGTGGAAGTCGTGTTCGGGCTCTGTCAGCCGCCACAGCACCGGCAGGCGCAGCCCCAACGCCTTGACCGTATCCCAGGCGCCGACCATCTCGATCGAAGCCGAGCTGTGGCAGTAGAGCCGGGCGAAGGCGCGCGCCGCGTCGCCGTCCGGGTCGATCTGGTACAGACGGTAGACCTGGCGGATGTTGCGCTCGGTCGCGGCGTCGGTGTGCAGCAGGCCGACCCGGTCGATGATCCCGCCCAGCGAGCGGACCGCGAAGGCACCGCGCGAATAGCCCAGCAGGAAGACGCGGTCGCCCGCGTGGTAACGCGAGGCGAGATAGCCATAGGCGCGGCAAATCTGCATGTTGATGCCGCGGCCCATCATCACGTCGGGCGTGGCCGACCAGCTGTCCCATTGCACCCCGGCCTCGTAGAACAGCGACAGGCCGGGCACCTCTTTCAGCAGCAGGTAGGTCTGGCCGGCATTGGTTTGCCGGCCGGGGCGGAGCGAGGACATGGTGCCATCGAGGATGATGACGTGATCGCGCGGGCCCCGGCGTTTGGACAGTGGTGACTGGCTGGAGCTGAAGCGCTTGTGCACCCAGCCCAGCAAGCGGTCGCGCCATGAGGTATCGGGGTCCACTGCGCCTCTCCGTTTCCTCTGCTGCCCGCTATGCCTCTGCCTGCCTCAGCATGTCCCACACCCGGAAGGGGGTGAAGGGCATGTCGGCCTGGCGCACGCCGCGCTCCCACAGCGCGTCCTGCACCGCATTGGCCAGCGCCGCCATTGCGCCCACCGTGCCGGCCTCGCCGCAGCCCTTCATCCCCATCGGGTTGGAGGTGGAGGGTACCGGTTCTGTCGCGAAGGTGATGAACGGCAGATCGTCGGCGCGGGGCATGGCGTAGTCCATGAAGGTGGCCGACAGCAGCTGGCCATCCTCGTCATGCACGACGCGTTCGGTCAGGCCCTGGCCCACCCCCTGCGCGACGCCGCCATGCACCTGGCCCTCGGCCAGCATCGGGTTGATCAGGTTGCCGAAATCGTCGACCACGGTGTATTTCACCAGCGCCACCTTGCCGGTTTCGGGGTCGACCTCAACCTCGGCGACATGGGCGCCGTTGGGATAGGAACGGGCCGGGATCTGTGCCTTGGTGTGGAAGTGCAGCAGATCGTCCCGCCCCTTGGCGCGGGCCATCGCCGCCACTTCCAGCATGGTCGGCGTGAGGTTGGAGCCTTCGGCGCGGAAGGTTTCATCGTCGAAGGCGATCTTGTCCTCGTCGATGCCCAGCTCGTCGGCCAAAAAGGCGCTGAACGCCTGCACGATCACCTCCACCGCCTTCAGCGTGGCGTTTGTCTGCACCGTGACAGAGCGAGAGCCGCCGGTGCCGCCACCGTGGGGGATGCGGTCGCTGTCACCCTGCACAACGGTGATCCGGTCTGCGGGAATGCCGGTCTGATCCGACAGGAACTGGGCAAAGACGGTTTCGTGTCCCTGGCCGTTGGACTGGGTGCCGACATAGATGCGCGCGCCGCCGTCATCGGTGAACTCGACCTGCACGCCCTCGGACGGATCGCCCAGGATCGACTCGATGTAATAGCAAAGCCCGATGCCGCGCAGCTTGCCTGCCGCCGCGCTGGCTGCCTTGCGCGCGGCAAAGCCTGCGCGGTCGCTCAGCGCCTCGGCCCGGTCCAGCACGCGGTTGAAGTCGCCAACGTCATAGGTTTCACCGGTGACCGACTTGTAGGGAAACCGCGCCGGGGCGATGAAATTCTTGCGCCGCAGCGCCCAGCCGTCGACGCCCAGCTCGCGCGCGGCGCGGTCCATCATCCGCTCCAGCAGGAAGATCGCCTCGGGCCGGCCGGCGCCGCGATAGGCGTCCACCTGCGTGGTGTTGGTGTAATAGCCGAAGGCGTTCAGCCAGGCTGTCTGCACGTCATAGACGCCCATCATCACCCGGCCGAACAGGAAGGTCTGGATCATCTGCCCGAAGAAAGAGTTGTAGGCCCCCAGGTTGGAATGGCTGACAACGCGATAGGCGGTGATCCGGTGATCGGCATCGAAGGCCAGTTCGGCAACGTGGTGCAGGTCCCGTCCGGCGTTGTCGGTCAGCATCGCCTCTGTCCGTTCGGACATCCAGCGCACCGGCCGGTTCAGCATTCGCGCCGCAGCCGGGCAGACGATGTACTCGGGATACATCATCCCCTTCATGCCGAAACCTCCGCCGACATCAGGGTTGGTCACCCGCACTGCTTCCTTGTCCAGGTGCAGCGCCGCAGCGATGTCCGACTTGGCTACCCAGACACCCTGGCCGTTGATCGCGATGTGAAGACGGTCATCCATGGGCTCTGCATAACAGCCGCGTGGTTCCATCGAGTTAACGATGATCCGGTTATCCTCGACCGACATGCGCACCACGTGGGCCGCCGCGTCGAAAGCGGCCTGGGTCGCCGCTTCGTCGCCCAGCCCATAATCGAAGGCCGTGTTGTCTGGCGCCTCTGGGTGGATCGTCTCGCCGCCGGGGGCGCGGGCCACATGGGCAGGCAGCTCGTCATATTCGAACTCGATCAGCTCGGCCGCGTCGCGCGCCTGGTTCAATGTCTCGGCCACGATGAAGGCGACCGGCTCGCCGACAAAGCGCACCTTGCCCTGCGCCAGAACCGGGCGCTTGGCCGCCGCGCCCTTGCCGCCGTCGCGCGTCGGGACCAGCGTCGAAGGCATGTACACGTTGATGCCTTCGGCCAGCAGGTCGTCCACCGACAACACAAGGTGCACACCCTCGGCGGCGCGGGCGGCGGACAGGTCCAGCGCGGTGATCGTGGCATGGGCCACGGGAGAGCGGAACATGTAGCCAAACAGCGCCTCGCGCGGGGCGATATCGTCGACATAGCGGCCCTGACCGGTCAGAAGACGCACGTCCTCGACCCGCTTGACCGGCTGGCTCTTACCGAATTTGTCCATCTGCTCTGTCCCTTGCGGCGCATACTCTAGCGCCGAAGATGTGGCCTCGGTCCGCAACTGTCCACCCCGGCATAACGCCTTCGTGTGGCAAAAGCGCGGCGTCAGCCCTGGGTCAGGCGCACATCGGCAGGGCGGCTTTCGGCGATGATGGTGCGGGCATTGGCCAGGTCATTGCCCTCGGCCTGTGCGGCGGCGGCTTCGGGCGTCTTGCCGTAGTGCAGCCAGCGCTGCACCAGCCTGGCACGCAGCACCTCGATCGGCACGTCGATCCAGACCGTCATGTCCCACAGCGGTGCCAGGTCGCGCCACACCGGCCGGTCGAGCAGCAGATAATTGCCCTCGACCAGCAGCAGCCGTGTCTGTGGCAAGATGGTGCCGGCGCCCGGTCGGGTGCAATCGGCCGAACGATCGAAGGTGGGGTACCGCGTGACCGAGCCATCGCGCACGCCCTGGATGAAGGCGACGAAGCCTTCGGCGTCAAAGGTCTCGGGCGCGCCCTTGCGGGCCCGCAGGCCGCGCGCGTCCAGCCAGTCGTTCTCGCGGTGGAACCCGTCCATCGGGATCACCTGCGCGTCGGGGCCGATCGCTTCGGCCAATGTCTCGGCTGTGGTGGACTTGCCAGAGCCGGGCGCCCCTGCGATGGCCACCATGGCGCGGCCGGGCAGGGCGCGCAGACGGTCGGCCAGGCCGGCGGTATCCAGCGTTTCCATGCTCATCCCTTGCGTGCGGCCTTTTCGGCCAATCCCGATTGCGACTGGCGGGCGTTCAGCACCGCCATCACTTCGGCCAGCGTCACGCCACGCGCGCGCAGCATGACCAGCAGGTGAAAGAGCACATCGGCCGCCTCGGAGGCAAGCTTCTCGCGGTCGCCCTTCACCGCCTCGA
>JAGRMT010000014.1:5734-6436 GCA_020441125.1 Roseivivax sp.
TTCTCGGCGCATTTCTCGGGGCCCTTGGCGAGCAGCTTGGCCGTCCAGCTTTCGTCGGGGCTGGCATGGGCGCGGGCGGCGATGGTGGCTTCGAGGTCGTCGAGCGTCATGTCAGCCTCATCGGGATGCCGGCGGCGGCCATGTGTTCTTTCGCTTGCCGGATCGTGTAGTCGCCGAAGTGGAAGATCGAGGCGGCGAGGACCGCCGAGGCATGGCCCTTGGTCACGCCCTCGACCAGGTGGTCGAGGTTGCCGACGCCGCCCGAGGCGATGACGGGGACGCTGACGGCATCCGCGATGGCGCGGGTCAGGGGCAGGTTGAACCCGGCGCGGGTGCCGTCGCGGTCCATGCTGGTCAGCAGGATTTCCCCGGCGCCCTTGGCGGTGACGGTGCGGGCGAATTCGACCGCGTCGATGCCGGTGGGCTTGCGCCCGCCGTGGGTGAAGATTTCCCAGCGGCCCGGCTCCACCGTCTTGGCGTCGATGGCGACGACGATGCACTGGCTGCCGAACTGGTCCGCCGCCTCGGCCACCACGTCGGGGTTGGCGACGGCGGCAGAGTTGAAGCTGACCTTGTCGGCGCCGGCCAGCAGCAGGGCGCGGACATCCCGGTGCGAGCGCACGCCGCCGCCCACGGTCAGCGGCACATAGATCTGTTCCGCCGTGCGTGTCACCAGATCGAACATCGTGCCGCGGTTTTCAT
>JAGRMT010000104.1 GCA_020441125.1 Roseivivax sp.
CGAGCTGCCCTCGGGCGAGGTGGGCCAGAAGTTCACCGACTGGCTGGCGCTGAACGATCCGGCCCGTGTTGACCCGGTGATCGAGATCGCCATCACCCCCAACCGGCAGGACGCGCTGGGCGTGCACGGCATCGCCCGAGACCTGGCTGCGCGCGGCCTGGGCACGCTGAAGCCGCTGAAGGTGGAATCGGTGCCCGGCGCCTTCCCGTGCCCCGTTTCCGTGACCATCGACGAAAGCGCGCGCGATCTGTGCCATGTCTTCGCCGGCCGGCTGATCCGCGGCGTGAAAAACGGCCCCAGCCCGAAGTGGTTGCAGGACCGGTTGCGCGCCATCGGGCTACGCCCGATCTCGGCGCTGGTCGATGTAACCAACTTCTTCACCTATGACCGCAATCGCCCGCTGCACGTCTTCGACGCCGACAAGGTGGCAGGCAACGCGCTGCGTATCCATTGCGCACAGGGCGGCGAGACGATGGTCGGCCTTGATGACAAGACCTACGCATTCGGCGAAGGCATGGTCGTGATTTCCGACGCCAACGGCGTGGAAAGCATCGGCGGGATCATGGGGGGCCTGGCCACGGGCTGTACCGAAGAGACTGTCAACGTCTTCCTGGAAGCCGCAGTATGGGAAACCGTGCAGATCGCCACCACCGGCCGCGCGCTGAAGATCAATTCCGACGCGCGCTATCGCAACGAGCGCGGCATCGACCCGGCCTACAACATGCAGGCGATCGAAGACGCCGCGCGCATGATCCTGGACCTGTGCGGCGGTGAGGCGTCGGACGTGGTCGTCGCCGGTGCCGTTCCGGCTGACAAACGCGCCTTCCGCCTGGATACCGACCGCGTCGTATCGCTGGTGGGCATGGAGATCCCGGCCGAGACGCAGCGCGCCACGCTGCGCGCCCTGGGTTTCACGCTGGACGGCGATATGGCCACCGCGCCGTCATGGCGCCCCGACGTTCAGGGCGAGGCCGACCTGGTAGAGGAGGTGGCGCGCATCGCCTCGCTGACCAAGCTGGTTGGCCAGCCGCTCAGCCGGCCCCGTGCCGGTGTGCCGGCGCCGATCCTGTCACCAATGCAGAAACGTGAGCAGACCGCCCGCCGCACCACCGCGGCGCTGGGCTACAATGAATGCGTCACCTATTCCTTCATCGACCAGGCGGCCGCAGCGCTGTTCGGCGGAGGCGAGGACAGCACGATGCTGGCCAACCCGATTTCGTCAGAGATGAGCCACATGCGCCCGGCGCTGCTGCCCGGTCTGCTGCAGGCCGCGGCGCGCAACCAGGCGCGTGGCTTCATGGACCTGGCGCTGTTCGAGGTTGGCGCGGTCTTCTCCGGCGGTGAGCCGGGCGAGCAGCAGCTTGAGGTTTCGGGCCTGCTGGTTGGCCGAACCGGCGCCAAGGACGTGCACGGCGACTCGCGCGCCGTCGATCTGTATGACGCAAAGGCCGACGCCGAAGCGGTGTTGGCAGCGATTGGCGCGCCGGCCCGGGTGCAAATCCTGCGCGGCGCCGAGGGCTGGTGGCATCCCGGTCAGCACGGACGCATCTGCTTGGGTCCGAAAAAGACCTTGGGCGTTTTCGGCGCGCTGCACCCCAAGGTGCTGAAGGCGCTCGATGTCAAAGGCCCGGCGGTTGCCTTCACGCTTTGGCCGGCGGAAATTCCGCTGCCGCGCAATGCCTCGGCCAGCCGCGGCGCGTTGCTGCTGAACGATCTGCAGGCGGTCGAGCGCGACTTTGCCTTCGTCGTTGACACCTCTGTCGAAGCGCTGACTCTGGTCAACGCGGCCGCCGGCGCCGACAAGGCGCTGATCGCCGACGTGCGCGTGTTCGACGAGTTCGTCGGCGGCAGCCTGGGGGAGGGCAAGAAGTCGCTCGCCATCACGGTGCGCCTGCAACCGGTGGAAAAGACCCTGACAGAAAAAGAGATCGAGGCCGTCGCCGCGCGTATCGTTGACAAGGTCGCAGCCGCGACCGGCGGCATTCTGCGCGGCTGATCAACCCGCGGCGCGGATTGAACACGGGGCGGTACCTACCGGTGCCGCCCCATTTTTTTGGCCGGGTGAGCGAATTCAATCCTAACTAGAAATTAGGTCAGGCAGCGCATGACTGGCGTCCTGTTGTTTCCGCAATGGGATTATTGGCGCGTTTTTCCCCTGTTTGGTTCTAAAACAAATATTTATTGGACAGAAAAACGGGTATACCAGCGGCGGGCGTGAACAGGCGCCCAACCGTGTCAGTTGTGGGGACTTCTATGATCCAGGAATTCAAGGACTTCATCGCCAAGGGCAATGTCATGGACATGGCCGTGGGTATCATCATCGGGGCGGCCTTCACGGCCATCGTCACGTCGCTGGTCAGCGATCTGATCAACCCCATCATCGCAATCTTTACCGGCGGCATCGACTTTTCCGGCTGGTTCTATGCGCTGGATGGCAACGAGTACGCCTCGCTCAAGGCTGCTCAGGATGCCGGCGCGCCGGTTTTTGCCATCGGCAACTTCATCATGGCGGTGATCAACTTCCTGATCGTTGCTTTCGTGGTGTTCATGCTGGTCAAGATGGTGAACCGCGTGAAAGACGCGGCGGTCAAGCCCAAGGAAGCAGCCCCTGCAGCGCCCGCAGGTCCGTCCGAACTGGACGTCCTGCTGGAAATCCGCGACGCGCTGAAGCGTTGAACTCATACGGTGCAGCGCGGACCGCGCGCTGCACCCTCCCACGTCAATGGCTCTCCGGTACTTTGCCGGCATTGGCGTTTCGGCCTGCCAGGATCACGCTGATCGCATAGGCCTTGTCTGAATTCATCGCCGCCATGATCTGCGCGGCCGAATCCGGACGCATCCTTCCAAGGAAACCAGCGGCGAATTCCGGTTGCATCGTTTCGAACAATGCCGCCGCCTTGGGCGGTTTCATCCGTTCGTAAACAGAGGTGAGCTGCGCCAGGTCGGTTTCAGAAGCGGCATCCGCCAATGCCATTGTCTTTTTCAATGCGTCTTCGGCGCTCATCGCGTCAGACACGCGCGACTGGGCCTCATGCTCCAACGCGGCAACAGCCTCTGACCGGGCGGCGATGTCGGCTTCGGCGGCGATGATGCGCTCTTCGCGTGCGCGCAATGCATCCAGAACGCGCTGCAAGTCTGTGTCGCTGGTGCATAGCGGCGCTATGCCATCGGCCGGGGCCGCCTCGGCAAGAGGGGGCTCCGCCGGGGGTTCATGTTCGGCTGGCGGCTCGGCGGCGGCAATCGCGCTGGTTGCCATCAACCCCACGCGCAGGGCCGCCGAGGCCACAAGCAACCCGCCGACGATCCCGATTGGGCCCAGCGGACGGATCCGCCGTTTTGTTCCCTTGGTCCGGGTCGATGCCTTGCCTTTGGTCGCGTGCCTGCCTGGTTTTCTTGTCGCCATCTTACGCACTCCGTCTGGAATGGCGGACGAAGGTGGCATCCGGTTCGCTGCGCGCCGCGGGCTTTTGGACCGGTTCGGGGCGGATCGGCGCTTCGATCTCGGGCAGGTCGTGCATCGACGCTACCAGCAACTCCAGCCGGTGCGCCACGGAATCGGCCTGCATCGTCAACTCGCGCAACGACTCGGTGCCTTCCTCTGCCTGAGCACGGGCCGATTTCAACACGCGGCCCAACTCGTCCACCTGCTGCGACAGGATCGCGACGGCGGCGCCCACGCCGCTGTCCAGGTCGGTGAACCGCGCCAGCCGGCGGGCCAGCACATAGCAATAGGCCGCGGCGCCGACGGCACCGGCGACCAGCAGGATATCGGCGATCATTTCCATGGCAGGGTCCTCAATTCAGCACGAATTCCGAGATCAGCAGGTCGCGCACCCGGTCCGTGCCGACCACCAGCCGCACCCGGTGAAGCATTTGCACCCGCAACCGCAGCAGCGCATCCCGATTGGCGACGTCGCGCTCCTCGACCGCTTGCAGAAAGCTGTTCAGCGCGTCGATGATGCGCGGCATCATATGCTCGACATCGCTCCGCGCTTCGATCGGTACTTCCAGCGACGCGGAAAATCGCAGGTAACGGCTGTCAGAGCCGTGGCCCAGCGACACGGTAATTGGCGCCACGGGTACAAAGGCCACCTCTGGCACCGCGTCGCCCGAAGTTTCTTCCCCCTGATCGGCGCTGTCCTCGGCATGCTCGCTCGCGCTTTCGCCCAGGATCAGGCCGGTCTTGACGGCATAGAACCCCCCGGCGCCGCCGCCGATGGCCAGCACCAGGCCCAGGATCAGCGGCAGTTTCGACGCCTTCTTCGGCGGCGCCTCGAGTTCCGGATTGGCGGTATCGGCCATGGGCACCTCTGCAGGACGGTTCGCCGCAGTTATGGCACGCATGGGCTAACCGATTGTTAAACCGTGGTGGAATAACCAGTGTGCATGCCGTTCCCGGAGAAGCCGGAGGATAACCGTGTCACAACTCGCTGCCGTCTGGTCAGGCCTGGACATGCGAAAACGCGTGATCAGCGTGCTGGCCGCGCTTGCCGTCTTCGCGGCAGTACTGGGGATGGCCCAACTGGCCACGCGGCCCAGCATGGCCTTGCTGTACGCGCAGTTGCAGGACGGTGCCGCAGGCGAGGTGGTGCGCGCGCTGGAACAGCGCAGTGTCGCCTATGAGGTGCGCGGCGGGTCGATCTACGTGCAGTCTGACCGGCGCGACGAATTGCGCATGACCCTGGCAAGTGAGGGGCTGCCGGCCAATGGCCCGCAAGGGTACGAGTTGCTCGATTCGCTGAACGGGTTCGGAACCACGGCTCAGATGTTCGACGCCGCCTATTGGCGTGCGAAGGAGGGTGAGCTGGCGCGCACAATCCTGACCGGGCCCGGTGTAACCGGCGCGCGCGTGCATATCGCCCATGGCGCTGACAGCCCGTTCCAGCGCGACCAGACAGTGACAGCCTCTGTTTTCCTGACCAGCGCCACAGGCAGCATCGAACCTGACCTGGCCCGTGCCATGCGCTACCTCGTGGCCTCGGCCGTGCCGCGGCTCGATCCGGCCAACGTCTCGATCATCGACAGCTCCGGCCGGCTGGTGACTGGCGAATCGGAGCCAACCGCCGCCAGCACCGACCAGGACCGCGCCAACCAGCTGCGGGAACGGGTACAGCGGCTGGTCGAGGCGCGGGTCGGCAAAGGCAATGCGGTGGTCGAGGTCAGCGTGGACACCGCCACCGAAACCGAATCCATCGTCGAGCGTCGGTTCGATCCCGAAGGACGCGTCGCCATCAGTACCGATACCGAGGAGCGCACGAATCAATCCGAGGGCGGCGGAGGCGACGTGACGGTTGCATCCAACCTGCCGGATGGCGAAGCCGCGAATGGCGGCGACCGCAGCCAAGGCAGCGAAACGCGCGAACGCGTCAATTACGAAGTCTCTGAAACTACGCGTGAAATCACCCGCGCGCCAGGTGCGGTGCGGCGCCTGTCGGTGGCGGTCCTGGTCAATGGCACATTTGCGCCCGACGACGCGGGGGCAGAGGTGTTCGCACCCCTGCCGGAAGACGAGATCAATGCACTTCGCGACCTGGTCGCCTCTGCCGTCGGGTTCGACGAAGCGCGCGGCGATCAGATAACCATCCGCTCCCTGGCTTTCGAGGAACGCCTTGTTGCCGGTACGGAAGGCGTCGCCCCGCCGTGGTTCCGCAGCATGTTCGACATGATGGCCTTGGCGCAGCTGGCGATCCTGGGCGTCGTGGCGCTGTTGATCGGGCTGTTCGTTCTGAAACCGATCCTGGCCGCGCAGGCCGCGCCCGCAGGGCTGCCTGCGCCCGACGATATCGCCACCGGCGACGTTCTGACCGCACCTGACTCCGAGGATGGGCTGGGCCCATTGCCATCGGATGGGCCTGGGGAATTGCCGGTCCTGGTTTCACCCGACAGTTTTGGCGGCTTCGACATGGACGGCGGGGAAGAGCCGGCCGACCCGATCGCCCGGATGCGCGGACTGATCGAATCCCGCCGGGAAGAGACGGTCGAGGTGCTGCGCAGCTGGCTGGAAGAAAAAGAGGGGGCCTGAGCCATGCTGCTGACGGATTACCTGGACGACTTCGCCGTGGCGGTTTTCCTTCCAGGGCCAGAGCCGAAGGCTCCGCCCGCGACCGAAGACATGACAGGCGACAGTCTCGCCGCCTTCGAAGAGGGGTACAAGGCCGGTTGGGATGACGCGGTCAAGGCGCAGAACAATGACAGCCGCCAGATTGCCGGCGACCTGGGCCAGAACCTGCTTGACCTGTCTTTTACCTATCACGAGGCGGTGGCGCAGGTGGTGCGCTCGCTCTCGCCGGTGCTCAGACAGATGGTCGACGCGGTGCTGCCGGCGCTGGCCCGGCAATCGCTGGCGCCGCAAATCGTCGAGCAGTTGGACACCGCCGTGCAGCATGGCGCCGATGTCCCGGTCGAGGTGCTGGTCGCCGAAGGCGATCTGGCCGCCGTGACAGAAGCGATGGACCGCGATTTCGGGTTTCCCGTTCGGCTGCGCGCCGCGCCTGAGCTGAAGCAAGGCCAGGCCGAAATCCGCTTTGCCGACCGCGAGACCCAGATCGACATGGAAGAGGTGCTCGCCGCTGTCGGCGAGCTGATGCAGGGCTTTCTTTATGAAAACGACAAGGCGGTGAAGCATGGATGACGCGGCCTCTGAACTCTTGTCCGACGACGGCAACCCGCTGGTCAGCGTCCCAATCGAAGTGACGGTCGCCGTCGGACGCGCGCGCCCGACCGTCCGCGAACTGCTGCGGCTGGACAAGGACTCGGTGCTGACGCTTGACCGTCGGGTCGATGACCCGGTCGAGCTTTTTGTCGGCGACAAGCTGATTGGTCTGGGCTCGCTCGAGATCGTCGAGGATGGCGAAAACTCCCGCCTGGCGGTGCGCCTGACCGAAGTCGTTTCGCTGAAGGCGCCATTGTGAGACGGGCCGCTGGCCCGATCGCGCTTCTGCTGGTGATGCTGGTCGCCGCACCCGCGCCGGCTCAAGAGCTGACGTTGTCACTGGGTCCTGATGACAGCCTGGCGCGCACCAGTGTTCAGCTGATCGCGCTGGTCACGCTGCTGGGCTTTGCCCCAGGCCTGCTGGTAATGGTCACTTGCTTTCCGTTCATCGTGACGGTGCTGGCAATCCTGCGCCAGGCGGTGGGCCTGCAGCAATCGCCACCCAACATGCTGATCGTCTCGCTGGCGTTGATCCTGACCTATTTCGTGATGGATCCGGTGTTCCAGGTGGCCTGGCACGACGGCATCCAGCCATACGCCCAAGGCAGCTTGGCGCTGGATCAGGCGTTTGTCCGCGCCGCCGCGCCGTTTCGTGCCTTCATGGCGGCGCGCGTCGATCCTGAGACGTTCGCCACCCTGGCGGCACTGCGCCCGACGCCGCCCGAGTTGGGCCTGTCACCGCAGGCGGATCTGTCGCTGCTGGTGCCCGGCTTCATGCTGACAGAACTGTCGCGCGCGTTCGAGGTGGGATTCCTGGTCTTCCTGCCGTTCCTGATTATCGACCTGGTCGTCGCGGCGGTGCTGATGTCGATGGGCATGATGATG
>JAGRMT010000105.1 GCA_020441125.1 Roseivivax sp.
GGCTGACATCGCCGCCCAGATCGCCGGGGCGGGACAAGCCGACCATGGCGTTCATGTTGGCCCCGTCGATATAGACCTGGCCGCCGTGGTCATGGGTGATGGCGCAGACGTCCTGCACGGTCTCCTCGAACACGCCATGGGTCGAAGGATAGGTGATCATCGTCGCCGCCAGGTTGGCCGAATGCTTTTCGGCCTTGGTGCGGAAATCGTCCAGGTCGATCGAGCCGTTGGCATCGCATTTCACCGGCACCACCTGCCAGCCCACCATGTTGGCGCTGGCCGGGTTGGTGCCATGCGCGTTGACCGGAATCAGGCAGACGTTGCGGTGACCCTGGCCGTTGGCCTTGTGCCATGCTGCAATGGTCAGCAGGCCGGCGTATTCCCCCTGCGCGCCCGAGTTGGGCTGCATCGAGAACGCGTCATAGCCTGTGATCTGGCACAGCTTGTCGGACAGGTCGCCGATCAGTTCGGCATACCCCTCTGCCTGGTCGCGCGGCACGAACGGGTGCATCAGCGAGAATTCACGCCAGCTGACAGGCATCATCTCGGCGGCAGAGTTCAGCTTCATCGTGCACGAACCCAGCGGGATCATCGCGCGGTCCAGCGCCAGGTCGCGATCGGCGAGGCGGCGCATGTAGCGCATCATCTCGGTCTCGGCCCGGTTCATGTGGAACACATCGTGTTGCAGGTACTGCGTCTGCCGGATCAGCCCGTCAGGCAGGCGGTATTCAGGAGTAAAATCGTCATCGTCCCGGAACAGGCCGAAAGCGCGCCAGACCGCCTCTATCGTGGCGGGGCGGGTGCGTTCGTCCAGGGTGATGCCCACCTTGGTCTTGCCGACGCGGCGCAGGTTGATGCCTTCGCGCACGGCGGCCTGAAGCACCCCGCGCTGAAGCAGCCCCACCTCAACCGTGATGGTATCGAAGAACTGCTTGGGCTCGACCTTGAAGCCCGCGTCTTCCAGGCCCTTGGCCAGGCGTACCGTCTTGCGGTGGATGCGCTGCGCGATGGCGCGCAGGCCCTTGGGGCCGTGGAACACCGCGTAGAAGCCCGCCATCACCGCCAGCAGCGCCTGCGCTGTACAAACGTTCGACGTGGCCTTTTCGCGGCGGATATGCTGCTCGCGGGTTTGCAGTGACAGCCGGTAGGCCTTGTTGCCGTGGCTGTCGATCGAGATGCCCACGATGCGGCCGGGCATGGCGCGCTTGTAGTCGTCACGGCAGGACATGTAGGCGGCGTGCGGGCCGCCAAAGCCCTCGGGCACGCCAAAGCGCTGGGTAGAGCCGACGGCGATGTCGGCGCCCATCGCACCAGGTTCCTTCAGCAGGCACAGCGCCATCGGGTCGGCGCTGACGATGGCGATGGCGCCGGCGGCGTGCAGCGCCTCGATCTGCGGTGTCAGGTCGCGCACATGGCCGTAGGTGCCGGGATACTGGAAGATCGCGCCGAACACGGCGCCGGCGTCCAGCGCATCGGGCGCGCCGACGATCACTTCGATGCCCAGCGGCTGGGCCCGGGTCTGCATCACCGCAATGTTCTGCGGGTGGCAGCCTTCATCGACAAAGAATGCCTTGGCCTTCGACTTGGCGACACGTTGCGCCATGGTCATCGCCTCGGCGCAGGCGGTTGCCTCGTCCAGCAGGCTGGCGTTGGCAACCTCAAGGCCGGTCAGATCGCAGATCATCGTCTGGTAGTTCAGCAGCGCCTCAAGCCGGCCTTGGCTGATTTCGGGCTGGTAGGGCGTATAGGCGGTGTACCAGGCCGGGTTTTCAAAGATGTTGCGCTGGATCGCGGGCGGCGTGACCGTGCCGTGGTAGCCCATGCCGATCAGCGAGGTCAGCACCTGGTTCTTCGACGCCACCTCGCGCATCCGGCGCATCAACTCGCGTTCCGAGAGGGGCTTGCCGAAATCCAGCGGAGTCTTTTGCCGGATCGCGGCGGGCACGGTCTGGTCGATCAGCTCGTCCAGCCCGGAAACGCCCAGCACGGCGAACATCTTCTCCATTTCGGCGGGTGAGGGGCCGATATGGCGGCGATTGGCGAAATCATAGGGCAGATAGTCGATCGGATCGTAGCTCATGGTCGGTCTCGCGTTGTCGGGCTGTGCGCCCGGGGGGTAAAGCCCCCCGTGGCGGATGCTGTGACGGAAGGGATGGCCGGTCAGCCGATGAAGTCCTTGTAGCCGGCCTCGTCCATGAAATCGTCAAGGGCGGACATGTCCTCGACCTTCATCTTGAAGAACCAGGCCTCGCCTTCGGGGTCTTCGTTGACCTTGCCGGGATCGTTGACGATCGCGTCGTTCACTTCGGTCACTTCGCCGTCCAGAGGGGCCAGGATGTCCGACGCGGCCTTGACCGATTCGATCACCACGACCTCGTCATCGCGGGTCAGAGTCTGGCCGACCTCGGGCAATTCGACGAACACCACGTCGCCCAGCTGCTCGGCCGCATGGGCCGTGATCCCAACCACGACCACGTCGCCCTCGACGCGCAGCCATTCATGTTCTTCGGTGTACTTCATTCATGTCTCTCCTGTTGGATCACCGTTTGAAACCTGCGGGCACGAACGGCAGCGCCGCCACCCGAACGGGCAGCCGCTTGCCACGCACCTCGCCAAATAGCAGCGTATCCGCCGCGGCGCTGGCTGTCGCCACATAGCCCATGGCCACCGGCGCACCCACCGTCGGGCCGAATCCGCCCGAGGTGATATGCCCGACCTGCGCGCCGCCGCTTTCGGCGTCGAACAGCGGCGTGCCCTCGCGCATCGGGGCGCGGCCTTCGGGGCGGAGCCCGACCCGCTTGCGCGCCGGACCCGCGGCCAGTTGCGCCAGGATCGGGCCATCGCCGGGGAAACCGCCCTGGCGGTCGCCGCCTGCGCGGCGCACTTTCTGCATCGCCCAGACCAACGCCGCCTCGACCGGGGTCGTGGTGGTGTCGATGTCATGGCCGTAAAGGCACAGCCCGCCTTCCAGACGCAGCGAATCGCGCGCGCCCAGGCCGATCGCCTCGACCCGGTCGTCGGCCAGCAGAGCCTTTGCCAGCGGCTCTGCCATCGCTTCGGGGACGGAAATCTCATAACCGTCCTCGCCGGTGTAGCCAGAGCGGGAGACCCAGCATTCGGCGCCCAGGAGCGTGACGGTCGCAACGTCCATGAAGGCCATGTCGCGTACCGAGGGGTTCAGCCCGGCCAGCACCGCCTCTGCCTGCGGACCCTGCAAGGCGATCAGCGCGCGGTCGGTCACCGGGGTCACGGCGATGCCGCGCGGCTCCAGCGCGGCGCGCATATGGGCGATGTCCTGATCCTTGCAGGCGGCGTTGACCACCACGAACAGGTGATCGCCGCGGTTGGCGAACATCAGGTCGTCGGCGATGCCGCCGTCCGGCGTGGTGAAGAAGCCATAGCGCTGGCGCCCCTCGCCCAGCCCGGCCACATCCTGCGGGATCAGCGTTTCCAGCGCGGCGGCCACGTCGGGACCGCGCAGGATCACCTGGCCCATGTGGCTTACGTCGAACAACCCGGCGGCGGCGCGGGTGTGCAGGTGTTCCTTCATCACGCCCAGGGCGTATTGCACCGGCATGTCGTACCCGGCAAAGGGCACCATGCGGGCACCCAGCGACAAGTGTAGCGCGTGCAGCGGCGTGCGGTAGAGGTCAGACATGGCGCTCCCTTCCTTGCGGAGCCGGGACGGCACTTGCCGCGCCCGGGCACTTCCAACGCGGGGCATGCCCCCGCGCCACAAATGCCCCCTCTGTCCGTTGGCCTGAGATCGTTATCCCTTCGGCGGGCGCGGACGGGCCGCGCCTCTCTCCAGAGTCCTTTTGCCACGACGGTCCTTGGGCCTGAGAGATTCCGGGGCGGTTGCTCCTTCGGCACCGGCTTGCGCCAGTTCTCCCATCGCGGTTGAGACAGCCTTAGACCGGGAAGCCCCTGTTAGGCAAGGGCCGCATTCTGCGGAACCATGCCGCAACGCACCGGCGACTCGAGGATCGAAAGCAGCGCGTGGTTTTCGCAAACCAGGTCGGCCAGGGTGATCGGGTCGAGCGTTTCGTAGAAGGAACTGGCCGCCCGGTCGAGCGCCTTGCGCAACCGGCAGGCATCGGTCAGCGGGCAGGTGTTGTCGACATCGGCAAAGCACTCTGCCAGCGGGACCGGCGCTTCAAGCTGGCGGAAGATCTCTCCGATGGTGATCTTTTCTGCGGGCCGCGCCAGCTCAAGCCCGCCATTGCGGCCGCGCTGGGTGTGCAGGTAGCCCAGCTGCGCCAGCTGGTTGATGATCTGCGCCAAGTGGTTTTCCGAGGCGTTGCAGCGCACCGCAATCTCGGACTTGGTCACGAGACGCCCGTGGTTCGCCGCGCAGAACATCAGGACGCGCATGGCAATGTTGGTTCGTTTCGTGACACGCATGGCAAGCACCTTCATCCAAGATGACTGGCACTGGTCTATCCGATATGCGCGATACATCATTGACATAAGTCAACCTGACGCTTTTGGAGCCCGATATGCGCCCGGCTTTCTTTTTCGGCTACGGTTCATTGGTGAACCGCCACACCCACCGGTATGACGCGGCCCATGCCGCCTCGGTGCGCGGCTGGCGTCGGGCGTGGCGCTATACACCCGACCGGCAGGTGGCCTATCTGACCGCGGTCCGCGACGCGGATTGCCGGATCGACGGGCTGGTGGCGCATGTGCCCGGCGGCAACTGGGCGGCGCTGGACCTGCGCGAACACGCCTATGAACGGCTGAACGTGACCGCCGACGTAACGCATCCCGGCGATCCGCTGGCCGAGGTCGCAATCTATGCCATCGCGCCGGAACGGCTGCACCTGCCCGACGCCGATCACCCGGTGCTGCTGAGCTATGTCGACGTTGTGGTGCAGGGCTATCTGCATGTCTATGGCGCCGCCGGAGCCGAGCGGTTCTTCGACACCACCACCGGCTGGAACGCCCCGATCCGCGATGACCGCGCAAACCCGCAGTATCCGCGCGCCCAGCGGCTAAGCGATGCGGAACGCGCGGTGGTGGACGCGGCGCTGGCGCGGCTGGATTGCACGGTGCTGGCCTGATGCTGTCCAAACCGCTGATGATCCTGTCGCGCTTTGCCCGCCGGCTGACGGTGCGGGTGTTGCTGATGGCGGTGTTCGCGCTGGCCTCTGCCGTGTTGGCGCCATGGCTTGATCCGCTGATCCCGCCGGACATCAAGGCACGCTTTGGCGCCGAGGCGGTGCTGCCGGTGCTGAACATCCTCGCCTCGACCATGCTGACGGTCACCACCTTCTCGCTTGGCGTCATGGTTCAGGCGTTTCGCGCTGCCTCGGCCCAGGCAACGCCGCGCGCCTTCCGCATCCTAGTGGCCGATCCGATCACGCAAAACGTGCTGGCCACCTTCACCGGGGCCTTCCTGTTCGCGCTGACCGCCATCGTGATGTTCCGCGCCGGGTATTACGACGATGCCGCCGCCGTGGTGGTGTTTGGTTTCACCGTGCTGACGATCGCCGCGATTGTCGTGGCGATCCTGCGCTGGATCGGACACCTGTCGCGGTTGGGCAGCATGGATCACACGCTGCTGATGGCTGAGCAGGCCGCGCGCGGGCCGCTTGCCGGGGTGATGGCGCGGCCGCACCTTGGCTGCCTGCCGCTGCCCGCCGACGCAGCGACCGAGGGCGCCGAAGTGCTGGCCGACGAGGCCGGCTACATCCAGTTCATCGACGTGGAGGGCCTGCAGGCCTGCATGGCGCAGGACGACGCGCGCGTGGCGGTGCTGCGCCGGCCAGGCAGCCACGTGGTGGCGGGTACCCCGCTGGCGGTGGTCATCGGCGGAACGTCAGAAACCCTGCCGGCAGTGCGCCGCCATTTCACTTTGGGCAAGACGCGCACGCTGGAGCAGGATGTTCGCTTTGGCCTGCTGGTGCTGACCGAGATCGGCGTGCGCGCGCTGTCGCCGGGCGTCAACGACCCCGGCACGGCGATCGACGTGATCAACCGGCAGACCGGGCTGCTGGCCGCGGCCGGCGCGCCGCAAGACGATCCGGTCGAGTATGACCGCGTGGCCATGCCCGGCGTGACGGCGGCAGAGTTGGTCGAAGCTGCCTACGCAAGCCTGACGCGCGACGGCGCCGACCGGCCCGAGGTGGCTCATGCACTGCGCAGCGCGCTGGAGGCATTGCAGCGCAGCCCATGGGCCGACTTGCGCGACGCGGCCCGGCGGGCGCTGGACAGGATCGGGCCGGGCTGAGCGCACGCCCCGGTCTATACCCGCTGTTAGATCGAATCGCTTACTCGCTTGCTCACCAATGCGAGGAGCGGTCATGCAATGGGATGTTATTGTCATCGGCGGCGGTTTGGGCGGGCTGACGGCAGGCGCGATGTGCGCGCGCGCCGGGTTTCGCGTGCTGCTGCTGGAACGCAATCAGACGGTGGGCGGCGCGGCGACAAGTTTCACCCTGAACAGCCGCGCGTTCGAAGCGTCGCTGCGCGAAATGCTGGACCCGGCCACCACGCTTGATCCGAACAACTGCGTATTCAACGCGCTGGACCTGTTCAGCAAGGTCGACCTGGTGCCGATCCCGCAGCTGTACCGGGTCTGCGCGCCCCATCTGGATCTGGACGTGACCCTGCCGCACGGGTCAGAGGAACTGCTTGGCGCGCTGTCGGCGCTTTTCCCAGAGGACCGCGAGGCGATCGGTGCCTTCCTGCGGCACATCCAGCGCAGCCGCGAAGCGGTGGGCATCCTTGCCGAACGGCACAACGGCGCCTGGTGGCAGGGCAGCGCGCTGACGCTGCCGCTGGATTTCTTCGCGCTGTATCGCGATTTCGGGGCGACGCTGTCCAGCGTGATGGATCGGTTCTTTGGCGACAACGAACGCCTGAAGATCGCCCTGGCGGCCAACCTGGGCCATTTCACCGATGATCCGGACCGGTTCTGGTGGATGACCTACGCCATGCTTCAGGGCGGCTACATGGAAAACGGCGGCTGCTACGTGCGTGGCGGCTCTGCCCAGCTGAGCCATGCAATGGCGGATATCATCGTGGCCAACGGCGGGCACGTTCGCACCAATGCCACGGTTGAACGGATCCTGGTTTCGTCCAACGGGCAGGCGTTCGGCGTGGCGCTGGCCGGGGGCGAGGCGTTTCATGGCACGATGCTGTTCGGAAATGCCGCGCCCCATGCGCTGGCCGACATGCTGCCCGAAGGGCCGGCAGAGGCGGTGCGGGCCACCACGGCCCGTCACGCGCTGTCCATTTCGCTGTTCGAGATGCACCTGGGCCTGAACCGGCCGGCGGCAGACCTGGGCGTTCGCAGCTATTCGACGATCCTGATCCCCGACTGGATGAACAGCCTGTCCGATTTCACCCAGGCTTCGGCGATACTGGGCGACATGCCGGGCACGCGGATGCCGCCGGTGATCGTTACCGACTATGGCCAGATCGACAGCGGGCTGGAGCATGAGGGCATCGCGCCGATGGGCGTGTCGGGGATCGACCGGCTGGAAAACTGGGAAGGCCTGGACGAGGCGACGTATCATGCCCGCAAGGCCGCCTGGCAGGGCGCGCTGCTGGACCTGCTGGAGCGCCAATGGCCCGGCATGACCGAAGCCATCGACATCGCCGAGACATCGACGGCGCGCACAGTTGCCAGCAAGCTGGGCACGCCGGGTGGCGCGGTCTATGGCTATGCGCCGACACCGCCGCGGCAGGCACTGTCGGGGCGGGTGCAAATCCGCGCCAGCACCGCGGTGCCGGGTCTGTGGCTGGCGTCGGCCTTCTCCGGCTTTGGCGGCTATGCCGGGGCGCTGGCCAGCGGCGCGAACGCCGCGCTCAGCGCGGTGCGGGCGACAATGGTCGACCGTCAGCGACGGGCCTGATGCGCAGTGAGTGCGGCCCGCCCCGTCAGGACGGGCGGCGCACCACCTGGATCAGTTGCATAACATCGGCCATTTCCGGCCCGTGCGACTGACCGGTCAGCGCCTTGCGCAGCGGCATGAACAGCCCCTTGCCCTTGCGCCCGGTCTCGGCCTTCACGGCGGCGGTCCAGCTTTGCCACGTAGTCGCGTCATACGGCGGCGGCGGCAACATCGACAGCGCCTGGGTGACAAAGGCGCGGTCTTCCTCGTCGATCAGCGGCTCTGCCCCGTCGCGGAACAGGGCCCACCAGGTTGCCAGGTCGTGGCGGGTGGTGATGTTTTCGCGGGTGACGGTCCAGAACAGCTCTGCCTTGTCGGCGGGCACGCCCAGCGCGGCGATCTCGTCGCGCACCGCGTCGAACGGCAGGCCGATCAGCTTCTTGGCGGTCAGCGGATACAGGTCCTGCACATCGAATTTGGTCGGTGCGGCGCCGAACTGGCTCAGGTCGAAACCTTCGGCGATCTCGTCCAGCGTCAGGCGCAGTTCTACCGGTTGCGACGACCCAAGGCGGGCCATCAGGCTTAGCAGTGCCTCCGGCTCTACCCCACGCTCGCGCAGGTCGCGCAAGGCCAATGTGCCCAGGCGCTTGGACAGCGCCTCGCCCTGCGGCCCGGTCAGCAGCGAGTGGTGCGCAAAAGACGGCACGGTGCCGCCCAGCGCCTCGATGATCTGGATCTGGGTAGCGGTGTTGGTCACGTGGTCCGAACCGCGCACGATGTTGGTCACACCCATCTCGACGTCATCGACGACCGAAGCGAGGGTGTACAGGAACTGACCGTCAGCGCGGATCAGCACCGGGTCCGAAACCGAGGCGGCGTCGATTGAGATGTCGCCCAGGATGCCGTCGGGCCACTCGATCCGCTCCTGCTTCAGCTTGAAGCGCCACACGCCCGGGCCGCGTTCGGCGCGCAACGCGTCCTTCTCGGCTTCGGTCAGGGCAAGGGCGGCACGGTCATAGACCGGCGGCTTGCCCAGCTTCTTGCGCTTCAGGTCCAGCTCTGTCGGGGTTTCGAAAGCCTCGTAGAACCGGCCGTTGTCGCGCAGGACCTGGGCGGCGGCCTCGTACTTGTCCAGACGGGCAGACTGCCGCTCGAATCGATCCCAGGTCAGGCCGAGCCACTCCAGATCTTCCTGGATCGCATCGACATAGGCCTGCTTGCTGCGCTCGGGATCGGTATCGTCGATCCTCAGGATGAACGTTCCGCCCGACTTGCGGGCGATCAGGTAGTTCATCAGCGCGGTGCGCAGGTTGCCAACGTGGATGTAACCGGTGGGCGACGGCGCGAAACGGGTCACGGTCATGGGATGTCTCCTGTTGCGCGGTCACATTTCACACGAAGGCCCGAATGTCCAGTTCCGGGCCATTGCCTCGCCGGGCCGCGGTGGATAGGACAGCGTTACTGACATTCAACCGTAGGAGCCGGGCGCGTGCGAATCCATGCGAGTTTCTGGCGCGGAATGCGCGATGCGCTGCCTTTCCTGGTGGTGGTGATCCCGTTTGCCGTTCTGTTCGGCGTGGTGGCGACAGAGGCCGGGCTGAACGTGTACGAGGCGCTGGCCTTCTCGGTCGCGGTGATTGCCGGGGCGGCACAGTTCACCGCGCTGCAATTGATGATGGACGACGCCCCCACCTGGGTGGCGCTGGCTTCGGCACTGGCGGTCAACCTGCGGCTGGCGATGTACTCGGCCTCGATCACGCCGCATATCGGTGCGGCGCCGCGCTGGCAGCGCGTGCTGGCAGCCTATTTCCTGGTCGATCAGGTGTTTGCCCTGACCCAGCTGGAATACGAGCGGCGCACGATGCCGATCGCCGAGAAGATGGCCTATTTCTTTGGCGTGGTGATCCCGATCTGCGTGCCGTGGTACCTGGCCACGCTGGCCGGGGCGATGGTGGGCAAGGCGATCCCCGAGTCGCTGGGGCTGGATTTCGTGCTGCCCATCGCCTTTCTGGCGATGCTGGGGCCGCTGCTGCGCACACCGGCGCATATCGTGGCGGCGCTGGCCGGGATCGTGGTTGCCCTGTCGTTTGCCTGGCTGCCCTACAACCTGTCGCTGATGGCGGGCGGGCTGGCCGGAATGATGGCCGGTGCGCAAGCCGAGCTGTGGCTGGAGCGGCGCAAGGAGGGCAAGGCATGATCGACACGGTGTCCCTTTGGGTGGTGATCATCGGCCTTGGGCTGGGCAGCTTCGGGCTGCGCTACGTATTCCTGGGCCTGGTGGGCGACCGGCCCATGCCGGCCTGGCTGCTGCGTCACCTGCGCTATACCGCTGCGGCGATCATTCCCGCGCTGGTCGCGCCGCTGGTGCTGTGGCCCCGCGCGACGGGAGGAGAGCCGGACCCGGTGCGCCTGGTGGCGGCGTTGGCGACCTTCGCCATCGGCTATGTAACCAAGAACGTGTTTCTGGCGATGGTCTGCGGCGCGGGCATATTGGCGGGCTTGCCGCTGCTTTACTGACCCGCGCCCTGGGCGCCCTGCGCCACCTGCGCATCAAAGCGCGAGATGGCGATCGACTTGTCGTCGTCGTCGTCTTCGATCAGCGTGCGCGTCTGCGTGCCCGGGAAGGTGCCAAACTGGTCTGCCAGCTTGTCGGGGTACCAGGTGACGTTGATCGATTCGAAGCCCGGCAGTTGGCGCAGCAGGCCGGATGTCTTGATCGTGCAATAGGCCTGCGCCGCGGCCGGCTCTGCCAATGCGAGGCGCAGCGCCTTTTCCGCCACTTCGGGCGAGACCTGATGATACTGGATCACCGCGTAGAACGACCGGCGCGCATGGGCCCGGGCGTAGAACTCGGCGATATAGGGCGTGATCCCGAACAGCACGTCATGCCGGGTCGCGATCGCATCGGGCCGGACAGAGCCGGCCGGATCGAAGATGATCCGCTGTGAGCCGCTGATCATCAGCGACGAATGCGCCCCCGCCTGCGAGCGGCGGTTGATCATCGTGAACAGTGTCAGCGCGGTCGGACCCGGATCGCGATAGGCGGCACGGGCCACGGCCTCGTCAGAGGCATAGCGCGAGGCATTCGGCGTGCCGCAGGCAGAAAGCGCCAAGGCCCCTGCCCCGGCGATGAAACCGCGTCGATCCATCGGGTCAGGCCTGAATGCCGTCAGCCGTTGATCATGGCCAGCAGGACCAGGAACACCATGATCCCGATCACGGTCTTCATGGCAAAGCTCATGAACCCGTCAAAGGTCTTTTCCTGGGTGGTGATGTCCATGCTTCCGTGCTTGTGCTCAGCCATTTTTCCGTCGTCCTTCGCGTTGCTTTGCGCCCTCGTTAGCGCATTTTTTTCTGCCTGTCAGCCCGTCCGAAACGGTCAGGCTGTCGCGCCCGGTCACACTTTGTCCAGCTCTGCCGCCAGTTGGAACCCGATCCGGCGGGGCGGTTCCTGTTCTGCCTCCTTGGGCGTGGCGCGCAGAATCACCGACAATTGAGTGACGTGCTGGATAAGCTGCGTGCGCGCGCCGGTCAGGTCGCTGCCGTAAAAGGTGATCATGTCCGGATCGAAGAAGCCCAAGCCCTCGATCCGCAGGATGCCGGCATCGCCGCCGGCAAAGCCCATGGCCACCTCATGCTCGTTATCCAGCTGTTCTTCGAAGTTCTGGATGTAGAGGATCAGCCGTTCGTAGGCCCATTCGGCCTCGCTCTTGTCCTCGACCGGGCGGCGGGTGACGGTATCGGGCAGGGTCTGGTCCCCGCTGCAAGGGCCGCCGTTGGTGTGAACGTCGATCTTGCGCGGCAGGGCGTCGCCCTCGTGCGCTTCGGCGGTTGTGGCAATGTCCTGGTCCATGCGCCCTCCGGTATGGTCCGGTAAACTCTAGCGCGGTGCAGGCCCAAGATCGACCCGCCTCAGCGCATCCGATAGTGCCAGGCGCCGTCGGCCCGCAGTTCGCGCGTGGCTTCGCCGTTCAGGTACAGGTGATTGACATGGGCAACCGCCTCTACCAGCGCCAGCCCGTAGGCATCGTCGTCGATCCCGCGCTTGAACAGCGTGGCAAAGCAATCGGCCGCTGTGTGTGGCTGGCGCAGTTCCTCGCGCAGCCGGGCCAGCGCGCCGTGGTGGTTGTCGATCAACTGGCGCAAGCGCAGCGGCAGGCCGGTGAACACCAGCTTGTGCCCGCCCAGAACCAATTGGTCGGGCCGGGCGTAGGCTGACAGCCGTTCGCAGGCTTCGATCCATTCGCCGACAGGATCGGCCATCGGCTCGGTAGCATAGACACCGAGGTTGGAACTGATCGAGGGGAGCAACTGGTCGCCGCCAATCACCAGACCGTCGTCGCGGCTCCACAGGGTGGCATGTTCGGGCGCGTGGCCATTGCCCATGCGCACATCCCAATCGCGCCCGCCAATGCGCAGCACGTCGCCTTCGCGGATGCGGGTAAAGCCCAGCGGCATCGGATGGACGATATCGGCAAAGTTGAACGGCCGTTCCGCAGCGCGCCGCTGCAACAGATCGGGACGCATGCCGGCTTGCCGCCAGAAGGTAACCTGTTCGGCGGTCGGGGTCGCCTGCTCGTCCAACGTCAGCATCCTGGCGAACAGCCAGGCGGTGCGCGGGATCAGCAGCTCGGCGCCGTGCTCGGACTGGAACCAGCCCGCCAGCCCGACGTGATCGGGGTGATGGTGAGTGACCAGAACGCGGCTTACCGGCTTGCCGCGCAACGGGCCCTGCAACAGCGCACCCCAGGCGGCCCGGGTGCGGCCGCTGGACAGGCCGGTGTCGATCAGCGTCCAGCTGTCGCCATCGTCCAGCGCATAGACGTTGACATGGTCCAGTTTCATCGGCAACGGAAGGCGCATCCACAGCACGCCCTCGGCCACTTCGATCGCCTCGGCGCCTTGCGGCGGGGTTTCCCAGGGATAGCGGATCCCGTCCAGTGCGCCGTCCATCACACCGCCAGATCCTGTGCCGACAGCGCGTAAAGGTCACGCGCCCCCGCCCGAGCCTGTACCAGCAGCGAGACATGTTCAGGCAGCAGCCGGGCGATGTAGAATTGTGCCAGCCGTGTGCGCGGGCCGTCCTGGTCGGCCAGCGCCGACAGCAGGTGGATATGCCCGCCCAGCACGCGGGCGAAAGCGCGCAGATAGGCGACAGACCCGCCAAAGCGGCTGTGCATGTCGACCTGGCCCACCATCCATTCGGTGGCCTCGCGCAGGCTTTCGGCGGCTTGCCAGACCGGCTCTGCCAACTTGGGAAGGGTGGCGCGGGCGGCCTCGGCGGTGCTTTCGATCTCGTCCAGCAGGCGGCAGGCGGCCTCGCCCCCGTCCATCAGCTTGCGCCCGACCAGGTCCATCGACTGGATGCCGTTGGTGCCCTCGTAGATCGAGGTCACGCGCACATCGCGGTAGAATTGCGCCGCTCCGGTTTCCTCGACAAAGCCCATGC
>JAGRMT010000106.1 GCA_020441125.1 Roseivivax sp.
CGAACAGCAGTTCGTCATGGACCTGAAGCAGCATCGTCGCGGGCAGCCCGTCGATCGCGGCGGGCATGCGGATCATCGCCCTGCGGATGATGTCCGCCGCCGCGCCCTGGATCGGCGCGTTGATCGCGGCGCGGCGGGCAAAGCCGGCTTGCGGCCCTTTCGCGTTGATCTCGGGCGTGTGGATCACCCGGCCGAACAGGGTTTCCACCCGGTTGTGCGCCTTGGCGAAGGCGATGGTGTCGTCCATGTAGGTCTTGATGCCGGGGAAGCGTTCGAAATACCGGTCGATGAAGCCCTGTGCCTCGGCCCGTGGGATGCGCAAGTTGCGCGCCAGGCCAAAGCCCGAGATGCCGTAGATCACCCCGAAGTTGATCGCCTTGGCCTGCCGCCGGATGTCCGGCGTCATCTGGTCCAGCGGGACGTTGAACATCTCGGACGCCGTCGCCGCGTGGATGTCCTGCCCGTCGCGGAACGCTTCCTTCAGCGCCTCGATTCCCGCGACATGGGCCAGGATGCGCAGTTCGATCTGCGAATAGTCGAGCGAGACAAGCACCTTGCCCTTTTCGGCCACGAACGCCTCGCGGATGCGGCGGCCTTCTTCCGACCGCACCGGGATGTTCTGCAGGTTCGGGTCGGTCGAGGCCAGCCGCCCGGTGTTGGCCCCGGCGATGGAATAGGACGTGTGGACCCGGCCAGTTTCCGGGTTGATGTGGTCCTGCAACGCGTCGGTATAGGTCGATTTCAGCTTTTGCAGCTGACGGTAATCCAGCACCCGCGCGGCGAAGTCATTCTCGGTCGCCAGATCCTCCAGCGTGTCGGCGGTGGTGGACCATTGGCCCGTCTTGGTCTTGGTGCCGCCCTCCAGCCCCATCTTGCCGAACAGGATCTCGCCCACCTGCGCGGGCGATTGCACGTTGAACGGCCCGCCCGCCAGTTCGTGAATCTCGGCCTCCAGCGCCGCCATCTTCTGCGCGAAAGCGTTGGACATGCGGGACAGCGTGTCGCGGTCCACCTTGATGCCGGCCATCTCCATGTCGGCCAGCACCGGCACCAGCGGGCGTTCCAGCCCCTCATACACCCGCGTTACATGTGCCCGGTGCAGGCGCGGCTTGAAGGTGTGCCACAGGCGGAGCGTCACGTCGGCGTCCTCGGCGGCGTATTTCACCGCCTGCTCGATCGGCACGCGGTCAAAGGTGATCTGGCTCTTGCCGCTGCCCAAAAGGTCCTTGATCGGGATCGGCTGGTGGGCGAGGTAGGTCTCGCTCAGCAGGTCCATGCCGTGATTGTGCAGCCCGCCGTGCAGCGCGTAGGACATCAGCATCGTGTCATCGACCGGGGCCATGTCGATGCCGTAGCGGCGCAGCACCTTCGCGTCGTACTTGACGTTCTGGCCGATCTTCATCACCGCCGGGTCTTCCAGCAGCGGCTTCAGCGCATCCAGCGCGGCGTTCAGCGGGATCTGCCCCTCTGCCAGATCGTCGGATCCGAACAGATCGCCTGCCGCCCCTGCCTTGTGGCCCAGCGGGATATAGCACGCCTTCCCGGGAACCACTGACAGGCATACGCCCGCCAGTTCGGCGCGCATCTCGTCCAGCGAGGTGGTCTCGGTATCCACCGCCACCCAGCCGGTATCGGCGGCAAGCGCGATCCAGCGGTTCAGCGCCGCCATGTCGCGCACGCATTCATACGCCTCGGGGTCGATCTTCGGCCAGTCCGGCACATCGGGCAGCGCGGGCGTATCGGGCACGTCCGATGGCGTGTCCGAGATCACCGGTGGCTTGGTCCCCAGCGCATCGGCGATGCGCTTGGTCAGGGTGCGGAACTCCATCTCTGCCAGGAAACCCAACAGGGTGTCGGGATCGGGCTCCTTCACCTCCAGATCGTCCAGCGTGAAGTCCAGCGGCGTGTTGCAGTCCAGCTGCACCAGCTTTTTCGACAACTCGATCTGCGCGCGTTTCTCGATCAGCGTCTCACGCCGCTTTGGCTGCTTGATCTCTCCTGCGCGGTCCAGCAATTCCTCAAGCGAGCCGTATTCGTTGATCAGCAGCGCCGCGGTCTTGATGCCGATGCCNNNNTGCCGGGGGCGCCGGGCACGTTGTCCACCGCGTCGCCCGCCAGCGCCTGCACGTCGACCACCCGCTCGGGATAGACGCCGAACTTTTCCAGCACGCCTTCGCGGTCGATCCGCTTGTCCTTCATCGCGTCCAGCATCTCGACCCCGCCGCCGACCAGCTGCATCAGGTCCTTGTCGGAGGAGATGATCGTGACCCGCCCGCCCGCGTCGCGCGCCTGGCAGGACAGGGTGGCGATGATGTCGTCGGCCTCGTAGCCCTCCAGCTCCTTGCAGGCGATGTTGAAGGCCTCGGTGGCGCGTCGGGTCAGCGGCATCTGCGGGCGCAGATCCTCGGGCATCTCCTCGCGGTTGGCCTTGTAGAGGTCGTACATGTCGTTGCGGAAGGTGTGGCTGCCCTTGTCGAACACCACGGCCACATGCGTCGGCGCGTCTGGGCCGGTGTTCCCTTCGACATAGCGGTGCAACATGTTGCAAAAGCCCGCCACGGCGCCGATGGGCAGCCCGTCGGACTTGCGCGTCAGCGGCGGCAACGCGTGATAGGCACGGAAGATGAAGGCCGATCCGTCGATCAGATGCAGGTGACAGCCCTTGCCGAACTTGTTAGCCATGCGCGTGTTCCTTCCCTGTTCGCCCGTTAGTGCCATGATCCGACTTTGCCTTCCAGCCGCTCTTTTTCTGGCTGCCCCCGCCCAATCAGAAGAATTGCGCCTGCCGGGCCAGGCAGGCGAGCCTGCGGCAACCGAGTGCCGCGCCGTCCCTGGCGACCCCGACAGCTGTGTGCGTGTGCTGGCCTGTGTCGGTGATGCAGGCGTCTATTTCGATGGCAAGGCGAAAGGCTGGGATGAAGGCAGCGTCTCTGGACAGTTGAGCGACGGCACCGTCTGCCAGGGGCACTGGGACAGTCGCGGCCCGTTCAATACCGGACGCAGCTGGTTAAGCTGCGAAGGCGGGCTTGACGTGAATGTGCTGTATTTCTCTCAAGACCCGCAAACCGGTACCGTAATCGGTAGCGGCAAGGTCAGCGACGGTCGCTCCGTGCAGGTCTGGTCGGGCAAGAACGTTCTGAAGTTCTTGACCGAAGACGGCGCAGTCAGCGCGCGCCTGCCTTGCGGCGGCGGCGACATCCTGATCAGCGGTTTGCGCAGAGCGACGGGCGGCGGGGTCTGAGTATTCAGACCTTGCCTTCGAATTCCCTGTGGACGTACTTGGCGTCGCAATAGGGGCATTCCACCCAGCCGGTGTCATGCGGGATCATCAGCCAGACGCGCGGATGGCCCAGAGCCCCCTCGCCGCCGTCGCAGGCGACCTTGTGGCTGTCGACGATCTTGGTTTCAGGCGCCTCAATGGTCATCGGCTGCGTTCCCTTCCGGCGGTCAATGGACTAGGGACGTTATTGCCAAAACACGGGGCGGGGGCAAGACGCGCGATGACACAGGACGCAATCCGGATCGAGGCACTGAACAAGACCTATGGCAGCGGCAAGCAGGCGCTGAAAAGCGTCGACCTTGCGGTTCCGGCCGGCAGCATCTTCGGCCTGCTGGGCCCGAACGGCGCCGGCAAGTCGACCTTGATCAACATTCTGGCCGGGCTGGTGGTCAAGACCGCGGGCCGGGTCACCATCTGGGGCTGGGACCAGGACGTGAACCCGCGCCAGTCGCGCGCGGCCATCGGGGTGATGCCGCAGGAATTGAACATCGACCCGTTCCTGAGCCCGCGCGCCGCGCTGGAGGTGCAGGCAGGGCTTTACGGTGTGGCCAAGGCCGACCGCCGCACGGACGAGATCCTGGCGATGATCGGGCTGACGGACAAGGCCGATGCCTATGCGCGCACGCTTTCGGGCGGGATGCGGCGGCGGCTGCTGCTGGGCAAGGCGCTGGTCCATGCGCCGCAGGTGCTGGTGCTGGACGAGCCGACCGCCGGAGTCGACATCGAACTGCGCCGGATGTTGTGGGAAAACGTGCGCCGGCTGAACGCCGAGCGCGGGACCACCATCATCCTGACCACGCATTACCTCGAAGAAGCCGAGCAGATGTGCGACGAGATCGCCATCCTGTCGCAAGGCGCGCTGGTGGCGCGCGACAGCACGCGCAACCTGCTGGGCCAGCTCGACGGCAAGACCATGGTGATCACCCCGGAAACACCCCCCGCCGCGCTGCCGCAGGCGGCGGGCCTGACCGCCGAGATGCGCCCTGACGGCACGCTGGCGGTCAGCTACCGCGCCCGCCAGACCAGCGCCGAAGCGGTGCTGGAGGCGACCCGCGCCGCCGGCATCCGCATCCGCGACGTCAAGACAGAGCAGGCCGATCTGGAGGACGTTTTCCTGTCCCTGACGACCAGCGCCGGCTGACTGGCCCTCAGGCTTTCTGGAGCATCCGTCCCAACGGCCGGCCCGACAGGATATGCACGTGCAGATGCGGCACTTCCTGCACCCCGGCCTCACCGGCGTTGGAGATCAGGCGGAAGCCGGGACCTTCCAGTCCTTCTTGCGCACAGACCTGGCCGATGGCGCGGGTGAAATCGACGATTTCCGCCTCTGACGCCGCCTGCGCGAAGTGGTCATAGCAGACATAGGGGCCCTTGGGGATCACCAGCACATGCACCGGCGCCTGCGGATAGATATCGCGGAAGGCGAGAGTGTGCTCTGTCTCCAGCACGGTTTGGTTGGGAATTTCGCCGCGCAGGATTTTGGCGAAGATGTTCTGGTCGTCGTAGGTATAGGCCATCGGAATGTTCCTCAGTCGGCAAACAAGGTTGGGGTCCGGGCGATGCTCAGCGCGGCGTCCGGGGCAATCGCCAGGAATTCGGTCAACGCCTGCGCGTTGACCGGTGCAGGGGCGGTTTCGCGCAAATGGGCCAGCCGGGGCAAGCCCAGTTCCGCCAAACGCGCGGTTTCGCCTTCGATCTGCTCGCGGATCAGGCGTTCCAGCATCGCCTGCCGTTCCGGCGGGGTGGTGCGTGAAACCAGCCCCATGCGCCGGGCATGGCCCTGCAGGTAAGGCGTGTCATAGCGGCAGGCCACGTTCAGCACGCGCAGACCGGCGCCCAGCGTCCGCAGCTGTGCCAAACGGTCCGGATCGCCCGGATCAAGGCAGATCACCAGGCGCTGGGCGCCGGTTTCGTCAAACAGCAGTTGCAGCAGCGCGGGGGCATGGCGGCGGCGTTTTTCCAGCCCGGTCTGGATGCCGCCCAGGTCGGGCAGGGGTGTGGCCTCTTCGTTGAACAGATAGCCATATGCGGGGATGCCGGCAGCCTGTCCCAGTTGCTGCGCCAGCCGCTTGCCCACGTCCCATTTCTTGCACACGACCGCCAGCACGTCATGCCGGGCGCCCAGGCCGGCGGGGCGCTGCCAGAACCGGGCACCGTGGCGCGCGCCGACCCGTCCGCGACTGGCCAGAAAGGCATAAAGCGCGCGGCCATCGTCCGACACTGGCAAGTCTTGGTCAGGCGCGGCATGAAGCGCGGCCAGCCGGGCCTTCAGCTCGGCCGCTTCGGGGCTGATCTTGCGCGCGAACAGGTAATCCTGTGCCACCAGCAGGTCATAGTGGTCGTTGTGAAAGGTGACGGGCATCCCGTAGTCGGAAAACAGCAGGAAGGTGGGCGGACGGCTGACGATCTGGTTGCCCGGCACCAGGTGCCGCACCAATGTCTGGAAGAACGTCTCGTCGGGGATCCATGTCGTGCGGAAGAACCGCACGATGTCGCGCCGTTGCGCGGCGAATTCCAGCACGGCCTCGACCGTGCGCCGCCGCAGGCACCACCACTGGCTGCCGATCATCATGTCCAGCTCTGGCGGAATGCGCCGGGCCAGGCCCAGGCGCCGCTGAAGCTCGATCAGGGTGTAGAACAGCCATTTGTACCGGCGTTCGTTCACCAGGTGGCGGTAAATCAGGCGCTCTTCGCGCATGCCGGTCTTGATCCAGCCGCCTGCGACATAGTCCACGCTTTCGATCAGATCGACGTCGCGGCTGTCCAGCAGCCGATGGATCGTGCGAGCCGGTTTGATCGGGCGGCAGTCGCCCGAGATCAGGTAAAGGTGCGAGGCCTTGGGAAAAGCGTCAAGCGCGGTGCGTGCCGCCTCGATCGAGGCGCGCACGAGCGACCATTCCCCCCAGCCGCAGCGGATCCTGCGCGGCGTGAAGGCGACGGCCGGGTTGCCATGCAGCGCGACGCGCAGGCGGTCGAACTCGGCCCGGTCGCCGTGGGCGTCGAAATGGATCGCAACATAGTCGCCTTCGGCGGTCAGCGTTTCGACCTGCCGGATAATCTCCGACGGGGACTTGTGGCACAGCAGAAGGTAGGCAATCTTTGCCATTGGCCGAACAATACGCCCTAATTTCGCCGAGTTGGTCCTGTTGATACGAGGCCGGCTGACGAGAATAAACCGGGATTTTACGATCATGCCGTTCAAACTGATGCGGACCGCGCGCTAGCTGGAAGGCAAGGCAGACATGGGCTTTCCCGGAACCTGGATGACCGAAAGCGAAAGCGTGATCTATCGCGTGGTGCCCAAGTGCGCCTGTTCGACCATCGGCCAGATCCTGTATTACTCGGACCACGGCCGGTTTTATGACGGCGATATCCACGATGCGCAGGAAGGTCTGCACAAGTGGGGAATCGACGGCAGCCAGGCGGTGATTCGACCTGCGGTTCGCCAGCACCGGGTCTATGCCTTCACCTGCGTTCGCAATCCCTTTGATCGCATCCTGTCATCGTTCTTCGACAAGATTTGCGGCGTGCAGCGCAACGGCAAGCGCTATCGCGGCAACCTGGTGCCGCTGCTGACACAGAAATACGGGGTGGATGTGGGCGGCGAGGACGGCAATCAGCCGTTCGACCAGATCCGCAGCTTCCGCCGGTTCCTGCTGTTCGCACGTGACACGATCCGCTGGCGCCGCCCGATGGAGCCTGACATTCACTGGTCGTCGATGGCGGGGCATGTGGGCACGTTTGTTGCCAATGGCGGCCGGTATGACCGGATCCTGTGGACCGAGCGTTTCGCCGAAGGGATGCAGGCGGTGCTGGATGCGATCGACACGCCGGTCAAGGTCGATCTGGCGGCGGTGCCGCGGTTCAACGAAAGCGACGGGCACGGCCCGACCCGCGACCACCCGCCAGAGGCGTATTTCGACGATCTGTCGAAGCACCTGGTGTACGAGATTTACAAACGCGACTTTGAACTGTTCCGTTACGATTTCGAAAACCCGGGCAACCGGATGCCGGTGGGCGAAATCGACCTGGATGCAGTGCACGCCAAGCTGCGCGACTGATCCGCGGACTGCTACAGCCAGCGCTTCCAGCGCAGGAACAGCCATAGCGCGATACCGATCACGACGCAGACGCCTGTCAGTTGCCAGAAGGCCATCGGACTGTCGGCGCCGGGCATTCCGGCGACGTTGACACCGAACAGCCCCGTCAGGAATCCCAGAGGCAGGAACAGCGCGGCGATGGCCGACAGGATATAGCTGTTGCGGCCAAACCGGGCAGCCTGCCGCGTGTCCATATGGTCCTGCATCGCAGACAGACGGTCGCGCGCGGCGTCCAGTTCTTCGACGATGCGGGTGGTGCGGTCCGCGGCCTCCATCAGGCCGGGGCGGTGATGCTGGCCCAGCCAGGAAACCTGGGCCATGGCCAGTTTCTGCAACGCGTCGCGCTGCGGATGAACATAGCGGCGCAACTTGATCACCGAACCACGCAGCGGCCCGACATCGACGAAACCGGCACCGGAATGATCGAAAACCTTGTCTTCCAGGGTGTCTGTCTCGTCATCCTTGGCGACCGAGACCGCCTCGATCCGGTCGGTCAGCTCGTCGATCAGCAACTCCAGGAAACTACCCACGTCCTTGGGCACATGGCCGGTTTCGATGCGCTCTCGCATCGCTTCGGCGGCAAATACCTTGCGCACACGGGCAGAGACCACGCACCGCTCTGTCACCCACAGCCGGAGCGAGACCATGTCGTCGGTTGCCTGGCCGGGGTTCAGGTTGACGCCACGCAGGTTCAGGATCAGCCCGTCGTCCAGCGCTTCGCAGCGCGGGCGGGTTTCCTGCTGCACCAGCGCGTTGCCGGCGGTGCGCGGCAGCATCTGCCGTTCCCAGGTTTTCAGTCCGGGGTCGGCGACGTCGAAATGCAGCCAGCGCCAGGAGGCGTCGGCGGGCGCGGCGGGCTCTGGCCACGGTTCTGTCACCGGGCGGAATGTCCCGTTGGCCATCAAGTCGACAGCCCAGACCGGCGCCACGGCGCGGGCCGAGGCCGCCGGGGCCGGGTTGGTCACAGCAGACCCTGGGCGCGCATCAGCGCACCGACATCGGCCTCGGGGCGCGGGCCCATGTGGCTGATCACCTCGGACGCGGCAACAGCACCCATGCGCCCGCAGGTTTCCATGTCGCGCCCGGTGGCCAGGCCATACAGGAACCCGGCGGCGAACTGGTCGCCCGCGCCGGTGGCATCAACCGGTACGATCCGGGTCACCGGGATATCGGTGCGCACACCGTTCCTGACGATGCTGATCCCGTCGCCAGAGCGGGTGCAGACCACCAGCGGGCAGATCGCGGCGACGGCGGCCAGGTCACTTTCCAGATCGTCGTTCTGATAGAGCGAGCGGATCTCGGCCTCGTTGCCGATGACATAGTCCATCTCGTGCTCGATCAGGCGCAGGAAGTCGGCGCGATGGCGCTCTACGCAGAACGGATCGGAAATGGCGATACCGGCCATCCCGCCGGCCTTGCGGCACGTGCGGGCGGTGCGGATAAAGGCATCCTTGCCCTTGTCCTTGTCGAACAGGTAGCCCTCAAGGAACACGATCTCGGCTTCGGCGGCCACGTCCTCGGCCACGTCCTCGGGCCCCAGCTCGGCCGAGATGCCCAGGTATGTGTTCATCGACCGTTCGCCATCCGGCGAGACGAAGATCATGCTGCGCGAGGTCGGCAACTCTCCGCCCTTGACCGGGGCGTTGACGAAGCGCGTGCCATCCTTTTCCATCGCCTCGGCGTAGAACCGGCCCAGGGCGTCGTCATGGACGCGGCCGATAAAGCCGGTGCGCAGGCCCAGAGCGCCGATGCCGGCCAGCGTGTTAGCCACCGATCCGCCCGGCGCCTGAACACGGTTTTCCATCGCGCCGTACAGCACCTCGGCGCGGCTGCGCTCTACCAGCTGCATGATCCCCTTCTCGATTCCCATCAGTTCGAGAAACGAATCGTCGGCGCGCGACAGAACATCGACGATGGCGTTGCCGATGCCGACAACCTGGTAGCGTTTGGTCATGCCGCTCTCCTTACAGACGGAAAGCGGCATAGCCGATGCGGGCCGCAATGCAAAGCCTCAGGCGCTGCCAGCGTTTAAGCGAACCTACCGGCCTTTGATCCAACCGCCGTCGGGGCCTAGTGCGTGGGCACCCGCAGGAATGATCGCCAATCGTGTTTGCGCCCTGTTCGCCTAGGCCTTCGCCGCGTCCATGCCGCGCGACGGGCAAAGGTCGGCGATCAGGCAATCGGCGCAGCGCGGCTTGCGCGCGGTGCAGATATAGCGGCCGTGCAGGATCAGCCAGTGATGGGCGTGGCGCTGGTACTGCGCGGGGACGTTGTCCTCGATCGCGCGTTCGACCGCGTCCACGTCCTTGCCCGGGGCGATGCCGGTGCGGTTGCCAACGCGGAAGATATGCGTGTCGACCGCTTGCGCCGGATGGCCCCACCACATGTTCAGCACCACGTTGGCCGTCTTGCGGCCGACGCCCGGCAGAGATTGCAGCGCAGCACGGCTGGAAGGCACTTCGCCGCCGTACTGGTCGACCAGTATCTGGCTGAGCTTGATGACGTTCTTGGCCTTGTTGCGAAACAGGCCGATCGTCTTGATGTGCTCGATCAGCCCCTCTTCGCCGAGTGCCAGCATCTTCTGCGGGGTGTCGGCGATCTGGAACAGCGCGCGGGTGGCGCGGTTGACGCCGACATCGGTGGCCTGGGCAGACAGCGCGACGGCCACCAGCAGGGTATACGCGTTGACATGTTCCAGTTCGCCCTTCGGTTCCGGCTCGGCGGCCTGGAAGCGGGCGAAGATTTGACACATCGTCGAATAGTCGAGTTGCTTTGCCATGCCGCGTTATCCCCGCAACGCCGACGCCGCGCAACAGCGCTGCGGCGCATCTCGGGACAAAGCGCAATATTCGGGTCGAACGGGGCGCGCGGGATGGTTAGGTCTGGTGGCGAAGGAGAGGTGAGATGACCCAAAGCACCGCCGAGGACGGCTACCATTTCAACGTCATGCGTCGCGCGCTGGACGTGATCGACACCGAACCGGCCCTTTCGCTGGATGATCTGGCCCGGCGGATGGACATGAGCCCGGCGCATTTCCAGCGCCTGTTCTCGCGCTGGGTCGGCGTTTCGCCGAAGCGGTACCAGCAATACCTGACGCTGGGCCATGCCAAGGCGCTTCTGTCCGAACGGTTCACCACCCTGGACACCGCCCATTCGGTGGGCATGTCGGGCACCGGGCGGCTGCACGACCTGTTCCTGCGCTGGGAAGCGATGAGTCCCGGCGATTATGCGCAGGAAGGCGAAGGTCTGACGATCTACTGGGGCTGGTTCGAAAGCCCGTTTGGCCCGGCGCTGGTGATGGGCACGGACAAGGGCATCTGCGGTATCGGCTTTGCCGCCGAAACCGGCGCAGATCATGCCATGGAAGACCTGACCGGTCGCTGGCCCAAGGCGCGCTATGTCGAGGATTCGATGCGCCTGCGGCCCTGGGTGCTGTCGGCTTTCGGGGCTGAAAACGCGCTGGAGCCGACGCCGCTGTTCCTGATCGGCGCGCCGTTCCAGATAAAGGTGTGGGAGGCGCTGATGCGCATCCCCTCGGGCCATGTCACGACCTATTCGGAAATTGCACAGTCGATCGGGAACCCGAAGGCGGTGCGCGCCGTTGGTACCGCGGTGGGCCGCAACCCGATCAGCTATCTGATCCCCTGCCATCGCGCGCTGCGCAAGTCGGGCGGGCTGGGCGGCTATCATTGGGGCCTGCCGGTGAAACGCGCGCTTCTGGCCTGGGAATCGGCCCGGCTGGAGGCCTAGCCGATCACATTGGGCGGAACGCCGCCGATTCCCGCCATTTGCCGGATGCGCGCGGGGGGGTGTTGCGTGTAAAACGGGGCCAACCCATATGGGGAACGAAGGAAGAGGCACATCATGATCCGAGCAAAATTCACCGTTATGGCCGTTTGCGCGTCTGCGCTGGCCCTCAGCGCCTGCACCACTGGGCAGTTCAACGATCCCAACGATCCCAACCGCCAGACCAAGCAGGGCGCGTTGATTGGCGCTGGCACCGGCGCGCTGATCGGCGTGCTGACCGGCCAGAACCCGGAAGAGAAGCGCCGCAACGCCGCGCTGGGCGCCGCGCTGGGCGCGGGCGCCGGGGCGCTGATCGGCAACCAGCTCGACAAGCAGGAAGCAGAACTGCGCCAGCAGCTGGGCAACAACGTCGGAATCGTCAACACCGGCGACCGGCTGATCGTGACCATGCCGCAGGACATCCTGTTCGCCACCGACAGCGCCACGCTGCGCCCGGATCTGCAATCGGATATCCGCACCGTCGCGGCAAACCTGAACGCCTATCCGAACACCACCGTCCAGGTGCTGGGCCACACCGACAAGGATGGCGATGCATCGTACAACCTGCGTCTGTCGCAGCGCCGGGCCGAGGCCGTGGCGGGCATCCTGATCGCCGAGGGCGTTTCGTCTTCGCGCATTGTCGCCATTGGCCGGGGCGAGGATCAGCCGATTGCCGATAACCTGACGCCGGAAGGCAAGCAGCGGAACCGCCGCGTGGAAATCGTGATCCTGCCGAACGGCTGATCGCGCGCGCACAGGTCTTGTGAAACGCCGCGGGTTGCCGCGGCGTTTTTCTTTGGCCACCCTGTACGTGAAACAAACGGACCCTGACCGATGACCGATCTTTCCCTGCTTGGCATTTGCGGCGCGCTGCGCGCGGCCTCAACCAACCGGTTGCTTCTGGCCGAAGCTCAGCGGCGCTTTGCCCCGGCGCAATACATCGAGGCGAACCTGCGCCTGCCGCTGTTCGATCAGGATATCGAAGACGGGCCGGGCTTTCCGCCCGAGGTTCTGACTCTGGCCAGCCAGATCGGCGAGGCCGATGCCATCGTCATTTCCACGCCGGAATACAACAAGGGCACACCCGGCGTGCTGAAGAACGCGCTGGACTGGGTCAGCCGGGTAGAGGGCAACCCGTGGAAGGGCAAGCCGGTTGCCATCGTATCGGCTGCCGACGGGCGCGCCGGAGGTGAGCGGTCGCAGCAGATGCTGCGCTGGTGTCTGAACCCGTTCCAGCCCGTCGTACTGCCTGGGCCAGAGGTATTCGTCGCCCAGACCTCGCGCCAGTGGGACGAGAACGGGCGGCTGCTGGACGAGCGGGCCGGCCGCGGGCTTGACCGGTTGATGGCTGCCCTGCGCGCCGAGGCAGAACGTATCCGGCAGACAGCGCAATAGCCGCCTTGGCATGAAAAAAGGGACCGGCGATCGCCAGTCCCTGCTTTTCGTTCTGCGCTGCGCCGGGCGTCAGCCGCCCAGGATCAGTGTCCACCAGATCTTGCCGTTGGGTTCCTGGTACCAGGCAAATCCCATGTCGGTTGCGCGTGCGTCCATCAGGATGGTGCGCGAGGCAGGATCTTCCAGCCAGGCGGCCAGCGTTTCAACCTCGGTCTCATAAGTTTCCGAGATCAGCTCGCCATACAGCACGCGCGGATAGCCTACGCGCTGGACCCGGTCGATCGGCGAGGAACCGTCAGAGCCGAAATGCCAAGGCCGGTTCTGCACCGACATGTCGCGCGAATGGGTTGCCGCGGCGGCGTTCAGCTGGGCGTCGAAGGCCAGCGGCGGCTGGCCGGCGGCATTGCGCAGCGAATTGACCGAGTCGAGCATCCGGAACTGAACGCGCGATGCCTCTGCCCCAGAGATGCGATAAACGCGCGCCGCAGGCTTGCCATCCGTACCACCGCCAGTGGTCGGTTCGCAGGCGGCCAGCGTCATAAGGGCAGGCACCAGCAGCAAAATCAGTCGGGTCATGGTCGTCCACGCGGTTTGTTCCGGCCCCCCTTACAGCGCAGACCGTTGCCGCGCAAACCCACATCATCGTGTTCGTGCGCGATTACGAGCGTTTGATTTGAACCTGCGGCATTCTCGCCATATGGTCCGCGCACTTGAATGACCGGAATTATTGGAGCTTGGTCGATGAAGGAATCGGCAAAACTGAACGTGACCCGGCGCGGGTTCATCGCCGGCACGGCGGCTGTCCTGGCAGCGCCTGCCGTGGCGCAGGATGTCAACGGATCGGATACCGTCGAGATCGAGCGGGACCTGTCGCACATGGTGCGCCGCAACATTTCCAGCTTCCGTTCGCTTGAGTGGCAGCCCTACTTCAGCAACCTGAACAACGGTGCTGTGCTGGTCGATATTTCATCGCGCGCGCTGCACTTCTGGGACGAGGGTGGAACCTATCACCTGTACCCCTGTTCGGTGCCGCTGACCGACGATCTGACACGGCGCGGCCGCACCAGTATCGTGCGCAAGGTCGAAGGCCCCGAGTGGCGCCCGACCCCGGCGATGCAGAAGCGCAACCCGGAGTGGCCCGACTATGTTGGCCCTGGCCCGGATAACCCCTTGGGAACGCACGCGCTTTACCTCAGCTGGCAGTATTATCGCATCCACGGAACGCATGACACGCGCAAGATCGGACGGCGGTCTTCGAACGGCTGCATCGGGCTTTACAACGAGCACATCGCGCAGCTTTTCGGGATGGCGAAGATCGGCACTCAGGTGTTGCTAATTTGACGACAAAACCGCGGCAGGCGAGCCGGCCCGCACAAGATGGATTTGCATTCGTGTTAATAGCTGCTTAGACAAAGACACGAGGTAAGTCTTGGGTGCTTGCCGTCGTTTTCCTGATCCAAGGGACGGCAGGCGTATATCTGGAGGATAACATGAAGAAACTCGCTCTCGCTGCTGCACTGACCGCCGCTGCTTCGACCGCAATGGCCGGCTCGTATGCCAAGGATGACGTGGTCATGGAACCCGTCGTCGTCGTGGAAGAAGCTGCTGCTTCGTCCTCGTCGGCTGGCGTCCTGATCCCGCTGGCACTGCTGCTGATCATCGCAGCGGCTGTTGCCGACTAATATCCGGCTCTACCGGATTACAAAAAGGCGGTGCATTGCACCGCCTTTTTCGTTTCTGGCGCTCTGGTCTTGCGGGTGTGGTCAGTGCCGAAGACGGCGGATCAGCAACAGCACCGGCAGCAGTCCGACCGCCACGATCACCAGGCTGGGCACGGCCGCGCCTTCCAGCCGTTCGTCTGCCGCAAGGCGATGCGCCTGCACCGCCAGGGTGTCAAAGTCGAACGGGCGCATGATCAGCGTGGCAGGCAATTCCTTCATCACATCGACGAAGACGATCAGCAGCGCGGTGAACAGGCTGGGCCGCAACAGCGGCAGATAGACGGTGCGCAGCGTGGCATAAGAGCTTTTGCCCAGCACCCGTGCAGCCATGTCCAGGTTGGGGTTGATGGCGGCCTGCCCGCCTTCGTAAGCGCCCAGCGCGGCGGCCAGAAATCGAATCACGTAGGCCATCACCAGCACCCAGATCGAACCGGTGAACAGCAGCCCGGTCGAAATGCCGAACGTCTGGGTCAGCCACGCGTCCAGCGCGTTGTCAAACAGCGCGAAGGGTACCAGCAACCCGACCGCGATCACCCCTCCGGGCACCGCATAGCCCAGCCGACCGGCATGCAGCATCAGGGCCGAGGCACGGGTGGCCCGCACGCGATGGAAATAGCCCACCGTCAGCGCGGCCAGCACGGTGACCGCGGCGGCGGTACCGGCCAGAGTGACCGAGTTGCGCACGAAGCCCAGGTAGCGGTCAGACAACAGATCCTGGCCCGAGCCGATGCCCATCGCCGTCAGCGCCACGGTGGGCACGGCAAAGCCCAGCAGGATCGGAACCGCGCAGAGGGCCGCCGCCGCCCAGCCCATGCCGCCGGTCAGGCGCACGCGCGGCAGCCTCTCGTGGCGCCGGCCGGAGTGATAGCGCTGATGGCTGCGGGACAGCCGCTCAAGCGTGGCCAGCAGCAAGGCAAAGCCCAGCAGGCCCAGCGACAGTTGCGCTGCGCCGATCCGGTCAAACATGGAAAACCAGCTGGTGTAGATGCCGGTGGCAAAGGTCTGAACGCCAAAATAGGAAACGGTGCCGAAATCGGCGATCGTCTCCATCGTGGCCAGCAGGACGCCGGCGGCGATTGCCGGACGAGCCAGCGGCAGCACGACGGCGACAAAAGCGCCGATCGCCGTCCGCCCAAGCGCGCGCGCCGCATGATAAGGCGAGGCCGCCTGCCCCAGCAGTGCTGCCCGGGTCAGCAGATAGACATAGGGATACAGAACCAGCGTCAGCATCGCCGCCGCACCCCCCAGCGAGCGGATCTCGGGGAACCAGTAATCCCGCGGGCCCCAGCCGGTAACCGCGCGCAGCGTCGATTGCACGATGCCGGGATGGTCCAGCAGGTGGGTATAGGCATAGGCCAGCACATAGGCCGGAAAGGCCAGCGGCAGCACCAGCAGAACCTCGATCCAGCGGCGGCCGGGGAAATCAGTCAGGGTGACCAGCCCGGCTGTGACCGTGCCCAGCGCCAGCGTGCCACCGGCAACCAGCGCCACAAGCGCCAGCGTGGTGCCGATGTAGCGCGGCAGCACCGTGGCCCACAATGAACTGACGGTATCCAGCCCGCCCGACAGCGCGGTGACGGCCACCGCCACCATCGGCAGCACACACAGCAGAGCCACCAGCGCGGCGATTACGCCCAGCAGGCTGGCTTCTGAGGTCTGCGCCTTGGCGGTGCGGTTCATGGAAATCTCCGGTGGTTGCACCGGACTAGCCCAGAATTTGCGACGGGGCAAACCGCTTGATCGTTTTTGTCGGGTTTGACCGTCACAGCGCGCCGAAATGCGCTTCGGTCACTTCCTTCAGGTCCGGGACCACATCCGCCGCGCCGACGCGTGTCACCTTCAGCGCCGCCGCGCGGCTGGCCAGGGCCAGGGCCTGCAGCATCGGCAGGCCGCGGTCCAGCCCTGCCAGCAGGTACCCGGTAAAGGTGTCGCCGGCGCCGGTCGTGTCAACCGGTGTTACCTTGACCGCCGGAACGTGCTGTGTGCGGCCGGTATTGGCATTGTGCCAGCGGCAGCCCTCGGCGCCCAGGGTGACGACAACGTCGCGCACCGGCAGGTTTTCGGCGCTGGTGCCCGTGGCCTGTGCCAACTGGGCGGCTTCGACCTCGTTCAGCACCAGCAGGTCCAGCAGCGGCAGAACCGCCGCAGTGGCATCGGCATCGAAAGGCGCGGCTGCATAGGCCACGCGCATGCCGCGGCCCCTGGCCAGCCGGGCGGCTTCGGCCTGGGCGTTGGTTTCGTTCTGGAACAGGAAGGTGTCGTCTGGCCCGGCGGTCGCCAGCGCCGCCTCGATTTGCGGCACAGTCAGCGTGTGGTTGGCGCCGGGATACAGCAGGATGTTGTTTTCCCCGGTGTCGTCCAGCGCGATGATCGCATGGCCTGTCGGTTCTGTCGCGCGGGCGATGTGGCGCGTGTCGACGCCATATTCCAGCAACCGCTCGACCGCCCACGCCCCATCGGCCCCTACAGCTCCGATATGCAGCACGCGCGCCGCGGCGCGCGCCGCCGCAACCGACATGTTGGCCCCCTTGCCGCCCAACCCGCGGGAGAGGCTGGTACAGGCCAGCGTCTCGCCCGGCAGGGGCAGGTGCGGCACCCGGTAGATCATGTCGGCATTGATCGAACCCAGGTTATAGATGGCCATCGGCGGTCAGCTCACGTTGTTGGCGGCCAGCATGGCCATATTCAGGATATCGCTGGCGGTGGCATTGGTCGAACAGATCTGGATCGGCTGGTCGACCCCGGCCAGGATCGGGCCGATGACCGTCGCGCCGGCCATTTCCTGCATCAGCTTGACCGAGATCGACGCTGAGTGGCGCGCCGGAACCACTAGGATATTGGCCGGTCCGGTCAGGCGCTGGAACGGATAGTGTTCCTGGCTCTTGGCGTTCAGCGCCACGTCGACGGTCATCTCGCCTTCGTATTCGAAGCTGACGCCACGCTCGTCCAGGACCTGCGGCGCCAGGTGCATCTTCTGCGCGCGCTCCGACACCGGGTAGCCGAAGGTAGAGAAGGACACGAAGGCCACGCGCGGCACAAGCCCGAGGTGTTGCGCCACGTCTGCCGCGCGCTCGGCGATGGTGGCCAGGTCGTGCTCGTCCGGCCATTCATGCACCAGCGTGTCTGAGATCAGCACGATCTTGCCCTTGTGCAGGATCGCCGTCACGCCCACTGCGCCAGCCTTGGCGTCGGCGTCGAAGACGTGGTTGATCAACTCCATCACATGCGCCGACTTGCGCGTCGCGCCGGTGACCAGCGCGTCGCCATGGCCGTGTGCCAGCATCAGCGCGGCAAACACGTGCCGGTCGCGCGCGGCCAGGCGATGAATGTCCTGCCGGTCATAGCCCTTGCGCTGCAACCGCTGATACAGGAACTCCTTGTACGTGTTCAGGTGGCGGGTGTTGGCGGCGTTCACCACCTCCAGCTCGCGCACCGCGTCCTCCATCCCGGCGGCTTCCAGCTTGGCCTTCACGTCGTAGTCGCGGCCGACGACGAGCGCCTTGCCCAGTCCCGAACGCTGGTACATCACCGCGGCACGCAGAACGCGCGGATCGTCGCCTTCGGCAAAGATCATGCGGGCCTGCGCCGCGCGGGCGCGGGCATTGATGCCCCGCAGGATCGAGGCGGTCGGGTCCATCCGGGTGCGCAGCGACAGCTTGTAGGCTTCCATGTCCACGATCGGGCGGCGTGCCGCGCCGGTGTCCATGCCCGCCTTGGCCACGGCCGGCGGGATACGGTGGATCAACCGCGGGTCGAAGGGGGTCGGGATGATGTAGTCGCGCCCGAACGACAGGTTCTTGCCATAGGCCAGCGCCACCTCATCGGGCACGTCTTCGCGTGCGAGGGCGGCCAGCGCTTCGGCGCAGGCGATCTTCATCTGGTCATTGATCGCGCGGGCGTGGATGTCCAGCGCGCCGCGGAACAGGTAGGGAAAGCCCAGAACGTTGTTGACCTGGTTGGGATAGTCCGACCGGCCGGTAGCGACGATGGCATCGGCGCGCACCTCATGCGCCTCTTCGGGGGTGATTTCCGGGTCGGGGTTGGCCATGGCAAAGATGACCGGGTTGTCGTTCATCGAGGCAACCATCTCGGGCGTCACCGCGCCCTTGACCGACACGCCCAGGAACACGTCGGCGCCCTGCATCGCCTCTTCCAGCGTGCGCAGGTCGGTCTTGATCGCATGCGCCGATTTCCACTGGTTCATGCCCTCGGTGCGGCCCTGATAGATCAC
>JAGRMT010000107.1:0-2804 GCA_020441125.1 Roseivivax sp.
TGGTCGGCGGCGCCAGCCTGAAGGCTGCGGATTTCGTGCCCATCATCGAAGCCCTGAACGCCAGCGGCGAATAAGGCTGGGGGCTCTGCCCCCCGTCGCCTGCGGCGCCTCCCCCCGGAGGTATTTGAACAAAGAAGAAGCCAGGGGCGCGCGCTCTTGGCTTCTTCTTTGCCGAAATACTCAAAAAGCGGCGATGCCAATGAAAACGACGCCCCGGTTGGGGCGTCGCCTCGTCACTGGCTGAATGAGAGCGCGCGGAAGCGCGCAATTTGATTTACTTGGTAATGATCTCCGGCCCCATGAAGGTGGTCGGCAGCCAGGTCGACAGGATCGGCACGTAGGTGACGATGATCAGGAACACGAACAGCACCGCCAGGAAGGGCAGCGCGGCGTAGACCACGCGCATCATCGGCATTCCGGCGACGCCGGAGGTGACGAAGAGGTTCAGGCCCACGGGCGGCGTGATCATGCCGATTTCCATGTTAACCACCATGATGATGCCCAGGTGGATCGGGTCGATGCCCAGCTGGATGGCGATCGGGAACACCAGCGGTGCGACGATCACGATCAGGCCCGAGGGCTCCATGAACTGGCCGCCGATCAGCAGGATCACGTTGACGATGACCAGGAACATCACCGGGCCAAAGCCGGCGTCCAGCATCATCCCGGCGATTTGCTGGGGGATCTGCTCATCGGTCAGCACGTGCTTGAGGATCAGCGCGTTGGCGATGATGAACATCAGCGTAACGGTAAGCTTGCCCGCCTCGAACAGCGTGTCGCGGGTATCGCGATGGAAGAAGGCGGTGACCAGCGCGATCGGCTTGCGGATCAGTGGCAGGTTGGGCGCGCCGTTCTTGCCGGCGAGCGGACCCATGTCGGAATAGACGAAGTTGGCGATCAGGAAAGCATAGACCGCCGCCACAGCCGCGGCCTCGGTCGGGGTGAAGATGCCGCCGTAGATGCCGCCCAGGATGATGACGATCAGGAACAACCCCCAAAGCGCGTCGCGCCCCGAGCTGGCGACTTCGCCCCAGCCCTTCCACTCGCCCTTGGGCAGGTTGCGGACGCGCGCGATGGCGTAGATCGTGATCATCAGCATGGTGCCTGCCAGCAGGCCAGGGATCACCCCGGCCAGGAACATCCGGCCGACCGAAACGTCGGTGGCGCTGGCGTAGACCACCATCACGATGGACGGCGATCAGGATGCCCAGCGTGCCCGCGTTGGCGATGACGCCCGCCGCGAAGTCCTTGGAATACCCGACCTGCCGCATGCCGGCGATGACGATGGAGCCGATGGCGACCACGGTCGCCGGGGACGAGCCCGACAGCGCGGCGAAGAGCATGCAGGCAAACACGCCCGCGATGGCCAGCCCGCCGTGGAAATGGCCCACCAGCGCGATGGAGAAGCGGATGATCCGCCGCGCCACACCGCCGGTCGACATGAAGGACGAGGCCAGGATGAAGAACGGGATCGCCAGCAGGGTATAGTGCCCGGCCATCGCCTGGAACATCGACTGAGCGACCGAGGCCAGCGAGGTATCGCTGAGTACCAGCAGGAACAGGATCGACGCGAAGCCGAGCGAAACCGCGATGGGCACGCCGATCAGCATCAGGCCGACAATCACGGCAAAGAGGATTGCAACGTCCATCGGATCAGTCCTCGCGGTTCATGTGCGCCACGTCTTCCACGGCGTCTTCGGCTTCGTGGCTGACGATCAGGCTTTCCTGCTCGCCGCGGATCAGGCGGATCGTCGCCTGGACGAAACGCACCAGCAGCAGCAGCATGCCCAGCGGCAGGACGAAATAGGGGATGAAGCGGGGCAGCTTCTCGTAGGGCTCTTCGTTGAAAATATCCTCGATGAAGCGCAGCCATTCCGGCATCGGGATGTCGACCACGGCGTACCAGGCGCGGTAGCTGGTGCGTTTCATCTCTTCCAGCCCGGTGGGGAACCAGCGGCCGGTGGTTTGCGGCAGGTTGGCGAAGTTGGCCCAGTAGTCCCAGGCGCCCTTCAGCAGCAGCATCGCGTAGGCAACGCAGATCAGCCCCGCGACGATACCCAGCACGCGCCGGCCGGCGGGCGGCACCACGTTCAGAATCGCGTCCACGCCCAGGTGCGCGGTCACCTTGACCGCGTAGGACACGCCCAGCAACACCAGCCAGGCGAACAGGAACGATGTCGCCTCGAGCCCCCAGATCAGGCCCGTGTTGAAGACGTAGCGCAGGATGACGTTGATGAAGGTGATGATCGTCATCACCCCGAGGATCGCCGCGATCGCGGTCTCCTCGAACTCGTTGACGAACCGGCCAAGGGCCGAATTCGAGTGAGAATGCGAAGACATGGCCTACCCCGAACAGCGGTTGTGGAAGGTTGCAAACCGGTGCGGCCCCGCCGTTGGGCGGGGCCGCTGGTATTGCGCGGCGCTTACATGCTGCCGTTGATCGCCTGAGCGGCGTCGATGTTTTCCTGGCCCACGTCCTCGACGAACTGGTCCCAGACGGGCTTCATCGCGTCGACCCATGCCTGACGCTGCTCTGCCGTCAGTTCGCGGATCACGCCGCCGGCGTCCAGAACTGCCTGGCGGGCTTCCTTGTCCACCTCGTTGACCGCGGCGTTACGCTCGGTGGTCACCTCGGTCAGGATGGTGGCCAGCTGGGTGCGCACGTCTTCGGGCAGGCTGTCCCACCAGTCGACCGAGGTCACGACCATGTAGTCCAGCGCACCGTGGTTGGTTTCGGTGGTGCCGTCCTGCACTTCGAAGAACTTCTGGCCGTAGACGTTGGACCAGGTGTTTTCCTGACCGTC
>JAGRMT010000107.1:2815-6835 GCA_020441125.1 Roseivivax sp.
GGTCTGCAGCGCGCCGTAGACTTCGGAGAAGGCCATCGGCTGCGGGCTGGCGCCAAGCGCCTCGAACTGCGCCTTGAGCACTTCGGAGGGCTGCACGCGGAACTTCAGGCCCTTGGCGTCTTCCGGCATGATCAGCGGCTTGTTGGCCGAGATCTGCTTCATGCCGTTGTGCCAGAATTCCAGGCCCAGCAGGCCGCGGCGCGCCATCGATTCCTTCATCGCCTGGCCGGTTTCCGAGTTCTGAAACGCGTCAACGGCTTCGATGTTCTTGAACATGAAGGGCAGGTCGAAAATGCGGAACACCTTGGTGAACTGCTCGAACTTCGACAGCGACGGCGCGGCGAACTGAACGTCGCCCTGCAGCATCGCTTCCAGAACCTTGTCGTCGTCATACAGCGTCGAGTTCGGATAGACCTCCATGCAGGCCTTGCCGTTCATCTCGGCGTTGACACGCTCCATCAGAAGGTTGGCGGCAATACCCTTGGGGTGCTTGTCGCTGTTGGTGACGTGGCTGAACTTGATGACGATTTCGCCGTCATCGCATTGCGCCATGGCACCGGACGCCAGCATGGCAACGGCACTGGCCGCGATCAGAAGCTTTTTCATGTCGTCCTCCCGGAACGGTTAGGTTGATCCTCGCGGCGCCTCTCCCTGCGCCGCTCGACCGGAAGGGAACACCATGCCCCGCACATCACGCAAGCCTGCTTTGCGAATTCTGCATGTCGATGAGAATCGCCTTGCCGAATCAAACGCTTGCGGCCGGTCTCGGACCGTCGCCCAGGTGATCACCGATGCGTGATGTGTGGAAACCCGCACAGCTGTTTCCGCTCACTGTGCGGGATTCCGCACAGGCTCAGAAGCCGCATTTGTCGCGCAGGAAGGCCAGCGCGACAGACAGCCCGTCAGGGGCGATTCCATGCGCGGTGCCTTTCATGACGTGGGCATAGACCTCTTGCCAACCGGCCTCTTGCAGCGCCTCGGCCGCCTCGGGCAACGACTGGACAGGAACCACGTCGTCGGCATCGCCATGCACCAGCATGACCGGCGGGCGAACGCGCACCTCGTCTGCCAGCAGTTCCGGCGCCAGCAGCCTGCCAGAAAAGGCGACGATCCCTGCCACCGCGTCTTCGCGGCGCGGGGCGACATGCAGCGCCATCATCGTTCCCTGCGAAAAGCCGAACAGCGCCACCTGCTCGGGCATCAGGTCCTCGTCGACCATCAGCGCGTCGAGAAAGGCGTTCAGGTCGTCCGCCGCCCGCGCCAGCCCCTGCTGCGCGGCCTCTTCGGAAGAGCCGTCGATCCACGGGATCGGGAACCATTGATAGCCGAACGGCGCCGCCGCACAGCTTTCTGGCGCGTCGGGCGCGACGAACAGCGTGTCGGGCAGATGTTCTCCCAATACATCGGCCAGCCCCAGCAGATCGGCGCCATTGGCGCCATACCCGTGCAGAAACACCACCGCAGACCGCATTTCGCCCGAAACCGGACCCTTGCGGCCCGCCGTCAGCACCCGTGTCATCGAATTCCCTCTTTGTCCTTGGCCACGTGGTAGTAGGCCCACAGCGCCCGCGCCGCAACCGCCCGCCAGGGCGACCAGGCCTCGGCCATCTGGCGCAGTGCCTTCTCGCGGGGGCGATCCTCGAGATCGAACAGCAGCCGCGCCGATTCCTGCAAGGCCAGGTCGCCGGGCGCAAACACATCCGCCCGCCCGAGCGAGAACATCGCGTAAATCTCGGCCGTCCAGACGCCGATACCCTTGACCGCGGTCAGCCGCGCAACGACCTGCTCTGTCGGCGCGCCATCCAGCGCGGCAAAGTCGATACCCGCCTGCGCCAGCGCCCGCGCATAAGACGCTTTCTGCCGGCTCAGCCCCAGCGCGCGCAGCGCCTCGTCCGAAGCATCGGCGATACGGTCCGGATCGGTCATGCCGGCACCCTCCAGCCGGGCCCAGATCGCGTTGGCCGAGGCGACCGAAACCTGCTGGCTGACGATTGCCGAAAGCAGCTGGGTAAACCCGCCCTGGCGCCGCCGCAACGGCAGCGGGCCGGTCAGCGCCAGCGCATGGGCAAAGCGCGGCTCTTCCGCCGCCAGCCATGCCGCCCCCTCCGCCACGCAGGCCTCTGTCTCGATGATCCGTCCGATCGCGCTCATGGCGCCAGTGTGGCGGCGCGCACGGCCGCGTCAATCCACAAAGCAAAGCCGCGCCCCAGACATCACAAAAGATGCATATGGGTAGCCGCGCCCCCTTGCCCGCCCCCGGCCGAGGGCGTACCGATCCAGCATGAGCGATACCTCCCAGACCCGCGCCCGTCGCAACGTGGCCATCCTCGCGCTTGCCCAGGCGATCCTGGGTGCGCAGATGCCGATGATCTTCACCATTGGCGGGCTTGCCGGCCAGTCGCTGGCCCCCAACCCCTGTTTTGCCACGCTGCCGATCTCGTTGATCGTGCTCGGCTCGATGACCGCGGCCACGCCGCTGTCCTGGCTGATGCAGCGCTTCGGGCGGCGCGCGGGTTTCTTCGTCGGCACGCTGGGCGGCGCGCTGGGCGGCGCGGTGGGCGCCTACGGGCTTTATACCGCCAGCTTCGCGCTGTTCCTGGCCGGCTCGTTCCTGACCGGTCTGTACATGTCCGCGCAGGGGTTCTACCGCTTCGCCGCCGCCGACACCGCCGACGACGACTTCCGCCCCAAGGCGATCTCTTACGTGATGGCGGGCGGGCTGGCCTCGGCGATCATCGGCCCGCAGTTGGTCAAGGCGACCGCCGGCGCCTTCGTGATCCCGTTCCTGGGCACCTATGCCGCGGTGATCGCGGTCAATCTCTTCGGCTCGCTGCTGTTTCTGTTCCTCGACATCCCGCGCCCGCCGGTGCCGTCGCATGACGCGCCGCGCGGCCGCACCCGGCGCGAGCTGCTGACAACCCCGCGCATCGCCGTGGCGGTGATCTGCGCCATGGTGTCCTACGCGCTGATGAACCTCGTGATGACCTCGACGCCGCTTGCCGTGGTCGGCTGCGGCTTTGCCACCGCCGATGCCGCGCATATCGTCTCGGCCCATGTCCTGGCGATGTACATCCCGTCGTTCTTCACCGGCCATCTGATCGCCCGATTCGGGCGCGAGGCCATCGTGGCGGCCGGCCTGGTGATCCTGGCGCTGTCGGGCATGGTGGCGATGACCGGGGTCGAGATCGAGAAGTTCTACATCGCGCTGATGCTGCTGGGCCTGGGCTGGAACTTCGGCTTCATCGGCGCCACGGCGATGCTGACCGGCGCCCATCGGCCCGAGGAGCGCGGAAGGGTGCAGGGCATGAACGATTTTGCGGTCTTCGGGCTGGTCGGGCTCGCCTCGCTCGCCTCGGGCGGGCTGATGAACTGCATCGGCGGCGACGCGGTGGCCGGCTGGAAGGCGGTCAATCTGGCGATGATCCCGATGCTGGCGCTGGCCGGCAGCGCGCTGATCTGGCTGGTCCTCAGCCGCCGCCGCACCGTCTGATAGCCGCACCGTCGACCCTCAACCTGTCCGGCGCCGGGGTTCCCCAGCCTGATCGACCGGTGTCGATCGGGCCGCGTCGGCCCTCCCCGGGGCCGGCACGCAAGCGCGCCTTCCAGGGCCGCCCCGTCCCGATCCTCAGCCGACGGTGGTGCTGCCCGCCCTCGCCCTGCGGCTTGCGCCTCCGGGCGACCGCACCGGGCAAGGCGCCACTGGCGCCTCACCTTTTTGGGTCCGGGGGATGTCGGCGCGGGCCGCGGGTCGGGATCGGCGGGATGGCCTTGCGGCAGCGGGGCTCAGGCCGCGACCAGCCGTCCCTGCCGGGCGTCGAGCGAGAGCCCGCCGGCGCCGAGACCGGCGAGGATCAGCAGGCCGCCGGCGATGGCGAGGTTCTTCTGGAACATCAGGGTCTGCAGCACGGCGTCGAAACCCTCGAGACCCTGGGCCGGAATGTAGTGGTAGAGATAGCCGGCCAGCAGCGCGAAGCCGGCGAGGCCGAGAGCCGCCCAGCGCGTCTGCCAGCCCACGAGGAT
>JAGRMT010000108.1 GCA_020441125.1 Roseivivax sp.
CCGGGGGGTGTGGGGGGCAGCGCCCCCCACGGATCGGCCCGCCGCAGGCGGGTCGACTTCAGTTTTTCACAACGCTCTGCAACTGCAACAGGAACGACGGTTCCAGCGCAAAATTCGCCACCCGGTCAGAGGTCACCGCGTTCTGCTTCCAGTTCGCGACAAAGACCCAGGGCGCGTCTTCCTGCACGATGGCCTGCATCTGTTTGTAAAGCTCGGCCCGCTTGCCCTGGTCGGTGGCGACGCGCGCCTCTTCCAGAAGCTTGTCCACCTCGGGGTTGGAATAATAGCCCGAGTTGAAACCGCCCTTGTCAGGCCATGCCTCGGTGCGCAGCGCCAGGAAGGGCAGGGTGTCCGGATCGTTGGTCATCCAGGCCATCTCGGCCATGTCCGCCTTGCCCTCCAGGCCCGGGTTCACTTCACCCAGGAACGTGTTCCACTCGTAGGTTTCGATCTTCACCTTCAGCCCGACCGCGGCCAGGTCGGCCTGGATCGCGGTGCCCATGGCGACCGGGTCCAGCATCCCCGACCCGCCTTCGGTGACGAAGAAGGTCAGCTCTGCCCCGTCGGCGCCGGCCTCGGCCAGCAGGGCCTTGGCCTTCTCCGGGTCATAGGGATAGGGATCGAGATCGGCGTTATAGGCCCAGGCAAAGGCCGGCGGCGTCGGGCCGGCGGCCACGTCGGCGGTGCCTTCCAGCACGTCGTTGACAATCGCTTCCTTGTTGATCGCGTAATTGGCCGCCTGGCGCACACGCTTGTCGGCCATCGGTCCTTCCTTGGCGTTCAGGATCAGGAACCACACGTGCGGGCCTGCCTGCTCGACCACGGTAAAGCCGCTGCCCTGGAACTGGCTCAGCGCGGTGGGCGGCACCTCGACCATCATGTCGATCCCGCCGGCCAGCATTTCGGCCACGCGGGTGTTGGCGTCGGTGATCGGACGGAAGACCACCGCCTCTGTGCCCGCCGCATCGCCCCAGTAGCCGGGGTTCTTCTCGATCACCACGGCCTCGTTCGAGCGCCACTCGGCAAACTTGAACGGCCCGGTGCCGGCCGGATTGCGCCCGTAGTCTGCGCCGTGGGCCGCCACCGCGGCGGGTGAAACCAGCAACCCGGTCGGATAGGCCAGGTTCGACAGGAACGGCGCATAGGGTGCGTTCAGCTTGAACGTCACCGTCATGGCGTCGACCGCCGTTACCTCCTGGACCGCGCTGAAGAAGAAGGCCAGCGGGAACGGGCCGGTGTTGTGATAGGGGTGATCTTCCTTCAGCATCCGGTCGAAGTTGAACTTGACCGCCTCGGCGTTGAACGGCGTGCCGTCATGGAACGTCACGCCCTCGCGCAGGGTAAAGGTATACTCGGTGCCGTCCTCGCTGATGGTCCAGGCGGTGGCCAGCTGCGGTTCCACCTCCAGGGTGCCGGGCTTGTAGCGCACCAGCCCCTCGTACAGGTTCACCAGGATGCGGAAGTCGTTGACCGCCGTCACCGCCGCGGGGTCCAGCGCCTTGGGCTCGGCGATCTGGCCGACGATCAGCACCCCCGGCGGGGTCTGCGCCAGCGCGGGCGCGGCCAGCGTGCCCAGCGCAAAGGTCGAGGTGGCCGCCGCCAAAAGCGCGCGGCGCGTCAGTTTCAGGAACGACATTTTATTTCTCCCGGTTGGCTGTTCTGGACTTAATTTATCATGATAGTTTGCCTCGGTCAAATTTTCATGATAGATTCCGATCATGAAAAAAGGCTACCCTGCCGATATGCTGAACATTGAGGCACCATGACTTTTTCGCTTCTGGCCAAGGATCGCGAGACCGGAGCCATCGGCGGCGTTGCCGCCACCGGCAGCTATTGCGTTGGCGGCTGGGTACTGCGCGGCGCGCTTGATGCCGGCATGTCCGCCAGCCAGGGCGCGGCGCCGTCCACCTTCTGGGGCGAGGACGTGCTGGCCGAAATGCGCGCCGGCCGCACCGCGTCCGAGGCAGTGCAGCACGTCACCGGCGCAGATGCCGGGCGGGCCTGGCGGCAGCTTTCGGCGCTTGACCTGTCGGGGCAGGGCGCAGCTTTCACCGGCGAGGAAAACACACCAGTCCGCGGCAGCCTGACCTTTGCCGGCGGCATTGCGGCGGGCAACCTGCTGTCGGGCCAGTCGGTGCTGACCGCGCTGGTCGAAGGGTTTGCCGGCGCTACCGGCAGCTTTGACGTGCGGCTGTTGGCGGCGCTGCGGGCCGGGCACGAGGCCGGCAGCGACAGCCGCGGGCTGTTTTCGGCGGCACTGCTGGTGCTGCATCGTGACCGGCCACCGCTGACGCTGCGGGTCGATTATCATCCCGACGATCCGATCGGCGCGCTGACCGACCTGCATCGCCGCGCCACCAGCGGCGATTACGGCGACTGGTCCCGCCAGGTTCCGGTGTCCACCGACCGGGAGAGGGTCCTTGATTGACCTGGGATTGCGCGCGGCCGCCCTGCTGGCCGAACTGGCCCACGCGAGCGAGGACGGGCCCGGCGTTACCCGTCTGCCTTTCACTCCGCAGCACCGTCAGGCACTGGACCAGTTGACCGCCGCGATGCAGGAAACCGGCCTGTCGGTGCACCTCGACGCGGCTGGCACGCTGATCGGCCGGCAGGAGGGGCAGACGCCCGACGCGCCGGTGCTGCTGATCGGATCGCACCAGGACAGCGTGCGCGAGGGCGGCGCGTTTGACGGGATCATGGGCGTGGTTCTGGCGATCGTGGCGCTGGCCGGGCTGCGCGAGCACGGCATCGCGCTGCCCTTCGCGGTTGAGGTGCTGGCCTTTGCCGACGAAGAAGGTGTGCGTTTTCCCACCGCTCTGGTTGGGCCGCGTGCGCTCGCCGGCACGGTCGATCCGGCGGTGCTGGACATGGCCGATGCCGATGGCATCACCCTGCGCGACGCGATGCAGCGCTTCGGCCTTGCGCCCGACACGATTTCCCGGCTGCACCGCGATCCGGCTTCGGTGATGGGATATATCGAAGTACATATCGAGCAGGGTCCGGTGCTGGAGGCCGCCGACCAGGCGCTGGGCGTGGTGACCGCGATCTGCGGGATCGAGCGGCACCAGATCATGGTCATGGGCGAGACGGGCCATGCCGGTACCTTGCCGATGGAAGGGCGGCGCGACGCGTTGCTGGGCGCTGCCGCGCTGGTGACAGAGGTAAACCGGCTGGCGCGGTCGGGCGAAGACCTGCGCGGGACCGTGGGGGCGCTGACGGTGGTGCCCAACGTTGTCAACGCGGTGCCACGCGCGGTGCAGATGACGGCCGAGCTGCGTGCCCCGCGTGACGACATGCGCGAGGCGGCGGGGCAGGCGTTGCATCGCTTTGCCGCCGAACTGGCACAAAGCACCGGGCTGACCATCGACATCCGCCGCAGCTACCACCAGCCCGCCCAACCCTGCGACGCGCATCTGACCGCGGTTCTGCAACATGCCGTGCGCGCCACCGGCGGACGCGGGATGACGCTGCCCTCGGGCGCCACGCACGATGCATCGGCCATGGCGGACCTGTGCCCGATGGCGATGCTGTTCGTGCGCTGCGCCCGCGGGATCAGCCATAGCCCGGCCGAATACGCCAGCCCCGAGGACATGGGCGCCGCCATCGCCGCGCTGGGCGCCACGCTGCGCCGACTGGCCTTTGGAGAGTGACCGGACCGGCGCGCGCCGCTACAGCCCCAGATACCGCTCGCGCGCCTCGGTGTCGGCCAGCAATGCATCGCTGCTGCCGGACCAAACCACCTGGCCGCGCTGGATGACATAGTGCCGGTCGGCCAGCTTCAGCAGGTCATGCAGGTTCTTGTCCACCACCAGGATCGACAGGCCGGTGTCGCGGATCGCCGCAAGCGCGTCCCAGATCTTGTGCCGCACAAGCGGCGCCAGCCCCTCGGTCGCCTCGTCCAAGATCAGCAGCCGCGGGTTGGTCATCAGCGCGCGCCCGATCGCCAGCATCTGCTGTTCGCCGCCCGATAGCAGGTTGCCCATCGAGGTGGTGCGCGTCGCCAGTTCGGGGAACAGGTCGAATACCCGTTCCACCGTCCAGGGCTCGGGCTGGCCAAGGTGATTGGACGCGGTGGCGATCAGGTTCTCCAGCGCGGTCAGGTTGGGGAAGATTTGCCGCCCCTCGGGCACCAGGCCCAGGCCCAGGTTGGCGATCTTGAACGCCGGCTGGCCCACCAGCTCGGCCCCGTCGAAGGTGATCGACCCGGCGCTGGGCGGCACGATACCCATCACCGAGTTGATGGTGGTGGTCTTGCCCATGCCGTTGCGCCCCAGCAGGGTGACGACCTGCCCGGCATCCACGTCCAGGTCCATCCCGAACAGCGCCTGCGAGGTGCCGTAATGGGTGGTGACACCGCGTAGTTTCAGCATCACAGCCCCCCGCTTTCTTCGCCGAGGTAGGCCGCTTCGACCTCCTTGTTGCCGCGGATCTCGGCCGGGGCGCCGGTGGCGATGATATGGCCGTAGACCAGCACCGAAATGCGGTCCGCCAGGGCAAAGACCGCATCCATGTCATGCTCGATCAGCACGATCGTGTGCTTGCCCTTGATGGATTTCAGCAGATCGACCATGGCGCGGCTCTCCTCGTGCCCGAGGCCGGCCATCGGCTCGTCCAGCAGCATCAGCTCTGCCTCAGAGGCCAGCGCGATGGCGATTTCCATGTGCCGGTGTTCGCCATGGCTCAGCGCGCGGGTGATCATGTCGGCCTTGTCCTGCAGTCCGACACGCGCCAGCAATGCCATGGCCCGGTCGCGGATCGCCTTGATCGAGCGGGCGGGTCGGATCATGTCGAAAGACGATCCCTGCCGCGCCTGAACCGCCAGGGCGACGTTGTCCAGAACGCTCATCTCAAGGATCAGCGAGGTGATCTGGAACGACCGGGTGATGCCCAGCCGCGCCCGGCGATGCGCCGGCATCCGGGTGATATCGCGCCCCTTGAACCTTATCGAGCCGCTGTCCGGGGTCTGGGTGCCGCACAACTGGGTGATCAGTGTGGTCTTGCCCGCGCCGTTGGGGCCGATGATCGCGTGCAATTCGCCCTTGGTGACCGACAGCGACAGATCGTTGGTGGCGATGATCCCGCCGAAGCTTTTCATCAGGCGCCGGGTTTCCAGGACAGGGGTCATTTCCCGCCCTCCCGCCGGCTGAGAAGCCCGACCAGCCCGCCCTTGCCGAACAGCACCACCGCGATCAGCAACAGCCCGAACGGCAGGTGCCAGTAGACGGTGAGCGAGGAAAGCGCCTCTTCGAGCAGGATGAATGCCGCCGCGCCAAGTACCGGCCCGGCCGAGGTGGTCGCGCCGCCCAGGATGACCATGAACATCAATTCGCCCGAGCGGGTCCAGTCCATCATCTCGGGGCTGATGAAGGTGGTGAAGTTGCCCAGCAGCGCCCCGGCGAACCCGGCGATAGCGCCCGAGACGACATAGGCCGTCAGCCGGAAGGCATAGGTATTCAGGCCCAGCATCACGACGCGTTCGTTGTTGCCCTTGGCGCCCTGAAGCACCATGCCGAAGCGGCTGTTGACGATCATCCGCACCAGCCCCATCGCCACCACCAACCCGACATAGGACAGCGCGAACAGCTGCAACGGGTCGTCCAGGCTGATGCCTGGCAATTCCGACCGGCTGTCGATCACCAGCCCGTCGTCGCCACCGTATTCCTCGATGCTGACGATCGCGTAATAGACCATCTGGGCAAAAGCCATGGTGATCATGATGAAATAGACGCCCTTGGTGCGCAGGCAGATCGCACCGGTGACCAGCGCGAACAGCGCGCAGACCGCCACCGCCAGCGGGATCTGCACCAGCCCCGAGGTGGTGTTCAGCCCGATCCCCTCAAGCCCGCCATAAAGCCAGTGATGCGCCGGGATACCCACCGCGTAGGCGCCCAGGCCCAGATAGGCGGCATGGCCAAACGACACCAGCCCGCCATAGCCCAGGATCAGGTTCAGGCTGACCGCGGCGATGGCCAGGATCGTCAGCCGGGTGGCCAGGTCCAGGTAGAACGGGTTGCCCGTCAGGTAGAAGACCGGCGGAAGAACGGCCAGCAGGCCCATCGTTACCAGCGTCAGCAATGTGCGTCGGGTCATCAGCGCACCTTCGGCGGGAACAGGCCCTGCGGACGGATCGCCAGGACAAGCGCCATGATGATGTAGATCAGCATGGCCGAGATCGCCGGGGCCGAGGTCTCGGCGGCGGCGGAAGACATGAACAGCTTGAACAGATCGTCAAGGAACGCGCGGCCCAGCGTGTCGATCAGCCCGATCAGCAGCGCAGCGATGAACGCCCCCTTCATCGAACCGATGCCGCCGACGATGATGACGACGAACGCCGTGATGATGACGTTGTTGCCCATGCCGATCGACGCCTCGGTGATCGGGGCAACAAGCATCCCCGCCAGCCCGGCCAGCGCCGCGCCAAGGGCAAAGACCAGACCGAACAGCATTTCGATGTTGATCCCCAGCGCGCCCACCATCACCCGGTTCGACGCCCCGGCGCGGATCAGCATGCCCAGCCGGGTATAGTTGACCAGCCAGAAAAGCCCGCCTGCCGCGGCCAGACCGGCGCCGATGATCACCAGCCGGAACGAAGGGATGACCAGCGTCTCGCTCAGCGCCACCTGGCCGTTCAGCCATGCGGGCAGGGGAACCGCGATACCCTGCGGGCCCCAGATCATGTGGGCCAGCGTCTCCATCACCAGGATCAGACCGAAGGTGGCCAGAACGTGATCAAGGTGATCGCGTGCATAAAGCGGCCTGGCCACGAAACGCTCGATCGCCCAGCCGATCGCGGCGGTGATCGGAAGCGCCACCAGGACCGCCAGAAGGAAATTGCCCAACGCGAAGGTCAGCGTGGCACAGATGAACGCCCCGACCATGTAGAGCGAGGCATGGGCCAGGTTCACGAAGTCCAGGATCCCGAAGACAAGCGTCAGGCCGGAGGCGACGAGAAACAGCAATAGCCCAAGCTGCAGACCGTTCAGGGTCTGGATGACGAGCAGGGACAGATCCAAGGGGGTGCTCCCGTTGGCCGGGCGGGCGCGGCGGCCCGCCCGGCGGGGTCAGGTCACTTCATCGGGCATTCGGCGGCGTAGGGGTCGACAGCGTCTTCGTAGACGGTCTCGACCACCTTCGTCGTCCAGTTGCCATCGGCATCGGCGACGACCTCGCGCAGGTAGAAATCCTGCACCGGCATGTTGTTGGTGCCGAACTTGAAATCGCCGCGGACGCTGGCGAAATCGGCGGCCTTCAGCGCGGCGCGCAGCTTGTCCTTGTCGCCGGTGCCGCCCGCCTGTTCGACCGCGGCGGCGATCAGCATGATCGCGTCATAGGACTGCGCCGCGTAGAACGACGGATAGCTGCCGTACTTGGCCTTGAAATCGGTCACGAAGCGCTTGTTCGCCTCGTTGTCCAGCGACGGGTCCCATTCCTGGGTGATCTTCGAGCCCAGGATATCCTGGAACCCGGCGGCCTGCAGCTTGGGCAGCGAGATCGCGTCGATGGTAAAGACCGAGTAGAGCGGCAGCGAATCCTTCAGGCCGGCCTGCTGGTACTGCTTGACGAATGCGCCCGCGGCGGCACCGGGGTAGAACACGAACAGTCCCTGCGCGCCCGATGCCTTGGCCTTGGCCAGTTCGGCCGAGAAGTCCAGCTGCGCGTCGGCGCCCCATTTCGTCAGGTCCTTGCCGACCACTTCGCCCGCGAAAGTGCGTTCCAGCCCGGCGACCATGTCCTTGCCGGCGGCATAGTTGGGGGCCATGATGTACAGCGACTTGACCCCGGCGCGGTTCAGCACTTCGCCCATCGCCATCGGCGTCTGGTCGTTCTGCCACGAGGTCGAGAAGAAGTTCGGGTCGCACAGTTGCCCGGCCATCTGGCTGGGGCCGGCATTGGCCGAGATCAGGAACTTGCCGCCGTCCAGCGCCGACTTGCGCGCCGCCAGCAGAACGTGGCTCCAGATGAAACCGGTGACGAAATCGACGTTGTCCTGCTTGACCAGCTTGTCGGTGGCCTGCTTGCCCGTGTCGGGGGCAAAGCCGTCATCGGCGAAGATCACCTCAAGCGTATGTTCACCGGCTTTGCCGCCCAGGTGTTCCATCGCCAGGTCGACGGCGTTCTTCATGTCGTTGCCGATCACGGCCGCCGGCGTGGTCAGCGTGGTGACAAAGCCGATCTTGGCGGTATCCGCCATTGCGGCGCCGGCCAGCATGGCAGCGGCCAGAGCCGCGGAAATCGTCCGTTTCATTCAATCCCTCCCGTTATGCGCCCCGCCCGGGTTTCCCGGGGTGCTTGGGTCATTTTGTAAATATTGTGCACATTGGTGCAAGATATTTCTCAAAGTGGGGCGCTGTACGTCGATCATAAGGGCCTCTTTGCCGGGCGGTCCAGTGTGCCCTGTATCGTTTGGGGCATTGCGTTTGGCGGGCGGAGGGGATTGTGCAAAAAAATGCACAATCGCAAGGAGCGCATTGATTGAACCTGAAAAACGTGCATTATAACGCAAAATCCGGGTGGCCCATCGCGGGGCCGCTGCGTCAGGGAGGGACGAGATGGATCGCGAAACCAATGAAAACGCTGCCGTTTACTTTGTCGACCGCCATATTGCCGAGGGCCGCGCCGACAAGGTGGCCTATCGCGAGGCAGACGGCGCCCGTCGCACGTTGACCTATGGCCGTCTGGCCGAGGAAGCGGCGCGTTTTGCCGGCGCGCTATACCGCCACGGCGTGCGCCGCGAGGAGCGGGTGGCGATGGTGGTGCGCGACCAGATCGAGTTTCCGGTCGTGTTCTGGGGGTCGCTGAAGGCCGGGGCGATTCCGGTACCGATCAACACGCTTCTGTCCGCCGCCATCTACGAGACGATTCTGACCGACTCCCGCGCCTCTATTCTCGTGGTGTCAGAGGCGCTGTGGGACACCGTCAAACCGGCGATTGCCTGCAACCGTTTCCTGCGTGCCGTGGTGGTGATCGGCGACGCGCCCGAGGGCACCGAAAGCTATAGCGCATTCACCGCCGGTGCGCCGCTTGAACCCACGGTCGATGCTTCGGGCGACGAATTGGCCTTCTGGCTGTATTCTTCTGGCTCCACCGGGGCACCCAAGGGGGTGCGGCATGTACACTCCTCTCTCAAGGCCACGGCCGATACCTTCGGCGCGCAGGTGATCGGAATCCGCGAACAGGACGTGGTCTTTTCGGCTGCAAAGTTCTTCTTTGCCTACGGGCTGGGCAACGCGATGTCCTTCCCGCTGTCCGTCGGGGCGACCACGGTGATTTTCTCGGGCCGGCCAACGCCGCAGGCGGTGTCGGATATCCTGCGCGACGAGGGCGCGACGATCTTCTGCGGCGTGCCCACGCTGTTTGCGGCCATGGTGAACGAGCAGGAAAAAGCCGGCGTGCCGCCGGATCACAGCTTGCGCCTGTGCACCTCTGCCGGAGAGGCTCTGCCGCGCGATATCGGCCTGCGCTGGGAAGCGCTGTGGAAGGCCGAGATCGTCGATGGCGTCGGCT
>JAGRMT010000109.1:0-10252 GCA_020441125.1 Roseivivax sp.
CGGGCGCCGATCATCAGGTCGTCCTCGCCGTCGAACAGGAAAACCAGCGCAAAGGCGCCTTCCAGCCGGTCCAGCGTCTTGAACGCGGCCTCGACCGGGGGCAGGCCCTGCTCGAGGTAATGCTGCGTCAGGTGGGCGACGGTCTCGGTATCGGTCTCGGTGACGAATTCGGCGCCCTGGGCCGTCAGTTCCTCGCGCAACTCCTTGTAGTTCTCGATGATGCCGTTGTGCACCACCGCCACCGGGCCGGCGCGATGCGGATGCGCGTTGGGCACCGAGGGCGCGCCATGGGTGGCCCAGCGGGTATGGCCAATGCCGGACTTGCCTGGCAGGGGATCGTGCACCAGCAGGTCCGACAGGTTGACCAGCTTGCCCACCGCGCGGCGGCGGTCCAGCTTGCCATCGTTGACGGTCGCGATGCCCGCGCTGTCGTAGCCGCGGTATTCCAGGCGCCGCAGCGCCTCGACCAGTTGCGGGGCAACCTCGTGGGTGCCCAGGATGCCGACGATACCACACATTACTTGTCAGTCTCCGCTTGCCGGGCCTTTCGGGCCCTCAACATTTCGAACAGCTTGCGCGCCAGTCCGGGCTTGTTCACCTGCTTGCCGCGACCGATTGCCAGCGCGCCCGCCGGCACGTCTTCGGTGATCACCGAGCCAGAGCCGGTCATCGCGCCATCGCCGATGGTCACCGGCGCCACCAGCATGGTGGACGAGCCGATGAACGCCCGCGCCCCGATCACGGTGCGGTGCTTGAACACGCCGTCATAGTTGCAGGTGATGGTGCCGGCGCCGACGTTGGTTTTCTCGCCGATCTCGGCATCGCCGATATAGGTCAGGTGGTTGGCCTTGACGCCCTCGTGCAGGATGGCGTTCTTGACCTCGACGAAGTTGCCGACATGCACGTAGGCGCCCAGCTCGGCCCCCGGACGCAGCCGCGCGTAGGGGCCGACGATGGCGCCTTCGCTGACATGGCAGCCTTCGAGGTGAGAGAACGCCCGGATCGTCGCGCCGCTTTCCACCGTCACGCCGGGGCCGAACACCACGTTGGGCTCGATCTCGCTGTCGCGGCCGATCACCGTGTCATAGGCAAAGTACACCGTCTCGGGCGCCTGAAGGGTGATGCCGGCGGCCAGCGCCTCGGCCCGCATCCGTGCCTGGAAGGTCGCCTCTGCGGCGGCCAGGTCGGTGCGCGAGTTCACGCCCAGCGTCTCGGCCTCGTCGCAGGTTACGGCGGTCGCACTCAGGCCGCGCGCACGGGCGATGCCGACGATGTCGGTCAGGTAGTATTCCCGCGCGACGTTGTCGTTGCCGACGGCGTCGATCAGTTCGAACAACACGTCGCGCGCCACCGCCATCACGCCCGAGTTGCACAGCGTGATCGCCTTTTCCTGCGCACTGGCCTCCTTGAACTCGACGATGCGCAGCAGGTTGTCGCCCTCGGTCACCAGCCGGCCATAGCGGCCCGGATCGCGCGCGGTAAAGCCCAGCACCACCACGTCATGGTTCTTGCGCGCCTCAGACATCCGCGCCAGCGTGTCGGGAGAGATGAAGGGCGTGTCGCCGAACAGCACGATCACGTCGCCGTCGAAGCCTTCCAGCGCGTCGCGTGTCTGCGCCACCGCGTGGGCGGTGCCCAGCTGTTCGGTTTGCAGGACCACCGAGACATGCTCGTCATGCGCACGGGCGGCGGCCGAGACGGCCTCGGCCCCATGCCCGGCGACGATCACCGTGTGCTCGGGCTCCAGCGTTGCGCCAGCCATCATCGCGTGCACCAGCATGGGTGCGCCGGCGATCTTGTGAAGGACCTTGGGCAGATCGCTTTCCATTCGTGTGCCCTTGCCTGCCGCAAGGATCACCAATGCCGTGCTCATGAATCCGATTTCTCTTTGTTAATTTTTGTGGCCCGTTTTATCCGTCCTGAATGTCATCGCAATATGGCGGCGGTCACGTTCAATTGCGGGATGTAACACGAAAGAGACAAGGGCAGGGCATGGATACGGTGATTTTCGACCTTGATGGCACGCTGGCCGACACCAGCGGCGACCTGATCGCGGCAGCCAACCGGTGCTTTGCCGAAATGGGCGCCACGGCGCGGCTCGATCCTGTCGCCGACGCGGCCACGGCGCTGCGCGGAGGCAAGGCGATGCTGACGCTGGGCCTGAGGCGCGAGGGGCGGCTTTCCGCCGATCTGGTCGATCGCTGGTACCCGGAACTGCTGCGCGCCTATGGCGAGGCGCTGCACGTGCACACCGTTCTTTACCCTGGGGCGATGGCGGCGGTGGAGCGGTTGCGCGCCGACGGGTTGCGCGTGGGCATCTGCACCAACAAGCCCGAGGCGCTGGCCGAGGCGCTGCTGGTGTCGCTGGGCGTGCGTTCGGCCTTCGGCTCGCTCGTCGGGGCCGATACCCTGCCGACGCGCAAGCCCGACCCCGCGCCCCATGCCGCGGCGGTGGCGCGGGCCGGGGGCACGCTGCGCGGCAGCTGCCTGATCGGTGACAGCGACACCGACCGGCGCACCGCCAGCGCGGCCGGTGTGCCCTGCGTGCTGGTCACCTTCGCGCCGCTGGGCCGCGCCCCGATGGAAGCGCTGATGCCCGAGGCGCTGATCGACCATTTCGACGAACTGCCCGGCGTGGTCGCCGCGCTGTCGCCGCTGGACATCGACCGGGCGGGGGATTGACGCCCGCCGCTGCCACGCTCATCAATCCGATATGAACGAACGGTTTACAGGCACCTTCACCCAACAAGAGCCGATCCCCGAGGAAGCGATCGAGGCGGCGGTCGCGGTCATGCGGTCGGGACGGCTGCACCGGTACAACACCGTGGGCGACGACCCGGGCGAAGCGGCGCTGCTGGAGCGCGAGTTCGCCGCGCTGATGGGATCGCGTTATGCGCTGGCCGTCGCCTCGGGCGGCTACGCGTTGGCCACCGCGCTGCGCGCCGTCGGCGTCGGGCCGGGCGACCGGGTTCTGACCAACGCCTTCACGCTGGCGCCGGTGCCGGGGGCGATCGCAGCCGTCGGTGCCGTGCCACTGTTCGTCGGCGTGACCGAGGCGCTGGTGATCGACATCGACGATCTGGCGGCCAAGGCCGACCGCGCCGACGTGCTGATGCTCAGCCATATGCGCGGGCACCTGTGCGACATGGACCGGCTGATGGCGGTCTGCGCCGCGCATGACGTGACGGTGATCGAGGACTGCGCCCATACCATGGGCGCCGCGTGGAACGGCGTGCCCTCGGGCCGCCACGGGCTGGTGGGCTGCTATTCGGCCCAGACCTACAAGCACGTCAACTCGGGCGAGGGCGGCTTTCTCGTCACCGACGACGATGCCGTCGCAGCGCGGGCGGTGATGCTTTCGGGTTCTTACATGCTCTACGGGCGGCACCTGGCCGCGCCGGGGCCGGAGGCTTTCGAGGCGGTCAAGTACGACATGCCGAACATCTCGGGCCGGATGGACAACCTGCGCGCGGCGATCCTGCGCCCGCAGCTGCGCGCGCTGGCTGTGCAGGTGAACCGCTGGAACGAACGCTATCGCACCGTAGAGGACGGGCTGCGGCACACTCCGGGCCTGACGGTGGTCGAGCGCCCGCCGCAAGAACGATATGTCGGATCGTCGATCCAGTTCCTGCTGTTGGACTGGGCGCCGGACCGGGTGCGCGAGGTGGTGCGCCGCTGCGCCGCGCGCGGGGTCGAGCTGAAATGGTTCGGCGCGGCCGAACCGGCGGGCTTTACCAGCCGCTACGACAGCTGGCGCTATGCTCCGTCGGAACCCATGCCGCGCTCTGACCGCATCTTGGCGGGGCTGTTGGACATGCGCCTGCCGCTGACCTTCAGCCTGGACGATTGCGCGCTGATCGCCCGCGTCATCAGGGCCGAGGTTTCGGCGGTGTTCCAGGCGTGATCCGCCGGAACTGACCTGTTCCCTGCGCCGCCCGCCGGCGCTAATCTTGCCCCGGCACCGATGCACGGGACCGCGGCAGCAGGAAAGCGAGGGCACATGGCAAAAGCGATATTGCGCCGGATCGTCGGACCGTTCTCGGTTCCCAGCCTGCTATTGGGCCTGCTGTTCTTCGCGATTTCGCTGACACCGTCGCTGATCCCGCGTGGGCCAGAGGTGCAGGGCGTGCTGGGCGGCTTGCTGACGGCGCTGGGCTACCTGCTGGGGCAGGTGATGGCACTGCTGTGGCGCGGTGCCGACCTGCCGCGCCTGCGCAGCCAGCGTGCCCGGCTGACCGGCGTGTTCACCATGCTGGTGGTGGCGCTGTTCGTCTGGATGCTGGGCTACAGCCTGACCTGGCAGAATGACTTGCGCGCCAAGATGGGAATGGAGCCGGCCGAGGCGCTGCACCTGACACAGATCGTGCTGGCCGCGGTGGCCACCTTTGCCGCGGCTTTTGCCCTGGGGCGGATGGTGGCGGCGCTGTTCCGGCTGATCCGGGCGTGGTTCTACCGCGTGATGCCGCCACGCCGGGCCAATGTGCTGGGGCTGATCGCGGTGGTGCTGATCGTCACGGTGGTCACCCGCGACGGTATCCTCGACAGGGTGATTGCCAGCCTCGACACAAGCTATGAAGCGGCGCAGGCGCTGTTCGAACACGCACCGCCCCGCCCGGCGCAGGCGCGCATGGCCGGCAGCGCGGCCTCGTTGATCGATTGGGCCGGCATGGGCACGCCGGGGCGCGATTTCGTCACCTCCGGGCCGGACGCGCGGGCGATCTCGGCCTTTACCGGCCGGCCCGCGCTGGACCCGATCCGGGTCTATGTCGGGCGCGCCAACGGCGAGACCCCGCACGAAAGGGCCGAGCTGGCGCTGGCTGAATTGCTCCGGCTTGGGGCTTTCGAACGCAAGGTCCTGATCATGGCCAGCCCCACCGGCACCGGCTGGATGGATCCCGGCTCGCACGATCCAGTGGAATACATGCACGATGGCGACATCGCCACCGTGGCGGTGCAATACTCCTACCTGCAATCGCCGCTGGCGCTGATCCTGGAAACGCAGACCGGGTTGGAGCAGGCCACCGCGCTTCAGGATGTGGTGCACGGCTACTGGAAGACCCTGCCGCCGGAAAGCCGACCGCGCCTATACGCCCACGGGCTGAGCCTGGGCGCATGGTCGTCGATGCATGCCACGAACCTGTTCCGCCTGCTGGACGACCCGATCGACGGTGCATTCTGGGCCGGTCCGCCGTTCCCCTCGGCGTTCTGGAAATACGTGCAGAACCAGCGCGATCCGGGCAGCCCCTGGGTGCTGCCGACGATCGGCGACGGCTCGTTGGTGCGCTATGCTTCGCACACGGCCGATGCCTCGGCCGCGGCGGCCGACTGGGGCAGGATGCGCATCGCCTTTCTGCAATATTCCAGCGATCCGGTGGTGTTCTACGATCCGTTCTCGCTGTGGCGCGCGCCGCCCTGGATGCGGGACCCGCCGGCCAAGGACATGACAGAGCATCTGTTCTTCATGCCGGTTGTCACCCAGTTCCAGCTGGCGCTGGACATGGCGCTGTCATTCGGGGCGCCGCCGGGCCATGGCCATGCCTATTACGCGCCCGACTACATCGCCCCCTGGGCCGAAGTCACCGCGCCCGAGGGCTGGACGGCAGCGGACACCGCGCGGCTGAAGGCGCATTGCGACAATGGCATCGGAGCCGGGTGCAGCAACGCCCCGTCGTCCGGGCAGTAATGCCCGGCGCCGGTCATGCCGGCGCCAGCAGCCGCTGCACCGCCCCGTCGAACAGCCTGACCCCGATGGCAATCAGATCATCGGGGAAGTCGTAATCGGGGTTGTGCAATTGCGGGTGATCCTCGCCCGATCCCAGGAGCGCCAGCGTGCACGGCGCGACCGCGCCGAAGCGTCCGAAGTCCTCGGAAAAGCGCATCGGGCCGGGCGGCGGCACGCGGGCGATGCCGGCATCGGCGCAGACTTCGTCCAGCATCGCGGTCAGCGCCGCGTCGTTGGTGCAGGCATGGAACACGTCGTGCCAGGAATGGCTCAGCACCAATCCGTCGCGCGCCGCCAACCGTCCGGCAACCTGCAGCGCATCGTCGCAAAGCGCGGCCATCGCGCCATCCTCCAGGCAGCGCAGCGTAGCCTGTACCACCGCCGAGCCGGGGGCGACGCCATACGTTGGCTCGCCCATATGCGCGTGGGTCACGGTGACCAGCCGGAAGCCCGGCTCCAGCGCTCCGCCCGGCCCCAGGGCCGTCAGCGCCGGCATCAGTTCGGCCACCGCCCGCATGGGCGAGCGCCCGGTTTCGGGCATAGAGGCATGGGCGGTGCGCCCCTCCAGCGCCAGCCGCAACCCGCGCGAGGCGCAGCAGGCCGGGCCAGAGATCAGGGCCGCATGGCCCAGCGGCAGACCCGGCAGATTGTGCAGCGCCAGCGCCGCGTCGGGTGCAAGATCGGCAAAGCGCGGATCGTCCAGTACCGCCGCCGCGCCGGCGCCGGTTTCCTCGGCCGGCTGGAACAGCAGCACGACGCGGCCGCGCGGCGGTCGGGCGCGCTGCAACAGGCGGCCCATGCCGCACAGGATCGCCATATGCCCGTCATGGCCGCACAGATGCGCCGTGCCCGGCACTGCGCTGCGATGCGCGGCGGTGCTTTGCTCGGTGATTGGCAGGGCGTCCAGTTCGGCGCGCAGCAGAACCGTCGGGCCCGGTGCCGCGCCGTCATAAACCGCGGCCAGCCCGGTGCCGCCAAGACCGGCGATCACGTGGTCGGGCCCGCCTGCCAGGAACCGCTGCACCGCTGCCGCCGTGGCAACCTCGGCGCCCGAAAGTTCGGGCGCGCGGTGCAGGTCGCGGCGAAAGGAGATCAGCTCGGCAATGTCGCGGTTGGTCAGCATCTGGGTATCCGGGGCAGGGCAGGTGCATTGAACCGCCCGGCACGGTAGGCGGCAACGGCAAAATTTCGCGCAGGCTACGAAACCGTGACTCGATCACGCATTTCAAATATACTGATTAGGTAATATGTCAGCGCCACGCGCCGACACTTCTGCCAGGCCAATTGGCCGGGCGTCGGCTGGGGAACCGATTGTGACCGACACGCCTACCGAGGGGATCGACCTGATCCTCGATCTGTTGCTGCGCCATACGCTGCAGCACCAGCTTGCCGATATTTCGAAGCCACTTGCAGAAGCCTTTTTCGCTTTGCAGAGCCGTATGGACGGGCTCGCGCCCGACACCGCCTCGCACAGCCGATCGACGCTGCACATGACACTTGAGAGCTGTTACCACCTCAGCGCCGCGCTGGAGCTGGATGACGTGGCCGCCGATGTGCGCCGCGCGATGGACAAGATGGTTCGCCACGCCGGCATGGCTGCCCCGTAACGCTTCGCCAAGCCGCAAACTGCACGGGAAAACGCCGCCAGGCGCCCTTTTCTTCTGGCTCCGACACCAGTGATTCGCTATGCTTTGGGCAGACCCGGAAAACCGGGCGGATCGAGGCAGACGCGGTATCTTCACATGACGGAAATGGTCTATGGCGCAATCCCAGTGCGCACGGGCGAACCAGTGCTTCCCAAGTGGTGGCGCACGCTGGATAAATGGACCCTGGCCTGTGTGCTGATCCTGTTCGGCATCGGTATCCTGCTGGGGCTTGCTGCCTCGCCGCCGCTGGCCGAGCGCAACGGCCACGACCCGTTCCATTACGTTTCGCGTCAGGCGGTGTTTGGCTCTGCCGCGCTGGTCGCGATGCTGTTCACCTCGATCCTGGCGCCGATCACCGTGCGCCGGCTGGCGGTGCTGGGTTTTGCCCTGTCCTTCGCCGCGCTGGTCGGCCTGCCGTTCTTCGGCACCGATTTCGGCAAGGGCGCGGTGCGCTGGTATTCGCTGGGCTTTGCCAGCGTGCAACCTTCCGAATTCCTCAAGCCGGCCTTCATCATTGTCGCCGCTTGGCTGATGGCCGCCAGCCAGGAAATCGGCGGCCCGCCGGGGCGCAGCTGGTCGTTCATCCTGACCGCCGTGCTGGTGATGATGCTGGCGCTGCAACCTGACTTTGGACAGGCTTCACTGGTACTGTTTGGTTGGGGCGTGATGTATTTCGTCGCCGGCGCGCCGCTGTTGCTGTTGATTGGCACGGCTGGCCTGGTCGTCGCAGGCAGCGTCTTTGCCTATAACAACTCGGCGCATTTCGCGCGGCGGATCGACGGCTTCCTGTCTCCCGATCTCGATCCGCGCACCCAGCTGGGCTATGCCACCGACGCGATCCGCGAAGGCGGGTTCTTCGGCGTCGGGGTCGGCGAGGGGCAGGTGAAGTGGAGCCTGCCGGACGCCCATACCGATTTCATCATCGCCGTCGCGGCCGAGGAATACGGCCTGGTGCTGGTGCTGCTGATCATTGCGCTTTACGGCTTCATCGTGGTCCGCTCGCTCTACCGGCTGATGCGCGAGCGCGATCCCTTCATCCGCCTGGCCGGCACCGGTCTGGCCTGCACCTTCGGCGTTCAGGCGATGATCAACCTGGGCGTGGCGGTTCGGTTGCTGCCCGCCAAGGGAATGACGCTGCCCTTTGTCAGTTATGGCGGATCCTCGCTTATCGCCGGCGGGATCGCCGTGGGCATGTTGTTGGCCTTTACAAGGACCCGCCCGCAAGGCGAAATTGGCGATATTCTGAGAGGCCGCGCCCACGTCTGAGGCGCCTCCGTGCCCGGTTTCGGGTGCGGACGGGGCCGGAGGCAGGGAAGCGAGGTAAGGCATGGCGGAGCGTTTGCGCCGTCCGTTTCTGATCATCGCCGCTGGCGGTACCGGCGGGCACATGTTCCCGGCGCAGGCGCTGGCCGAGCAGATGCTGCGTCGTGGCTGGCGCGTGAAGCTGTCGACCGATGCGCGCGGCGCGCGCTATACCGGTGGCTTTCCCAAAGACGTCGAGATCGAGCAGGTCTCCTCGGCCACGTTCGCGCGCGGCGGTCTGGTCGCGCGCGCGGTTGTGCCCTTTCGCATCGCCGCCGGCGTGGTCTCGATGGCCGCGCGGATGCGCCGTGACCGGCCCGACGTGGTGGTGGGTTTCGGCGGTTATCCGTCGATCCCGGCGCTGGGCGCGGCGCTGCTGCTGGGTATCCCGCGCATGATCCACGAACAGAACGGCGTGCTGGGCAAGGTCAACCGGCAGTTCGCCCGTCGCGTCAACGCGGTGGCCTGCGGCACATGGCCGACGGACCTGCCCGAAGGCGTCGAGGGTATCCACATCGGGAACCCGGTGCGCCAGGCCGTGCGCGAGCGCGCCGGCGCAGGCTATATCGTGCCGGGCGATTATCCGATGTCGATCCTGGTGATCGGCGGTAGCCAGGGCGCGCGCATCCTGTCGGATGTCGTGCCGCCGGCGATTGCCGCGCTGCCGATGCGGCTGTTGCAGCACCTGCGCGTCAGCCACCAGGCCCGGGACGAAGACCAGTCCCGCGTCACCAGTTTTTACGACGAGAACGGCATTCGCGCCGATGTGCAGCCATTCTTTGGCGACGTGCCCGAGCGCATGGCCGAGGCGCAACTGGTGATTTCGCGCTCGGGTGCTTCGTCGGTCGCCGATATTTCGGTCATCGGGCGGCCTGCGATTCTGATCCCCTATGCCGCCGCCACCGCCGATCATCAGACCGCCAATGCGCGCGGGCTGGTCGAGGCGGGCGCGGCGATCCGCATCCCCGAAAGCAAGCTGACCGTCGACAGCCTGGCCGAAGCGATCGCGGCGGTTCTTGGCGATCCGTCCGGAGCCCTGCACATGGCCAACGCGGCGCTGTCGGTGGCCCGGCCCGAGGCGGCCGAGGAACTGGCGGCACTTGTCGAGCGGCTGGCAGAGCAGGCCGCCGGCTGAATTTCGCCGCGTTGCGGCATGGTGCATTGTCGCCGCAGCCCGGCTGTGGCAGAACGCGCGCCATTCCCCGAAAGCCACCAGATGTGGTAGGGTCAGGCAAAACCCATAACAAGCCGAGCGGAACAGTCATGAACGCAGCAGCCGTCACCAAATTGCCCACCGATGTGGGCCCCATCCACTTTGTCGGAATTGGCGGCATCGGCATGTCTGGCATCGCCGAGGTGCTGCTGAACCTGGGTTACCAGGTGCAGGGGTCGGACCTGAAGGCGTCGAAGATCACCGACCGGCTGGCCAAGCTGGGCGCGACCATCTTCGAAGGTCAGCGCGCCGATAACCTGCAAGGCGCAGAGGTGATCGTGATCTCGTCTGCCATCAAGCGCGGCAACCCGGAACTGGACGAGGCGCGCCGCCGCGGCCTGCCCGTGGTGCGCCGGGCCGAGATGCTGG
>JAGRMT010000109.1:10312-12268 GCA_020441125.1 Roseivivax sp.
AGACCACGACCACGACCATGGTCGCGACGCTGCTGGACGCGGGCGGGATCGACCCGACCGTGGTCAACGGCGGGATCATCCACGCCTATGGCTCGAACGCGCGGATGGGGCAGGGCGAATGGATGGTGGTGGAAGCCGACGAAAGCGATGGCACCTTCAACCGGTTGCCCGCCACCATCGCCATCGTCACCAACATCGACCCAGAGCACATGGAGCATTGGGGATCGCTCGACAACCTGCGCAAGGGGTTTTTGGACTTCGTGTCGAACATCCCGTTCTACGGGCTGGCCGTCTGCTGCACCGATCACCCCGAGGTGCAGGCGCTGGTGGGCAAGATCACTGACCGCCGTGTGGTTACCTACGGCTTCAACGCCCAGGCCGACGTGCGCGCGCAGAACCTGCGCTATGAGCGCGGGATCGCGCATTTCGACATTGCGCTGCAGGCCGAGGACATGGTGATCGAGGGCTGCACCCTGCCGATGCCGGGGGATCACAACGTGTCAAACGCTCTGGCCGCTGTCGCCGTGGCGCGGCACCTGGGGATGAAGGCGGGCGAGATCCGCGAGGCGCTGGCCAAGTTCGGCGGGGTCAACCGGCGCTTTACCAAGGTGGGCGAGGTGAACGGCGTGACCATCATCGACGATTACGGCCACAACCCGGTCGAGATCGCCGCGGTGCTGAAGGCGGCGCGCCAGGCCTGCGACGGGCGGGTGATCGCGGTGCACCAGCCGCATCGCTATACCCGGCTGCATTCGCTGTTCGACGATTTCTGCGCCTGTTTCAACGAGGCTGACGTGGTGGCCATAGCCGAGGTCTATGCCGCAGGCGAGGATCCGATCCCCGGTGCCACCCGCGACGACCTGGTCGCCGGGCTGGTCCGCCACGGCCACCGACATGCCCGCGCCATCCTGTCCGAGGACGACCTGGAGCGGCTGGTCCGCGAGCAGGCCCGGCCGGGCGACATGGTGGTTTGCCTGGGCGCCGGCACCATCTCGGCCTGGGCCAACGGCCTGCCTGAACGGCTGGGCAAGGCGGCGGCGTGATCCGGGCGGTGGGTTGAAAACCCACCCTACCAGTGTTGGCGCCGGTTTCTTGCCGCTTTTGATCGGCGTAACGGCCGGGCGGATTTCGTTGCCGGGTATTTTTGGCAAGAAGAAGCCAAAGGGGCGGTCCCGGACGGCGGACGGTGTCCGAACGGGGAAGGACGGCGCGAAGGCCGCGTTTTCGGAGCTTGCCGCAGCGGCAGGGCGCGTGGTATTGGCTTGCCATATTATGGTAAATCCGGCGCCGGTCGCCGCGAGGCGCCAGCGGCGGAGTATCGGTCCGGACCCGGGAGGGGGGCGGAGCCACCGGATGCTCTGGCCCGCCGATGCGCCGGCCGTTGGGGAGAGACGGGTATGAGTGTTGCGCTGATCATGGCCTGTTTCTGGGTGCTGGCCGCCAGTGCCGTGGCGATGCTGCCGGCCGGGCGGCAAAGGCTTCCGGCGCTGGCCCTGATGGTGACCGCACCGCTGCTGGTGAGTTGGGTGCTGTGGTCCGATGGGCTGCTGGCCGGGGCGTTTTGCGCGGCGGGCGCCGGTTCGGTGATGCGCCGCCCGCTGGCTGCCTTGCTGCGCCGCATTCAGCCGGCGCGCGCCTGATCCGCCGATGACGCTGTCGCTGGTTCTGGCTTTCGTCTGGGCCCTGGCGGCGAACGTGCTGGCCATGATCCCGTCGCGAGACAACCACTGGACCCGGGCCTATGCGCTGATCGCGCTGGGGCTGCCGATCGTGCTATTCGTGTTCTGGCAGAACGGCCCGGTGATCGGGCTTCTGGTCCTGGCGGCCGGGATGAGCGTGCTGCGCTGGCCGGTGCGCTATCTGGCACGCTGGCTACGGCGGGTGCTGCGCGGCTCAGAGCTTTGAGCTGAGGATGCCGGTGTTGAAGCCGGCCATGCGCAATTCGCCGAACAGGCG
>JAGRMT010000110.1 GCA_020441125.1 Roseivivax sp.
TTCATGTCGCCGGGCAGGAAGCCCAGCCGTTCACCTGCCTCGACGGCGGGGCGACTGAGGATGATGCGGTCGACCACGCCGTTGATCAGCATGTTCACGCCCACGGCGACGGCGATGTAGGTCTTGCCGGTGCCGGCCGGGCCGATGCCGAAGCACAGCTCGTTGGCGAAGAGATTGCGCACGTAGGCCTTCTGAGCCTCTGTGCGCGGCTCAACCAGCTTGCGGCGGGTCTTGATCTCGACCTTGCCTGCGCTGAACATCTCAAGCTGGTCCTCTGGCTCTGCCACGGGGGCGGCCATGCGGAACTCGCGGTCGATATCGCCCGCCTCGACGTCGCGGCCGGCTTCGAGGCGCTGGTACAGCTTGGTCAACACGTCCGCCGCCTCGGCGCGGGCGGCCTCATCCCCGAAAACCGCCAGGCGGTTGCCGCGCCGCAGGATCTGCACGCCAAGACGCGATTCGATCTCGGTCAGGTTGCGGTCATATTCGCCGCACAGGTCGATCAGGAGACGGTTGTTCGGAAATTCCAGGACGGATTCGGTCAAGGTGCCGGTGGTCACGCAAAACTCCAGCCAAGGGTTTGACGGCAGGGTGCCAAGGCGCGCGGGCACGCGCAACCCCGAATGCACGAAGGGATGCGGGCCGCGCGGGCGTTTGGCGCGCGGCCCGTCAATAGATGGGCATATGAGGAAGCCAAGCCGGGCCGCGACCGGGCCAGCGGCGCCGCCGAAGCGATCACTTGCGGACGACCACGCGCCGCCCCGAGGAACCGGGGACCTGGTCGCGGATGCCTTCGGTTCCGGAGTGGTAGGGCCCGACCACGGTCCCCGGCGGGTAGCGGTCGTTGCACACCGGCAGGCCGGTGACCGGATCGTAGCGGTTGTCGGCATAGCCTTCGACGCCGTCGTCGATGATCAGCACCTGGCAGCCGTCCGGCGTGTAGGCGATGCCGGGCACGACCCCATCGAGCGAGCCCTGGTCGGTGCCTTTGTCGACATTGGTGGCAATCACCGAGTTTGGCCCGGCATAGGAGGTGGTTCCTTCGATCCCTTCGGTGCAGGCGGCCAGGGTAAGTACGGCGGCCAGTCCGGCCAGGGTCAGGGGCAGGTTCATGGCGTCACCACTTGTAGCAGACGATTTCGACGCGGCGGTTCTGTTGCATCCCGGCGGCGGTCCGGTTGGTCGCACGCGGGCGGGTTTCGCCAAAGCCGGCCTGGTATTCGATCACCGCGCCGACCGAGCGGCCATAGGTTGCCACGGCGGCGGCGCGTTGTTCGGACAGGCGCTGATTGTGGGCGTGGCTGGCGCGGTTGTCGGTATGGCCGTAGACGGCATAACCAAAGACGCCCTTCTGGGTGAACACCTTCTTCAGCCGGTCGAGCGCGGCGCGGTTCAGCAGCGCGCTGTCGGTGGCAAAGAGCGTATCGGACGGGCCGACGTAGCAGGTTTCCTTTTTCAGGCACACGGGCTTGCCCGTCTTTGGGTTCAACCGAGAGACCATGTAACCCTCAACCCCGCCATCGGCCCACCAGTGCATGCAGCCATCGGGATCGACGTAGAGGCCCCATTCGATTGTGCCGCTTTTCTGGCCGCGCTCCACGCTTTGTGCCTGCGCCGCCGGCACCAGGGACACGGCCAGGGCCAGCGCGGCCGTCACACCGGAAAGTCTTGTCCAAAGCGCCATTGTTCTACCCCAGGATTCGTAAATGCGATCCACGCACCCCGCCGAATGCCCCATGACTATGGACGAAGCGTATTGGGGTGTGAAGCCTAAAACACAACTTGTAGCGCCACCCCCGGCATGAGGTAGGCGGCAATCGGGCCAGGCCCAGGATTTGTGTCCGGCAATAGCAGGAAAGGGTTAAGGACGGATTACGCCAGCACGCCTTTCAGCGAGTTCGGCCCGCTTTCAACGATCCGCACCGCGCGCAGCGCGCCCACCGGCACATCCGGCGCGGCGACATGAACCGCATGCAGGTATTCGGACTTGCCCACCATCTGGCCCGGCAACCGGCCCGGCTTCTCGAACAGAACCGAAACGGTGCGGCCCACCATGCTGTCCTGCACCGCGCGTTGCTGGCGGGTGATCAGGCTCTGCAACGCCTGAAGGCGGGCGTCCTTGACATCCTCGGGCAGCTGCGCGCGCTCGGCCGCCGGGGTGCCGGGGCGGGTGGAGTACTTGAACGAGAAGGCCGAGCCGTAACCGACCCGTTCGATCAGGTCCATCGTATCCGCGAAATCTGCATCGCTCTCTTCGGGGAAGCCGACGATGAAATCGCCCGACAGATGCAGGTCGGGCCGCGCCGCGCGCAGCCGGTCGATCAGGCGGAAGTAGTCGTCGCGGGTGTGGCTGCGGTTCATCCGTTTCAGGATCCGGTCCGATCCCGACTGCACCGGCAGATGCAGATAGGGCATCAGCTTGTCGCAATCGCGATGCGCGGCGATCAGCGCCTCGTCCATGTCGTTGGGATGGCTGGTGGTAAATCGAATGCGCGCCAGCCCGTCGATTTCGGCCAGCGCGTGTATCAGCCCGGCCAGCCCGCCGTCATGGCCATGATAGGCGTTGACGTTCTGGCCCAGCAGGGTGATCTCGCGCACGCCGCGATCAACCAGTTCGCGCGCCTCGTCCAACACGCGCGCGGCCGGGCGGCTGACCTCGGCGCCGCGGGT